>CAMAYJ010000023.1 GCA_945862505.1 Bifidobacterium breve | reverse complement strand
CCGATATCAATCGTCGTGATTCCTAGTTGCGCTGCGGTAATGGGACCGATTGTTGATCCACACGGAAAGTCATTGCGGGAGACAAAGGTTTGCATCGGCATCTCAAGTTGCTCGGCGAGCGCAAGGATGTGCGCTGCCCCTGGGGCGTCAGTGCCATAACGAGCGTTGGCGTTCCATTTCACGACAGGTCCACCATCAAGTAGCACTAGATGGTCTGGTTCATGGCGCTCGGGCCAGTTCGGGTGTGTCGCGTGGGCTCCATCTGCAGAGACGCAGATCGACGCAGCGAGGGATGCGAACCATTCATCTCGGGTCAGGCCCGATGAGAGGCAGATTCTTTCTAAAGTCGCCGGGAGTAATTGTCCGGCAGCGCCACTCGCCGTTTCACTGCCAACTTCTTCGTGATCGAAGAGGCACAGGACCGGCACGGATGCGAAGCCATCGGTGCAACTATTTACGAGAGCGACAAGACCGGCGTGACAGGAGAGCAAGTTGTCGAGCCGTCCGGAGGCGAACATCGAACCGTCCACTCCGAGTCGGGTGGGTGGGGTCAGGTCATGAGCCATGAGATCCCAAGCGCCGATCGCTGAGGTTGAGACCTCGAGTTGATGGGCAAGCCATTCGCGGAAGATGGGGAATTCGCCTTGGGCGGAACTCCACACCGGTTGCAGATGACGCTGCGGATCGAGCCGAAGACCGTCGGTCGTGACTGATCGGTCAAGGTGGATGGCCAACTGAGGAACCCGTAGCAGCGGTTCATTGACGTGGAGGAGTCGGGTCTCGGTTTGGCCGCCATCGCCGATGAGAATTACGCGACCCGAGAGACCCAAGTCGCGGTCGAGCCAAGAATTGAGAAGAACACCGCCGTAGATTTCAACTCCAAGTTGAGCCATCCCCGCTGAACGGTGATCGGGGCGAGGCCGTAGTCGGAGATTTGGCGAGTCGGTATGGGCGCCGATGATTCGGAATCCGGCGTGTGGGTGTGCCCCGTCGGCAGTTGACCATGCCACGAGGGCTCCGCCACGACGAAGGAAGTATCTGCCGGGCTGAGGCGGCCAGGTAGTGGATTCCTCAATTTCGATGAATCCAATCCGTTCAAGGCGTTCTGATGCCATTGCTGCGGCGTGAAAAGGCGAGGGTGACCCCTCGATGAAGCCTGCCAAATCGGCGATATGGCTTTTGGGATCCTGATCAGGCCTTTGCACGCTGAAGACCCTACCGGTGCAGATCTGTGGGTGTCCTCTGCTCGAACACCGATTAGGCGCTCGGCGGGAGAATCCTCGCAATCTCCGTGTACGATCTAGTCTCCGCTCAGGGGCCAGCGTCGTCCCCATCGTGAGCGTGTCAACACCAGAGCCCTCAACCCAATGGGTGGAGCTGCTGGTCCGTGCAACGCAGGAAGACGTATGTCAACACTTCGCCCCTCCGGGCTCCCCAGTGCACAAGGTCTCTACGACCCCCGATTCGAACACGACGCCTGTGGCGTCAATTTTGTCGTGCACATGAAAGGTGAGCGCAGTCATCAGATAGTGCGTCATGGTCTTGGTGCCCTTTGCAATATGGATCATCGCGGTGCGGCTAGTTCAGAGGTGAACACCGGTGATGGCGCCGGCATACTTCTGCAGATTCCCGACAAGTTCTTCCGCTCCGTTGTGCCCTTCGATCTTCCACCCGAAGGTAATTACGCCACAGGGCTCGCCTTTCTGCCCGCAGATGAAGCAGCGGCGGCGTCTGTTCGGTCATCGATCGAGGCCATTTTTCTCGATGAGGGATTAACTGTCCTCGGCTGGAGAGAGGTCCCTGTCGACGACTCAATGATCGGGTCACAGGCGAAGGGGGTGGAGCCTTCCTTCTTTCAGCCGTTCATCGTTGGTGAAGGCCTCCATGGCCTCACTCTTGATCGGCATGTGTACCTCGCTCGCAAGCGCTCGGAAGTCGAACTCGGCTCCCTCAGCGATGGGGGCGTGTACTTCCCGTCGCTTTCCAGCCGCACGTTCATCTACAAGGGAATGTTGACGACAACGCAGCTTGGTGCATTCTTCACAGATCTCAATGATCCTCGTGTTGAGTCGGCACTTGCTCTTGTTCATTCCCGTTTCTCAACGAACACGTTCCCGTCTTGGCCGCTGGCTCATCCCTTCCGATATATCGCTCACAACGGCGAGATCAATACGGTCCAAGGCAATCGCAATTGGATGCGAGCACGCGAAGCGTTGCTGCACTCCGAACTCCTGCCTGGCGATCTTGATCGCATCTTCCCCATTTGCACGCCCGAGGCCTCAGATTCGGCGACGTTCGACGAAGTACTCGAACTTCTTCATATGGGCGGCTACGACCTCCCTCACGCAGTCCTCATGATGGTTCCCGAGGCTTGGGAGCATCAGCCATCGATGCCCCGAGCGAAACGCGACTTCTACCGCTACCACGCATCGCTCATGGAGCCATGGGATGGCCCAGCTTCCATAGCATTTACCGATGGCACCGTGATTGGCGCGCTTCTCGATCGCAATGGTCTCCGGCCATCTCGTTATTGGGTAACGACGGATGATCTTGTGATCATGGCGTCCGAAGTCGGAGTTATCGACATCGACCCTGCGCGCGTCGTACAGAAGGGCCGCTTGCGACCTGGTCGAATGTTCCTTGTCGATACCCAGCAGGGTCGAATTATCGACGATGAGGAGATCAAAACCCATCTTGCCGAACGTCATCCCTATGGCGATTGGCTCGCTGCAAATCAGATCGAACTTCATTCTCTTGCATCTCAGACGCACACCTTGATGCCACATGATGCAGTGATAAAGCGTCAGCAACTCTTCGGTTACACCTACGAAGAGATGAAGCTCATTCTCGAGCCAATGGCGAAGAACGGTCTTGAGCCGATTGGTTCGATGGGAACCGATACGCCAATCGCTGTTCTTTCGTCGCGTCCACGTCTTTTGTTCGATTACTTCGCTCAGCTTTTCGCGCAGGTGACAAACCCGCCGCTTGACGCAATCAGAGAGGAACTTGTCACCGCAATCAGCGGCATGCTGGGCCCCGAGGGGAACCTCCTCAATCCCCAGCCTTCCTCGTGTCGACAGATCCTGATTGAGCGCCCAATCCTCGACAACAACGAACTTCGCACTCTCGTGCATATTGCCGACAACGAAGGTGCAATCGATTTTCGAACTGTTGTAATCCCGTGTCTCTACCCAGTTGCTGCTGGGGGAGAAGGACTCGAGAAGGCGTTGGCGAATGTGCGTCGCCTAGCGAACGACGCGATCAAAGCCGGAGCCACCATGCTCGTGCTTTCAGATCGGGGTTCCGATGCCGAAATGGCACCGATCCCATCGCTTCTGTTCACTAGTGCTGTCCACCACCATCTGATTCGCCAAAAGACGCGTACCCGGGTGGGACTTATCGTCGAGGCCGGTGACGCTCGCGAGGTACATCACATGTGTGTCCTAATTGGCTACGGCGCTGCTGCGATCAACCCGTACCTCGCCTTTGAAACGATTGAAGATCTCATTGCCGAGGGTCGAAGCGAGATGAACGATCCAATCAAGGCGATCTCTAACTACATCAAGTCTTCGAGCAAGGGTGTCTTGAAGGTCATGTCGAAGATGGGGATCTCGACCGTCGCGTCGTACACCGGTGCCCAGATCTTCGAGGCCATTGGTCTGGCGCGTGAACTCGTCGATGAGTATTTCAGCGGCACCGTCAGCCGTCTCGGTGGCATTGGTCTCGATGAAATTGCGCAAGAGGTTGCGAGCCGGCACAGCTTGGCCCATCCCGTGAACTCGACGGAACGCGCTCATAGGACTCTTGAGGCCGGAGGCGAATACCAATGGCGTCGCGAAGGTGAATACCACCTCTTTAATCCCGAAACCGTTTACAAACTCCAGCACTCAACCCGTTCTGGTCGCTACGACATTTTCAAGGAATACACCGCGCTAGTCAACGACCAATCAAAGAATCTTGCGACTCTGCGTGGACTGTTTGAGCTTGACGTCAATGCGCGGCCCTCGGTACCCATCGACGAAGTTGAGTCAGTTTCCGAAATCGTGAAGCGATTCTCTACCGGGGCTATGTCCTACGGTTCGATTTCTGCTGAAGCCCACGAGAATTTGGCGATCGCCATGAACCGAATCGGCGGAAAGTCCAACACAGGCGAAGGTGGAGAAGATGCCGAACGTTTCACTCCACTGGCTAACGGCGATTCAAAGCGTTCGGCTATCAAGCAGGTCGCTTCGGGTCGATTTGGTGTGACGAGCGAGTACCTCGTCAATGCCGATGATCTTCAGATCAAAATGGCTCAGGGTGCAAAGCCGGGCGAAGGCGGCCAACTTCCGGGGCACAAGGTGTACCCGTGGGTGGCGAAAACTCGTCATTCAACCCCAGGCGTCGGGCTGATCTCACCTCCGCCGCACCACGACATCTATTCAATCGAGGATTTAGCGCAACTTATTCACGACCTCAAGAACGCTAACAACGAGGCACGCGTCCACGTGAAACTCGTGTCGGAGGTTGGCGTTGGAACTGTCGCCGCCGGCGTTTCCAAGGCTCACGCCGACGTGGTGCTAATTTCCGGCCACGACGGTGGCACCGGCGCTTCGCCGCTGACTTCACTGAAACATGCTGGCGGACCGTGGGAACTCGGACTCGCAGAAACCCAGCAGACCCTGTTGCTGAATAATCTTCGCGACAGAATCGTTGTGCAGGTCGATGGGCAGCTCAAAACGGGTCGCGACGTCATTGTCGCCGCGCTCCTCGGCGCCGAAGAGTTTGGATTCGCAACAGCTCCTCTGGTCGTGTCCGGGTGCATAATGATGCGTGTTTGCCACCTCGACACATGTCCTGTAGGTGTCGCAACCCAAAATCCAGAGTTGCGCGCTCGATTCAGCGGTAAGCCGGAATTCGTGGTGAATTTCTTCGAGTTCATCGCGCAAGAGGTTCGGGAACTCCTTGCGGAACTTGGTTTTCGGACTCTCGACGAAGCGATTGGCCAGGTGGAGCTGATCGACGCAGTTCAGGCCGTGGAGCATTGGAAAGCATCCGGACTCGATCTTTCGCCAATTTTCTACCTTCCTGAGATCGCCAAGGGAGCGAGCCGACGTTGTACGACGGCCCAAGACCATGGTCTTGATCTTGCTCTTGATAACGAATTGATCCGGCAGGCTGCCCCGGCGCTCGATCGACGCGAACGGGTCGAGATTGCCTCGCCTATCCGCAACGTCAATCGGACTGTCGGCACGATGTTGGGTGCTGAACTCACGCGTCGCTTTGGCGGTGAAGGACTTCCCGACAACACGATCACAATCGCATTCGAGGGCTCAGCCGGTCAAAGCTTTGGAGCGTTTTTACCAAGGGGCATAACGCTGAAACTCGAAGGCGATGCCAACGATTACACCGGCAAAGGTCTTTCTGGTGGTCGGATCATCGTTCGTCCCTCGAAGAGTGCGACGTTTGCCGCTGAGGACAACATCATCGCTGGCAACGTTGTTCTCTATGGTGCGACCCAAGGCGAGATGTTCCTTCGAGGAATTGTGGGCGAACGGTTCTGCGTTCGAAATAGCGGAGCTGTTGCTGTCGTCGAAGGAGTAGGTGACCACGGCTGTGAATATATGACCGGTGGAAGGGTCGTCGTTCTAGGTCCTACCGGTCGCAACTTTGGCGCCGGTATGTCCGGTGGTCTCGCGTTTGTCTACGACCCAGACAGCACGTTTCTCCTCCGAGTCAATCCTGAGATGATCGATATCGATCAACTCGACGCCGATGATCTCGAATGGTTACGAGACCGCATTGAGAGTCATCGTCACGAGACGGGCTCCGTGGTCGCCGAAAAGATGTTGGATTCATGGCTAGACGCCGCAACGAAGTTCGTAAAAGTAATTCCGAAGGATTTCAAGCGAGTGCTCGAGGCTGAACGCAAAGCACTTGCCGATGGCACCGACCCGATCGATGCCGTCATGGCCGCGGCGAGAGGATAAGGAGGGATCGACTTGGGTGATTCAAGTGGTTTTCTGAAACATGATCGTGAACTTCCTTCGAGACGAGAGGTTCCAGTACGCCTTCGAGACTGGCGCGAGGTCTACGAAGATTTCCCGATCGCAAAGGTTCGTGAACAGGCAAGCCGATGCATGGATTGCGGCATCCCGTTCTGTAATAACGGCTGCCCTCTGGGGAATCTGATTCCCGATTGGAACGATCTCGTTTTCCACGATCGCTGGCGAGATGCCATTGATCGACTTCATGCAACCAACAACTTTCCCGAGTTCACCGGGCGACTGTGTCCTGCCCCTTGTGAAGCCGCTTGTGTTGTTGGCATCAATCAGGACCCCGTAACGATCAAACAGGTTGAGGTCGAGATCATCGATCGAGCATGGTCCGAGGGATGGATTGAGCCTCAACTTCCAACAGTGCGCACCGGCCAACGAGTCGCAGTCATTGGCTCGGGTCCTGCTGGCCTAACAGTGGCTCAGCAATTGGCTCGGGCCGGACACGACGTAGTGGTTTTCGAACGTGCAGACCGTCCCGGTGGGCTGCTGCGTTATGGCATCCCGGAATTCAAGATGGAAAAAAGCCATCTCGATCGACGGCTGGCTCAAATCGAGGCTGAAGGCGTCGACTTTCGTTGCAATAGCAACGTCGGCGTTGACATCACCGGTGCACAGCTCCGCGCCGAGTTCGATGCGTTGGTGCTCGCAGGAGGGGCCACGGCGGCGCGAGATCTTGCAATTCCGGGAAGGGAGTTCAACGGTATTCACCAGGCAATGGAATTTCTCCCCTTGGCTAATCGTGTGCAACAAGGCGATCTTGATCGCAGCCCAATCCATGCCGAAGGGAAACGAGTTGTCATCATTGGTGGTGGCGACACTGGTGCCGATTGTCTTGGCACCTCTCACCGCCAAGGGGCCACCTCTGTGCATCAATTTGAGATCATGTCTCGACCGGGCGATTCCCGACCCAGCGAAAACCCATGGCCGACGTGGCCGATTGTCTATCGAACATCGTCAGCACACGAAGAGGGTGGCGAGCGGGTCTACGCAGTCAACACGCTTGAGTTCCTTGGCGATGATCAGGGCAACCTTCGCGGTCTCCGTGCAGTCGAAGTGGTTTCGACAATTGTCGATGGAAGACCTTCGTTCGAAGCCGTTGACGGCTCGGAATTCGTGCTTCCCTGTGAACTCGTGTTCCTGTCGATGGGCTTTGTTGGACCCGAACAAGGCGGTCTGTTGGACCAGCTCGGTGTCGCCATCGATCAACGTGGCAACGTCGCTCGTGACGGCAATTGGGCCACCAACGTCGACGGCGTTTTCGTTGCTGGCGATATGGGCAGAGGACAAAGCCTCATCGTCTGGGCAATCGCCGAAGGGCGCTCGGTCGCAGCATCTGTCGACACTTGGCTGACTGGGAGAACAACGCTTCCGGCTCCGATCGACACCTTTGCAGTTCCACTGCGTTAATCACAACTTTTCACTGCACGCGAAAAGGCCCCTGTCAGTGACAGGGGCCTTTTGTAAAGCAAGAGCTCAATCAAGCAGCGATGGGATCGCCGTTGAGCTGCTTGTAGGCGTAGCCAATAGCGATTTCGGTAACACCGATAGCCAGACCGCACGTAACGATATTAATGAGAACGACAACGATTGCAAAGACAAGAACATCGCCTGCGTTCTTGCTTACAAGGTTGAATGAATTCTTTATCGCGTCGACTGGTTCGTCGTTGCGCTTGGGGTCGAGAACGTAAAAACCCCAGAACAGAATGAACAAACGAACCACTACGTAACCTATACAGCACGCCAGAATGCCAACGAACGACAAGAGGGCAACGATGACTGCTCCGATTGCGAATGGAACAAGCCGTTCTGCGGAGAACATCATGCTTGCTTCTGGAGGGCGACCTTCAGTGATCGCCAGTGCCGCACGGATGAGCCCAGCTTCGATCATGAGGCCGACAAAGACGGCAATCGCGATCAGGACACCGCCGACGAACAGACCAGCGATGAGGCCGTTTGGTTTGAGGAACTGGATGGCGATGTTGATGACCAACTGCACGCCGAAGAAGATGGCGACGATGAGGATCATCGTGCTCAGATTGGCAACGAATTTCTCCCATCCGTAGGAGAGGGCCGCTCCGATATCAAGTCGACCGCCAGACGACTGAGGTGCTGCACCGGGGGCTTGCTCCGGGGGATACCACTTGCCGTCCGATGCTTGCCACCAGCCCGGACCCTGGGATGTGTCGCTCATGGACGCTCCTTGTGTTGGGTGAGCACGGGTGAAAGTTCCCGCGCTTGCGAAATATCACTTCCGCTTTCATAAGTTAGTGCGGATCTCACCACACTTCAGGAAATGGGCGTCCACGATGAAATCTGGCCTTGGCTGTTCACGTGCGAGCGCTCAGTCCTAAGTTGAGAGGAAGCTGAGAGCAGCGTCTATGAAGCCGAAATCCTTGGGCGTGGCGAAGTGGTCGACGTTTCGGAGCGTGACCAAGCGAGATCCGGGTAGAGCGTCCATGAGCGGATCGGCCGGGCCAGCGAAGTCTTTGTCGCCTAAAACAACAAGGACAGGGCAGGTGATCGCACCCAAAAGCTCGCGAGTGATCGGAACGGCGGAAGGCCGGCGCATGAACGCAGCGAGGGCCAAGGGATCTTGGTCGGGCGCCTCTGCCAGTTGCACGAAATAGCGAACTGTCGGGTCGTTGCTGTCGCCGGTTCCGTCGATGGCAGATGCGATCGATTCGCCTGTCGTATCGCGTTCGAACAGGTTGCGACCTACGCCAGCAACGATAAGCGAATTGAATCGATCGGGATGCACGGCAGCCAAAGTGAGGAGCGTTCGAGCACCAAGCGAGAATCCGATCGCGTCGACTGGCTCAGACGGGAAACGGTCGAGCAGGTGTTGTTCAAACATTGCATACGCCACAGGATCATGTGGCTTCTCGCAGGAGCCTGAACCGAGAACGTCAAGAGCGAACGCGGTGCGGCCGATGTCAGCGAGCAGATCGATCCAACCGTTGTCACCCCAAGTTCTCGATGCAGACGTCGCAAAGCCAGGCACGAGGACGACTGGTGGCGCCACTATGAGTGCCCTTTGTGGCGGCGAAGGGCGTCTTCTGCAAGGGGAGTGAACGTTCCTAGTGCGGTGGCTGTCCAGGTAAGGGTTGCTGCGTGTTGGAGCGCTCCTGCTGAGAGTCGATCACGCAATGTTTGGTCGGTGAGTACGGCGACCAGAGACTCGGCGAACTCGCGTGAAGAACGCGCGAGGAGACCCGACAAATTCGGTGCCACCGAGTCGCGATGCCCGGCAATATCGGTAGCCACAGAGGGTGTGCCGCAGCCGGCGGCCTCAGTGAGGGTCATTCCCCACCCTTCAGCGATCGACGCACTAGCGACAACCCATGCGCGTCGATAGAGCGAAAGAAGTTCCTCGTCGGAAACTCGTCCAGCGAGACGGATCCAAGACTTTGCGCCAAGTGAAGAAATCTGGGCCTCCAGCGCGGGACGCTCGTAACCATCGCCAACGATGACAAGCTCAACGTTGGGCACCGACCGTCGTACTTCGACCATGGATTCGATGAGATCGTCGAACCGCTTCGAAGGCATAAATCGTCCAACCGAAACAACGAGTGGAGTTGGGGATTTTTCACCGCTGGGGTGAAACTGCCCGTCGATGCCAGGAGGAACGACACGTACGTTGGCTGCGGGGAGTCTCAGATACTCAACGATCTCTGACCGGCTTGATTCAGAAAGCGTGACGATGGGCGTGCGACGGTAAAGCGGAGGCGCCAGTCGATGTTCGAAGAATTTGCCAGCCTTCGCTAAGCCGGGCTCGAGGACGATTTCCCACATGTCGCGGTGCACGTGATGAATCCATGTCGATCGGGGCCCGCGCGCCCAGAGGGGCGTGAGGAAAGGGACACCGTTCCAGATCTCGACAATTGCATCTCGAGGCCCAAGGCTGCCAAGAATCTCGCTGATGACCGTCGTCGGAAAGACCATGAAACGGCCGTGCTTGCGAACGATCCGGTATCCATCGCGAGTGCCTTCGTAGGGATGGCCTTGTGCATAGGAGGTGCGCATAGACACCTCAAGGCCGGCTTCTGACCAAAGCGAGAGCACTCTCGCTGCATGCAACTCAGAACCGCCCGCTTCAATATCGACAAGGTCACGCCATGCAAGAACATGCACTCGCTGAATTCCTGCAGCGAGTGCAAGTGCAGTGATGTCGTCGACCGAAACTGCGGAGCTCATTTGAGGCTTAGGACGGCGATTGATGGACGGGGTGATCGCGCTCGAACGCGTCTCGCTCGATGACTGGAGCATCTCTACCAGTACCGGCACCGGAGGCGGGAGCCTTCTCCTCGTGATATTCCTCGTCGACATTGACCTCCCAAACGTCATGGGAAGAGTCATTCACGATGTTTTCAACTGTAAGCATTGCCGTGTACATCGAATGGTCCTGGTTGTTGTAGCGATGCATGCCGTTTCGACCAACGGGACGCACGTTAGGAGCGCATTCGTTAATCCACTCTCGAAGTTTCTCAACATTGGCCTTGTACCGCTCGTCGTAGAACGGATAGGCCTTAGGGACGCGCACGACATAGCCAGCCTCGATCCGACCGGACTCAATGAGTCCAATTGATTCGAGTTCGCGAGTGGCCAGCGCGACAAGTTCTTCGTCCGAGGTGTTCCAAATCTTGTCGCCTTCGAAAACAAAGTATTCGAGGCCGAGACAGGTTCGGCCTTCTTTCACCATGTATGGAGACCAAGACCCAAAGTTCTGAATTCGGCCGACGATCACCGCTGGTGAGTGGATGTAGATCCAGTTATCGGGAAACCCAACGCTCTCGGGGACAACGAGAGCAACGGTGAGGAAATCTCGATAACGCAGATCGTTTGCCGCGAATAGTACGTCGGCAGGTGGTGGCGGATCCATCGCTTTCAGAAGCGACGACATCGGCATCGACGAGATGACCTCGTCGCACTCGAACGTTTTCGTTCCGCTCGCACTCGTTGTCGTGACCGAAATAGCTCGACCCTCACGATGTTCGATGCGCGTGACCTTCTGTTCCATCAGAACGGTTGAGCCTGCGGCGACGACTTTGTCTCGTGCGGCTTCCCACATCATCCCAGGACCGTATTTGGGGTACTGAAATTCCTCGATCAGTGAGGTGATGTCGGTTGATTTTCCAGCGTGGACAAATGGGACCCAACTGGGGATTGTCTCGAGGATGGCGTTCATACCGGCATTCCAAAGAGACATGTTCTTGATGCGTTGCGCAGCCCAGTCGGCCTGCAGGGCGCTCGCCGGAACTCCCCATACTTTTTCGTTATAGGTCTTGAAGAAGTGGTCGAACAGGCGCTTCCCGAAGCGGTTCGTGATCCAGTCTTGGAGACTTGTCTCTGGCTTATGGCGACCAAGAAGTTTTGAGAGGCTCACCTTCGCCCGGGCCCAAAAGTAGGACGCGACGCAACGAACGGCTTCGAGAATCCCGAGGTTCTTGAGGGCGTTCGACGCTTTAAGCGGATAGTCGAAGTACTTGCCGTCGTAAAAGATGCGGCTCATGCGGGGACGCATGAGGAAATCCTCGTCGGGAAGAATTTCATGCCAGAGGTCCTCGACTGGTTGAACCTTGGTGAAGAACCGGTGGCCGCCGAGATCAAAACGCCAGCCATCGCGTTCGACGGTGCGAGAAATGCCTCCGACCATGTCGGTCGCCTCAAGCACGGTGCTCAATCGGCCAGCCTTCGAGAGTTCGAACGCAGCGGTGAGTCCTGCGGGCCCGGCGCCGATAATCACGACCGTTGGGTGCGTTGGATTGCTGGCTTCGGGGGGAGACGTCATCAGACCACTTTCGCAATGAGGGACGGGAATGAGTGTAGTGAAGCCATCATTGACTAGTGATGATCCGGGTGGCTGTCCGAGGCAGAGTACGGCGGTACTCTGCGGGGGCATGCACGACGAGGAATATGGCCAATCAGTGGTGACTAAAGAGAATCGGGCGCGGCCTGAGATCATCGCTCTCGCCGCTGTCGCTATAGCCGTGGGCATCTTTACCCGTTTCGTGACTCGTTCTTCTCTATGGCTTGATGAAGCACTTTCGGTAAATATCGCCAGTGCCCCGCTCGGTCAGCTTTTTGAGCACCTCAAACATGACGGTCATCCGCCGTTTTATTACCTCCTGCTTCACTGGTGGACAGGCGTCTTCGGTTCCGGAGATCTTTCGGTTCGCGGTCTCTCTGGGTTGTTCGGACTCCTTACCCTCCCGCTGGTGTGGGTAATCGGTCGACGCAAGGGCGGTCCCACCTTGGGTTGGGTTGCGGTCGCTGTCGTCGCAGTTTCACCCTTTGCGGTGCGCTATTCGAACGAAGCGAGGATGTATTCGCTCGTAATGCTCCTTGTGGCCATTGGCTGGTTGCTGATTGATGATGTGATTGATCGAGGCAAGGCGACCCTTCCTCGCTTTTTCGGAATCGCCGTTGTTGGAGCAGTGCTCCTCTACACCCACTATTGGAGCCTATGGCTGCTCGGTGCGGTTGGTCTCACGGCTCTTTGGAAGGTGTGGAGGGCTCCTGACAGCGCAGCCCGCCGACCGTGGCTAAGTCTTGTTCTGGCACTGGTAGCCGCAGGAATAGCGTTCGTTCCTTGGCTTCCAACAATGCTCTACCAGGCAGCACACACCGGAACTCCATGGGCGCCCGCCACGAGGCCAACCACGGCCTTGGCATGGACGTTGGCCGACAACGGCGGCGGAAATTACGGGGAACGCGGGTTGGGAGCGGTTCTGATCGCGATGGCGCTCGTGTTGGGAGTCTTCGGCTTCGTAGTGGATCGCAGAACGACAGCTCTCGACCTCCGGACTCGACCACAGTTCAGGGGAGCGGCGTGGATCGCTGCATTCACCTTTTTCATCGGCACGTCGATTTCGTTCGTTGCCAACAATGCATTCGCCGGTCGTTATACCGCTGTAATTTTTCCTTTTTTGGCAGTCATCACCGCCGCAGGCATCTCCTGCTTCGCATCGAGATGGATTCGATTCGGCGTCGTGGCGGCGATGTGTCTGCTCCTGTCCGTTGGCGCGGTCTGGAACGTCTTCTACAGCCGCACACAACTAAAGGAACTCGGCGAGGAGCTGACAACGACAGCGAAGGCTGGCGACATTGTCGTTTTCTGTCCCGACCAGTTGGGACCCGCAGGAGTTCGGGTGATGCCAGCAGGGCTTACATTTATTTCCTATCCGGCCTATGAAAATGGCCAATTCGTGGATTGGGTCGACTACGGCGCTCGAAATAAAGCCTCAGATCCCGCAGCCTTTGCGGGACGCGTTCTCATCCAAGCCGGATCGACTCACACAGTCTTTGTCGTTTGGAGTGACGCGTATGAGACCTTCGAAGGAAAATGTACTGGCTTGATCGACGCTCTCTCGACGGTACGAGCTCCACAACTGCTGGTGGCTGAGAATGGCGATCGGTACTTCGAGCACGCCTCGCTTCTGCGATTCGCGCCGTCATCATGAACTCATCGATTTCTTCTGAGTGTCGGAAGTTCTATGCGGACCTTAGAGAAGTACTGCTGCCGTGGCTAACGACGCGTGTTTTGATTGCTGCGGGTTTCATCACTGCATACGCGGCGTCCGAGCACCTCGTTCCCACGAATAAGCCCAATGTCCTTAGCGAGGGTCTCATTGCTTGGGATGGCACGTGGTACCGCGATATCGCTATGTATGGGTATGACGCTGTTGCCCCGGACGGCCTTCGGTTCTTCCCTCTTTTCCCGTTGCTCGGTCGCGTCATGTCAGTCGTGACCCTGGGCCGAACTGATCTCGCACTCATACTCGTGGCGAATATCGCGTCCCTTCTGCTGGCTGTTGCTATTCGTCGATTGGTGATTTTTGAGCGGGGGTCAAAAGAGTTGGCAAACCGTGCGGTGTGGATGGTGTGTCTTTTCCCCGGAGCGTTCGTGTTGGCTTGGGGATACGCCGAATCGCTGTGGATTCTTGCTGCCGTTTTTGGTTTTTGGACGATTCGGACTCGACGATGGGGTTGGGCGATTGCCGCCGGTCTCATCGTTGGTTTCACAAGACCTCTGGGAATCGTTTTTGCCGTCCCAGTGGCCATCGAACTACTCCGAGTGTGGCGAAGTGCCAAGAACAACGAGCGGGCAGTCGGTCTCGCTGCTGTGTGCTCGCCCTTCGTTGCGACCGGTGCGTATCTGCTTTGGGTAAATCGTGTGTTCGGCGATGCTTGGCTTCCCTTCTCCGTGCAAAACGATTTGAGGGGAACTGCGGTCAACCCCATGAGCAGAATGTGGGATGGAATTTCGCAGATGTTTGGTTCCACTCGATTTTCCGACGGTCTCCATATCCCGTTTGCAATTGCCTTCGTGGTTTTGTTGGTGTTGACATTTCGCTGCTGGCCGGTGTCGTACGGAATTTTTTCCGCGATCATTCTGTGCGCAGCTTTGGGCGCCGAGAATCTGAATTCACTGGAGCGTTATGGAATCAACGCATTCCCGATAGCGCTCACGCTTGCGGTGGCAACGAAGATCCCGCTATCAGATCGAGTAGTAACGACGATCCTCGCCGGGGGAGTCGTTGCCCTCAGCGCGCTTGCATGGACAGGCGCATACGTTCCTTGACTGTTACGACCCCACCGCCTCTCGTGCGCGATGATGTCTCTATGGGCACAGACTTGTTCGACACGGCACCACTTGATTTCGTTTGTCCTCGATGTGCCAAGGCTGCGAGCGGGCGTTTTTACGGGCCATGCGAGGATTGTCGTGAAGTGATGCGCGCCACATTGGGGTCGGCACCCCGTGAGGTTGAGGTTGACGCCTATGAGCCAAAGATGAATGTCGTTCCGAATGCAGTCGCCTCAAAAGACTGACCATTCGGCAACTGCGATCAGCCCTCGATCGCTACTTCTTCGATGGTCACCGTTGTCATCACGTCACCGACGGCAATCGTCTTAACAACGTCAAGGCCAGCAATTGTGTGACCGAAAAGGCTGTACTGCTTCGGAAGTCCGGGCTGGTCGCCGAGACAAATGAAGAACTGTGAACCATTGGTGTCGGGGCCTGAGTTCGCCATAGCAACGGCGCCGTCTCGGTAGTTCCCCTGTACAGGCTCATCAGCAAACTTGTAACCCGGACCACCGGTGCCATTTCCTGTCGGGCATCCACCTTGGATAACAAAACCGGCTACGACGCGGTGGAATGTCAGTCCGTCGTAGAAGCCAGCACGTGCGAGAGTGACGAAATTGTTCACCGTGTTTGGTGCGATACGAGGATCGAGATCCATGACGATCTCGCCCTTCGGGGTCGCGATCGTGACGCGGTAGATGGTCGACGTGTCGATTGAGAATTCAGGTGCGGATGCCATTCCCGTATCGTGGCACAGACAACGACCCCTAGGCTCCAATCCATGCCGGTTACGCATCAAGTTGCCTCACAGGAGCTTGCACGGCGCGACAAGGTCATGAGAGAGCTTGTCGACCGTCATGGATTGATGAAAATCGGAGCGGCGCCCCCTGTTTCGAAGCGATTTGAAACTCTTTCGAATGCGATCGCCTCACAGCAACTCAACGGGCGAGCTGCGGCGTCTATTTGGGCCCGTGTGAAGGGCCTGATCGATGGTCCTTTCACTGCCGAGGCCGTCCGCACTGTTCCAGTCGCGCAACTGAGGGAGGCCGGCCTGTCGGGCGCTAAGTGCGCATCACTTCTCGACCTCGCTGAACAGGTCTCCGACGGACGGGTGCGGCTGGATCGAATCGGCCGGTCAACGGACGACGAAGTGGTGGAACACCTCGTAGGGGTTCGCGGAATTGGCCCATGGACAGCCCAGATGTTTTTGATGTTCACCCTCCGAAGGCTCGATGTTTGGCCTTCGGGTGATTACGGAGTGCGAAGTGGCTATGGCCGAGCCTTCAACGGCGGCGTAATGCCAAGCGCCCACGAACTAGCACCACTAGGCGATCGGTTCGCTCCGTATCGCAGTGTGGCTGCTTGGTATTGCTGGGCCGCCGCTGATGATCCCGAGAATTGGTAAACGCAATTAGAGCGTGACTGGTGTGCCTTGCAATGGGAAGTGGCAGGCCACGAAGTGATCGTCACCAACTGCGGTCATTACCGGTTCGACCTGTGCACACAACTCTTGTGCGTTAGGACACCGCGTGCGGAAACGGCAACCGCTTGGCGGTGCGACGGGCGACGGGATTTCGCCTGACAACCCTGCGAAATCACCCTTTGGTGCGTCGGGGTCTGGGTGGGGGATTGAATCCAGAAGTGTCTTTGTATACGGGTGAGCCGGAGTTGAATACAAGGCATCGGGGTCGCCCACCTCGCATAACTTTCCGAGGTACATCACGGCAACGCGATCGCTGACGTTCTTCACGACGGCGAGATCGTGCGCGATGAACAGCATTGTGAGTCCGTGCTGCTCCTTTAGATCCTGAAGAAGGTTGAGGATCTGAGCTTGTACGGAAACGTCGAGAGCCGAAACTGGTTCATCGCAGATCAATAATTTCGGCTCAAGCATGAGCGAACGCGCAATACATATTCTCTGACATTGGCCACCCGAGAATTCTGAAGGACGTCGTGAACGTGCTCCCTCGGGATCGATTCCGACCGATTCAAGAACGCGATCAACGAGTTCGTATTGTTCGGTAGTTGTTCCGCGCTTCCAGATCTTCAGGGGCTCGGCGACGATGTCGGTCACCTTGCGTCGCGGATTGAGCGAAGAAATCGGATCTTGAAAGATCATCTGCATCTGCGGACGAAGCTCACGGAGATCAGCCCCGGACAACTCTGTGAGGTTCTTCTGTTCGAGGAAGACAGAACCTGAGTTTGGTGAGGGCATCTGCATGAGGGCGCGACCTGTCGTCGACTTACCCGATCCGGATTCACCGACAAGTCCAAGTGTCTCGCCTGGAAGAAGATCCAAACTGACATCACTTACCGCGTGAACCTTTAACCCTGTTGAGCCGATTGGGAACTCGACCACCAAGTTTGCGGCGCGCAGAATGGCCGCTGATGCGTCACGCAAATGAGCGGTACCTGATCCAGCCACTATCGATCACCTACTGACGACATTGGACCGGGTGCAGGAATGCCGACGGGAACACCAGCGGCAACATTGCGCGCAAGGGCTTCTCGATTCGAGTCAGTACCAACCGGATACCAGCAGCGCCACACGTGCCCGTTTTCCGATTCGAGCGGTGGCTCTTCGACCAAGCACCGTTCCTGTACGTAACGACACCGAGGAGCGAAATTGCATCCGGGTGGGGGCGAAAGGAGGTTCGGTGGGCGGCCTGGGATGGCTTCGAGCCGAGTATGGCTCGGATCCTCGATACGAGGGATCGAACGCAGAAGTGCTTCGGTGTACGGCATCCGGACATTGCGGAACAATTCGGATGTTGACGCTTGCTCCACGACCTTTCCGCCGTACATCACCATGATTTCGTCGGTCCGGCTTGCTACAACACCCAAATCATGGCTTACGAGGATCATTGCCATGTGGCGATCGCGCTGGAGGTCATCGAGTAAATCGAGAATTTGTGCTTGCACCGTGACGTCGAGTGCGGTGGTTGGCTCGTCAGCGAAGAGGATCTTGGGGCCGCAGGCGAGCGCTATAGCAATGGTGACTCGCTGACGCATGCCGCCAGAAAGTTGATGCGGATATTCACTTAGGCGACGCTCGGGCTCGGGAATGCCGACCTGTCGAAGGAGGGCAGTCGCCGTGGCATTGGCCTCGTCTTTGTCGACTCCGAGGTGATGTCGGAGAGACTCTGTTATTTGCTTGCCGATCTTCATGACCGGGTTCAGTGAGGTCATGGGGTCCTGAAACACCATGGCCATCTCGGCGCCCCACACCTTGCTCATCTGCTTCTCGTTATAGGAGATGACGTCTTCGCCTTCATAAAGAACGTGACCCCCGCGAATGACATTTCGTTTCGGAAGTAGTCCCATGATCGACCGGGCGAGAACCGTCTTGCCCGATCCTGATTCGCCTACGACACCGAGTGTCTTGCCTCGATCGAGAACGAAGGAGACATCGTCGACCGCATGGACGACGCCATGTTCTGTGCGGAACGAAGTCGAGAGGTTCTTTACCTCAAGTAGTGGTGAGTTCTGCGCGTGGGGAGAGGCCTCGGACATGGTCAGCCCTCCTTTACATCGGTGTATTCGCGAATTCGATCACCAGAAAAGTTCAGGGCGAGAACTGTTAGGAACAGAACAGCGCTCGGAATGAGAGAGATCCAAGGGGCCCCATTTTCGAGGGCCGGTTTCCCGCTCACGATCATGTTGCCCCAGGTTGCCGTTGAGGCGGCGTCGATGGACAGACCAAGGAACGACAGTCCTCCTTCAGCAACCATGGCCACGGCAATGGCAATGATCGAAAAGGAAAGCAGCGGCGGAACGATATTCGGCAGGATTTCTCGCCGAAGGATCCGAACGTGGTTTGCTCCGAGCAAACGGGCCGCCAAAACAAAGTCCTTCTGACCGTAGATGAGCGCATTCGCTCGTACGAGTCGAGCTGTGGGAGCGACTGCAACGAGGCCGAGAGCGATCGACACGGTAAGGATCGTCTTTGAATCAGTGAAGTTCACAATTGCCAAAGCGAGAAGTAGGGCAGGAAACGAGAGCAATACATCCATTGCCACCATCAATACTGTTTCGGTCTTGCCTCGCAGGTAGCCGGCAGCGACACCAACGGCAGTGCCGACAATGCCGCCGAACAGAATCGAAAGAAATCCAACGGCAAGTGATGCCCGGGCTCCCCAGATCACACGACAGAAAATGTCCCGCCCGAGTGCGTCGGTGCCGAACCAGAACTGACTATTCGGCGCTATGCGCGGTCGCCCAACGATTTTTGCTGGGTTTTTGATCGGAAGCCAAGGAGCAGTGATGGCAAGAATGATGACCAGAATAAAGAAACCAGCAGCGAACCAGAAGAAGAGACCCAATCGCTTTTTGGGTCTCGCCCCGTCGATCTGGTCGGGATCGAGTTGGCGAAGCGCCTCAAGATCATGCGCGTCACCATCGGCGATTCTCGTCACCTCGGAGGCGATGTCGCCACTCGCTGCAAAGACCGAATCTCCGGACGGTCGACCAGCGTTGTTAGGCGAGGGCGCGGGCATGACGAATCCTGGGGTCGAGGGCGGCGTAGAGAAGGTCTACGAGGAAGTTCACGAGCACGTAGGCGCAGGCGATGACGACGATGGCGCCTTGCACGGGGACGTAGTCCTGGCCCTGGATGGCAGCGTAGGTGTAACCGCCAAGACCATTGAGGCCGAAGATGACTTCAAGAATGATGGTGCCACCTACGAGTCGGCCGAAGTTCAGACCAATAACCGTGATGAGCGAAAACGTCGAAGGCTTGAACGCATGGCCGTACAGGACTCTGCGCGGAGACATGCCTTTGGCGCGAGCCATGGCGATGTAGTCCTCCTGCATCGTGGCGATGAGATCGGTGCGCAAAAGACGCATATACACCGCCATCTCTGCAACCGCGAGACAGATGGCGGGAATGGTGAGTGAGGCAAGACTCTTTAAGGGATCTTCGCTAAATGCCGTATAGCCGGTGGCATTACCAATCCCTAACGTCACTGGGAAAATCCAAATCAGTAACATGGCCATGACGAAGTTGGGAACTGCGAGCAGCATGAACAAGGTGCCGCTTGAAAACCGATCGAGAATCCCCCCGGCCCTCTTGGCTGCAGCGAACGCTAAGGGTATTGATACAAGCAGCGCTAGGAACTGCGAGTACAGAAGCAATTCAATTGTTACCGGCATTCGTTCGGCGAGTGCCTCTGACACGGGCTGCGCGTTTCGGGCAGAAGCACCGAGATCGCCAGTCACCGCGTCTCCGAGCCACCGCACATAGCGAACAGGCATCGGGTCATTAAGATTGAACTCAAGACGCTTTTGGTCGACGCATTCTTGGCCTCCTGCTCCAGCGCAGAGTCGCGTGGCGGTGTCGCCTGGAAGAAGTTCGAGAAGTAGGAATGAAAAAAAAGTCACACACAG
Source organism: Bifidobacterium breve (assembly GCA_945862505.1). Taxonomy (GTDB): domain Bacteria; phylum Actinomycetota; class Acidimicrobiia; order Acidimicrobiales; family Acidimicrobilacustridaceae; genus Acidimicrobilacustris. The sequence goes on along the minus strand of CAMAYJ010000023.1, from coordinate 14,674 downwards.
CAGTACAACGATGAGTTGCAACAACTTTCTGCGTACAAACCTCATCGTGTTGCCTCAAGAGTGAGCGGAGCGGAGTTCTTTGACAATCGTGCATCGGTTCTAGGTAGTCGACCCAGGAGACATAACTGTAACGATGTGACTCGCGTCACACAGAAGAAATTAGATGAGTCCCCGGTAAGAGTCAACCTTTAAAACCCTAGTTGGCCAGCCGAGCCAATGGTGGCGGACAATCTCGGGGGCGGGTGGGTGATTGGCCGCTCGTTCGGGAAGCAGTCACCACTGAGACCGGGAATGAAGCACGTCTTTTAGAACGTTCGGTCGGTCGGTCATGATGCCGTCGACACCCAGATCTAGAAGACGGTGCATTTCGACTGGATCATCGATTGTCCAGACGTGCACCGGCAAGCCCAACCGATGTGCACGGCGGAGGAATCGATGATCGACGAGGGGTACTTTGCCAGCGCGTGTGGGAACTTGGACACAGTTGTCGGCCGGATACGAGCGGCCCAGGCCAAAACTCGATGCCCGCAGTTTGGCGACCCCTCGAGGTCCCATTGATGTGCAAACGGACTCGCCGAATCTGTCGCGGAACTGTTCGATGCGTCGATCGGAAAAGGAACCGATGCAGACGCGATCAAGAGCTTGAATGTTGTGGAGCAGATCGGCCAACGGCCCGACTACTTCGTCGTGCTTGGGATCGATATTGATTCGTAGGTCTGGCCAGGTGATCAGGAGGTCTTCGAGCAACGGGATGGGGGCGATCCCATCGATACGAGCGACTGACACCTCAGACCAAGGCGTCTCAGCGATGAGACCAGTTCTGTCGGTGACTCTGTCGAGGTGATCGTCATGAAACGCCACAACAACACCGTCCGCGGTGACGTGCGCATCAGTTTCGACATAACGAAAACCGAGTTCGACGGCCTTAGAGAACGCTTCCATAGAATTTTCCGGCCAATCTCCGGCGCCGCCCCGGTGGGCGAAAGGGATTGGTCCCTCGTGGTCGAGATACGGGTGAGCAGTCCCATTCATGCCCGCAGCGTAGACCTCCACAAGTCGGGAAGTCGGGAAGTTGGGGAGTGCCGATACCCTCAACCTGTGGGAAGAAATGATCGTTTCACCATCCTCATGTCAAGCGACGAGAGTTTGATCAACGTCGACGAGGCTGCGTTCGTTCTGGCCTCGCACTTCCACGAAGGCCTGATCGTTGAAGACCAGATGGCCCGACTCGATCAACTCGCAGATGGTTGTGGTTCTTCTTTCGAAGCAGTGAGAACACGAATCTTCGAAGATCTGCAGTTCACTGGCAACTCTTGCGGTTATTACGACCAGAACAATTCATGTCTCGATTACGTCATCGAACAGCGTCTCGGAATTCCGATCACTCTTTCGATTGTCGTGATGTCGATTGGTCGTCGAGTTGGCCGCACCTTCCACGGTATTGGAATGCCGGGACATTTTCTTACGAAGGATGCAGATTCCGACCTGTACATCGATGCGTTCGACCGTGGCGCGCAGCTCGACGAATTAGGCTGTCAGCAATTATTCAAGCAGTTGCACGGACCAGATGCTCCGTGGCACCAATCGATGCTTGCACCAATAGGTCCCCGAGGGATTGTCCGACGAATGCTCAATAATCTTGCCCAAGTCGCGATCCTCGAGCACGATCATCAATCACGTGTCATCGCCACCCGTCTTCGAAGTTTGCTCCCCGATTCCTCGATTTGGGAACGAGCCGAACTTGCTCGGGCCTATGGGGCTTCGGGCGATTTTGAAAAGGCTTCATGCGTGCTTGAGGCCCTAGCCGCCGAGGCGCCTGAAGATGAGGCTGATGGATTTCGGTTCGCCGCTGCAGGGTTGCGGGCCCGACTCAACTAAGTCCGCTCGCGTAAGTTGGCTCGCAATCAAATGATTCGGACCTGAACTCTCGCACCGGTAGCGTGGAGTCATGACCCGCCGCACGAAGATCATCGCCTCTATTGGTCCAGCATCAGACGATCCCCGTGTGCTCAAGGGGTTGATGCAGTCCGGTATGGACATCGCCCGGATCAACCTCTCTCACGAATCGCTGGAATTAGCGCTCGAGCGCTATCACCGGATTCGTGCCGTAGCCGAAGATATCGGTCGTCCAATTGGTATCCTCGCCGACCTCCCTGGTCCGAAAGTTCGTCTCGGAAAAATTCCCGGTGACGGGGTACACCTTGCCGGCGGGCAAGAGTTTCTGGTCACTCCCGGTACCGGATCGAGCACCGCCGAGGTCTTTCAGGTCGACTACGAGGATCTACTGACCGATATTCAAGAAGGAGATCACCTGGTCTTTGGTGACGGAGCGGTCCAAGTTCTCGTTCTCGGTCGACAAGGCGATCACCTCCGAGTTCGAGTGAATCACGGTGGTCATCTCACGGGTCGACCCGGAATACACATTCCTTCTGATCGACTTCGTATCGCAACTCCTACCCCAGAAGATCTCCGATTCCTCGACGCATTTGTCGAAGTCGGCGTCGACATGGTCGCTCTTTCATTCGTTCGCTCGGCCCACGATGTACGCCGTGTCGGAGTTGAACCAGCTCCCCGAGGACCAATGGTCATCGCCAAGATCGAAACGCGCGCAGCAGTCCAGAACTTGGCCTCAATTGTCGAAGTGGCGGACGCCGTGATGGTCGCTCGAGGCGACCTTGGTTCGGAGTTCCCGATCGAAGAACTTCCGCATCTCCAGAAGGAAATCATCCGTCGTTGTATTGCAGCAGGTCGTCCTGTAATAACGGCAACACAGATGCTCGAGTCGATGATTCACTCTCCAAGCCCGACACGCGCCGAAGCCTCCGACGTTGCAAACGCAGTCTTCGACGGTTCATCGGCTGTCATGCTCTCAGGAGAAACCGCCATTGGTGACGATCCGGAGCATGTCGTGGACGTCATGGCGAGAATTGCTGCTCGGGCTGATGAGAAGTTCGACTACGCCGGATGGCCGACGCTCCTAGCCTCCCTGCAACTGGCGACAGGCGATAGCGCCGGATCTCGTGTCACGAATGCAGTTACCTCGGCAGCTCAACGTGCTGCGAGCGAAATCGGGGCGGCGGCAATTCTGTGCATTTCGCAAAGCGGATTCACGGTTCGTTCGGTAGCTCGCTTTCGGCCGAAAGCGAAAATTCTTGGATTTTCTTCAGATCCTCGGACGATTAATCAACTGACCCTTAGTTGGGGTACCACGCCGTACCATCTCGAAGCCACGGGCAGCGCCGATGAGCTCACTGACGAGGCGATTGCTCTTGCCCGCTCGAAGGGCGAGATTCATCCCGGCGATCTCGTCGTGGTCGTCGGTGGTTCCCGTTTTTCAAAGGGTCGAGTCACCGACACCGTTCGTGTTGTTGAGGTCCCGTAATTCGGTTCGAGTGAGAATTTGGCTTCATCGTTCGATTTCGAGAGCGTGTGAACTGTCAGAAGATCTCGTAGCGTGAACCTGTGACTGAATCCCGACCGATCAACCTTTCAACCTCCGGTCCGCCCGAGGCAGTGCTCCCCGAAGAACCGGCGGCGCTTCGCCATGCTCTCGAACAGGCGCAACGAAGCGACGAGAACCGCTTAGTGCTCCTCGGAGACATTGCGGGTCGTGCCCCTCGCTCGAGCAGCGTTTGGGCGGCGATGGGGGAGAACGCAACCTCAACGATTGAGGCCTATGCCTATTTCCGTGTCGGCTATCACCGAGGACTCGATTCGTTACGTGCAAATGGCTGGCGCGGTTCTGGATACGTTCGTTGGGCCAGCCCGTCGAATCGTGGGTTCTTGTCCTGTCTCGCAGGCTTGGCTCGCTGCGCGGCCCTAATCGGTGAGCACGACGAAGCCGAGCGTTGCGAATTGTTTCTTCGTCAATGCGACCCCTCGTGGCCACCGGCTGACTTCACGGGTTGACCGTTGGCGCCCGTGCAGTTCACCGGCGCTGTACTTACGGGTGGCGCATCAACCCGGATGGGTCGAGACAAAGCGTTGCTTACGATCAATGGGGTCGAGCTGACTTCGATCGTTGCGAACGCACTTCATGGCGCAGGAGCTTGCGAGGTTTTCACTGTAGGCGGCGACCTTGCTGCTCTTTCATCTCTTGACGGAGTCACTCGGTCGGTACCTGACGATTACCCAGGTGAGGGTCCGCTCGCCGGAATCCTCACAGCCATGCGCTATTCGATTGACGACGTTGTTGTGGTTCTCGCCTGCGACACACCGGGCATCACGTCGGATGCACCGATCACGCTCGTAGCGGCATTGCTTTCGGATCCTGAAGCATCGGTGGCCTTTGCTCAAGTTGACGGCCGTGTTCAGCCGCTCACCGCAGCATGGCGAAAAAGCCGCGCTTGGGATCTCGTTTCCAAAGCGTATGCCGACGGAGAGAGGGCCCCCCGCTTCGCTTTTGCGAACTTACGGACCATTACAGTCGATGGGGTAGTCGCCTCAGCTGTCGATGATGTCGATCGGCCCTCGGACCTTCGACGCTACGCTGCAGACCCGTTGAGGTCTTCAACTCCGAATGAGGATTCCCGTTGAGCACAGTTCCTGAAATCGATCTGACAACGTTAGAGCTGCTTCTCGCCGAACCGATCGTTCTGGTTGACGTTCGAGAAGATGACGAATACTCCGACGGGCACGTGTCGAGCGCTGTGCACATAGCTCTATCGATGGTGCCCGATCGTGTTGACGAAATTCCTTCTGACGGTCCGGTCTATGTCATTTGCGCCCTTGGTGGACGCAGCGGCAAAGCGGCTGAGTTTCTTCGGACCAAGGGGATCGATGCGATCAACGTTGCTGGAGGCACGAATGGTTGGGTCGACTCCGGACGTCCAGTCGTGAGCGGAACATCGCCAGTTTGATGTTGTCACGTGACTGAGCCTGACTTTCGAATTGTCGACACCGAGAGCGATTTTGCTCGAGTAATAGAACTGCTTCGCGCCCAACCCTGCTACGCGCTCGATACGGAATTTCACAGGGAGCGGACCTATTACCCAAAGCTCGCTTTGGTGCAGATCGCTTGGCCTGGTGACTTGGTATTGGTTGACCCCTTGGCTGTTGATCTGCGACCGTTTGCCGAGATCCTCGAGAGTGACACCGTTGCCGTGCTTCACGCCGCCGATCAGGACCTCGAAATACTTGAACTGGTTTGCGGAACTGTTCCACGTGTGCTGTTCGATACTCAGATCGCTGCCGGTTTTTTGGGTCTCAGCACGCCGTCGCTCACCACGATTTATGAGCGGTTTGCGGACTTCCGTGTCGGGAAAGGCGACCGTCTTACTGATTGGTTGCAGCGACCTCTGACAGATGGTCAGCTCATCTATGCGGCCAACGACGTCGCCCGGCTCCTCCAGGCGAAGGATCAAATTGTCGAGCAACTTGAAGAGCGTGGAAGATTGAGTTGGGCGTTGGATGAATGCGAAATCCAAAGAGTCCGCCTACGTGGGCAGCGCAACCCCGATGAAGCATGGCGGCGAATTAAAGAGGCTCGCCAATTGCGTGGTTCGGCTCGGACTGTCGCAAGATCACTCGCCGCATGGCGCGAGCGGCGAGCTGCTGCTCTCGATATTCCAGTGCGGTATGTCCTTTCAGACATTGCTCTTACCGGGATTGCGCAGCGACCGCCGAAGGATCGTCGCGACTTCGAAAAGGTGCGGGGGTTCGATCGGGGCACCCGCGAAGAAGTAGTGGGAGAGATCCTTGGTGCGGTCAAGGCGGGGATGGCCGATGAGAACCCTGTGGTTGATGATGTCGTCCCGGGGGGTGTCGAGAAGGACCTCCGGCCGGCGATCGCTCTCATTTCAGCTTGGGTGTCCCAACTGGCCCGAGACCTCGAACTCGATGCTTCGATTTTGGCCACAAGGGGAGATATCGAGGCATTCCTCAGGGGCGATTCCGATGCTCGTCTCGCGACAGGGTGGCGTGAGGCCCTCGCCGGCAGCCCCGTTCGCAGCCTCCTTGAAGGGGGCGCAGCCGTTGCTTTTGCCGGAAATGGCGAATTGGTGATCGAACAACGATCCCGTAAACCCCTTTCATGAGGAACTCTCCATCTGAGATAACACCCGACTGCCTCTGGTACCGATACACTCCCTCGGCAATCTCACCGACGGGAGTTGACCGTTGAAAAAGGGTCGACATCGGCGTTTCGAGGAAGCGAGAGCCCTCAAACGCACCAACGAAAATCTTGACGCGATCCTCGATGCTCGCGATGCCGAACCGTGCCCTGAGTGTGGGGCCGATCCGGGCCATGACCATTCGTCATGGTGCATGTACGACGCAGAGGCCGATCGCGACGAAAGCGCCTGGCCCTCCTGAACTCCCATCGGTCCTGTGCCGGTGGACCGAACTGAAAGACACTCGTGCCCCCCACCTCTTCTCTTCCGTTGCGTAGCGTCGCGCTCGTCGCCCACGTCGATCATGGCAAGACCACCCTCGTCGATGCGTTACTTCGGGCGACCGGTACGTTCAGTGAACATGCCGCTGTGGTGGATCGAATTATGGATTCGAACGATCAAGAACGCGAACGTGGCATCACGATTCTCGCCAAGGCCGCTTCAGTCACTTGGAACGACATTCAGATCAATCTCGTCGACACCCCTGGCCACTCCGATTTCGGTGGCGAGGTCGAACGCGCCCTCTCGATGGTCGACGGCGTCATCCTTCTTGTCGATGCCGCTGAAGGCCCCCTGCCTCAGACCCGTTACGTGCTGTCGAAGGCTCTAGCTCTTTCATTGCCAACCGTTGTCGTCATCAACAAGGTCGATCGCCAAGATGCGCGACCTGAAGAGGTTCTCGATGAGATCTACCAACTTTTCCTTGATCTCGATGCCGATGAACACGCAATCGAGTTTCCCGTTATCTCCGCTATTGCCCGAGAAGGTAAAGCAGTTTCTGGAATAGGAATGCCGGGCGAAGGCGACGATCTCACGCCGCTCTTCCAGGCCATCGTCGACGCGATTCCTGCTCCGACTGGCGATCCCGACGCTCCGGCGCAGGCGATTGTTACCAACCTCGATGCTTCTGAATATCTGGGCCGCCTCGCCATTGGTCGGGTGATGCAAGGAACGCTCCGTCGAGGCGAGCAGGTTGCACTGTGCGAAGAAGACGAAGGACAAAGCCCGCTTCGGCGAAAGCTGAGCCAACTCATGACGTTCTCAGGCATCGGTCGAATCGAGGTCGATTCGGTGAGAGCTGGCGACCTTTTCATCGTGGCCGGTTTCCCTGAGGTCGAGATCGGCGACACGCTCGCTGACTCGGTGAATCCTGTTGCGTTGCCTCGTCTCACAGTCGATGAGCCAGTGCTGCGCATGACCTTTGGCGTCAACACCTCGCCCCTTGCTGGCAAGGAAGGCCAATTCCTCACGTCTCGTCATCTTCGTGATCGGCTCGACCGGGAAATCCTCGGAAACGTTTCGATCAAGGTTGAACCTACCGAATCACCTGACATCATCGAGGTCTCAGGCCGAGGCGAACTTCAGCTCGCCGTACTTATCGAGACCATGCGCCGAGAGGGCTATGAGCTTCAGGTCAGTCGTCCCGAGGTAATCGTCAAGCTCATCGATGGAACCAAACACGAGCCGCTCGAGCGAGCAGTTATCGATGTTCCTGACGAACATGTTGGTACCGTCACACAGGCGCTCGCTCCCCGTAAGGGGCGTGTCACCGATCTTCGACCAGGCGACACTGGCCGAACCATCGTGACCGTTGAAGCCCCGGCCCGCGGCCTCATTGGGTTCCGCTCTCAGTTACTTACCGCTACACGCGGAACTGCCCTCATGCATCAGCACAACGCCGGTTGGGTGCCATGGGTCGGCGATCTCCCCACCCGTAAGGGTGGTGCGATGATTTCTGATCGTGACGGAACCTCCACTGGTTACGCGCTCGGAAACCTTCAAGAGCGCGGCGAAATGTTTATCGGCTCAGGAGAAGCGGTTTACGAGGGGATGATCGTCGGAGAGAACTCACGCAGTGACGACATGATGATCAACATCATCCGCGAAAAGCAGAAGACCAACATTCGTACTCATTCAGCGGACGAAGCGATCAAGTTGGTCCCACCCCGCGAAGTCACGCTCGAAACAGCCATCGAGTTCATCGGTGACGACGAACTTGTTGAAATCACACCGCTATCTCTTCGACTGCGTAAACGCCTGCTCAAAGAATCAGATCGTCGACGCACCAATAAGAAGTAAGAATTTTGTAGATTCTTATTCGGCGCTTGCGGCGGTGCGTTTCATTGATGGGTGCGGAAGGAAAACTTCGGTTCCTTTTCGTTCAATGATTTCTACGATGTGGTCGTACGCGCCTTGCCCAACGAGAGCAATGATCTCATCTCTACTCGAAACATAGACTGGAACCTCGCCTACGAATGCGCGGGGGTCTTCGGTGCACCACCAGTGAAAGTCGTCTCCACCTTCACCCCAGTCTCGGCGCTTCCATTCCCGGAGAATGTTTGTTTCCCATTCGTTGTCGTCGATATGGAAATCGAGACGGACGGGGACCTGCCAGCAGACTTCAGGCTTCCAATCGATGAAGCTTTCTCCGCGAGACTGCGCCGCGGTGTGAAATGCACATCCGGCCCCGCCTTCGAAGCCCGGACGATTGAGAAAGATGCAGGCGTCTTCGTGGCGCCGTGTGACCCACTCGCCATGGTCCTTATGGATGGGACCGCCGAGATCGGCAGCGACCGCTTTGAACTGCCACTCGTCGTCGCGTAGACGAGGGAACACTTCGGCTACTCGTTTGCGGTCGTCTTTGTCAGCGAAATGGGCGCCGTGAGAGCAGCATCCGAACATCTTCTCGGGCGCTGCTTCTTCTCCAATGCCTAAGCAACCGTCGCCGTAGATGCACTTCCAGTTACTCGTAAGCCAAGTGACATCGAAGGTGTAGGTCTCTCCGTCGAGATCGAATGAGATCCACTCGTGCGTGTCGTCATCGGTGATCTCACTTCGTTGCCCAGCCATCGAACCATCCGTCCACTATCGGGTAAAGAGTACGAGCGAAACTCTAGTTGCTCGCTCTGTCTCAACCGGTGAGTAAGGATACGGAAATGTCAGGAGAATTTGATGAGCTACGAACTCGACTCGAAACGATCGCCGAAGAACTGGCCGACCTCGCAATCATTCGCTTGCGCGAATCGATTGATGCTGGTGGTCATGAATTGCCGGTAGATGAGAAGCGATTAACAAGGGCTCGGCGCGCCGTTGAGAAAGCCATTGTTCTGCTGAGCGAGCCCGACGACTCGATGGACTAGCTCAGACTCCGGCAAGACGTCCGTACAGCGTCGTGCGCTGCACAGCGTTGCGGCCGATTGGGGCCACGAGTTCGGCAAAATCGGACGGTTCCATACCTTGGCCATGATCGGCTCCGGCGGCGCGACTGATGTTCTCATCCATCAGCGTTCCACCCAGATCGTTGGCGCCAGCCTGCAACGCCTGTCTGGAACCGTTGGCACCCAACTTCACCCACGAAGCCTGAATGTTGTCGATGAGGCCGCGGTAGGCGATGCGCGGAATCGCGTGCATGAGCATCGTCTCGCGGAACGTTGGACCTCTCCGGGCTTTCTTCTGGAGGTACAACGGAGTTGCCATATGCACGAATGGAAGCGGCACAAATTCGGTGAATCCGCCGGTCTCTCTTTGTAGATCTCGAGTGCGGACGATGTGACGGGCCCAATGGATGGGTCGCTCTACAGAACCGAACATGATGGTGATGTTGGAACGAAGACCAACGCTATGTGCGATCCGGTGAGCCTCGAGCCATTCCTCGGTGTTGATCTTGTCTGAACAGATGATGGCGCGTATTTCATCATCGAGAATTTCGGCGGCCGTGCCTGGGAGGGTTTTTAGACCGGCGTCTTTGAGACGGCGGAGGTAGGAGTCGAGTGGTTCATCGAGGCGTCGTGCGCCTTCGGTGACTTCGAGAGCGGTGAATCCGTGAATGTGTATTTCAGGAACTGCTACGGAAACGGCGCGTGCAACATCGATGTAGTAGTTGCCGTCGAAGTCTGGATGAATTCCACCTTGAAGGCAGACCTCCGTCGCGCCGAGATCTGCCGCTTCACGACTTCTCGTAGCAATGTCATCAAGGGTCAGTAAGTAAGGAGTGCCGCGCAGATTCAGCGAAAGCGGGCCTTTGCTAAATCCGCAGAATTTGCACTTAAACGTGCAGACGTTTGTGTAATTGATATTTCGGTTATGTACCCAAGTGACCGTATCTCCAACAGCTTCCTGTCGGAGTTCGTCGGCCAATTGCGTCACTGCGGCGAAGTTCTGGCCGCGAGCACCGAACAGTGTGACGATCTCGTCGAGACCTGGTTCTTGTCCTAGACGCACCCCGGCGATGACTTCAGCAACTGCGCCGGTTGCTCGTCCCTTCGCAGGAATAAGCGCAGGTGGGCTGATACGTGAACCAGCGCTCCAAATTGTGGACCGCGGTCCGATCTGAAGGACTTCAACGCCGTCATCAACCTGTTCAGGAGCAGCGGGCTTGAGCGACTGGACGAAGACGGCTCCGGGATCATCTCGGGCGAGTCCATCGGCGTCTGATCGATCCATCACCGAAAAGCGAAGGCCTTCATCGATCCACTTGGTGTCTTCCCGCACGAACTCAGGATGGACAGTGAGACGAGGAGTAAGTTCGAAGCCCTTTGCTTCGGTAACTTCACGCAGGCGGTCGAGATCTGGCCAAGGCCGCTCGGGGTTCACATGGTCAGCGGTAACCGGGGAGACGCCGCCCCAGTCGTCGATGCCTGCGTCGAGGAGGATGCCGAAATCATCAGAAAGATTTGGTGGCGCCTGAAGGTGCACATCCGGAGGGAGAATGATTCGGGCGAGAGCGATGGCATCTAGGTAGACGTCGCTTGGACAGGCCGGAGCGGAATGCATTGCGGTTCCCTCTTTGGGGAGGAAGTTCTGAACGATCACTTCCTGCACGTGGCCATGTCGAAGGTGTGAAGCAGCTATCGCTTCGAGCGCCTCGATGCGATCTTCACGATTTTCCCCGATGCCGACGAGTATTCCGGTAGTGAAAGGAATGGCGAGTTCGCCCGCCGATTCGAGCGTTGCGAGGCGGCGTTCAGGAGTTTTATCGGGAGCACCACGGTGACATTCAAGATCACCACGCAACGACTCAACCATCGCGCCTTGAGACGGGGAAACCTTCCGCAATTGTGCGAGTTGATCGGCCGGCAGCGCCCCAGCATTGGCGTGGGGGAGTAGCCCCGTTTCGTCGAGAACGAGTTGAGCCATCGCAGCGACATAATCGATCGTCGAGGAGTAACCATTGTCGGAGAGCCATTGCGCCGCGATTGGATAACGGTCCTCAGGAGCCTCTCCGAGTGTGAAGAGGGCTTCATGACAACCAACCCGTGCTCCGGCGATCGCAAGGGCTCGGACTTGAGCGGGGGAGAGGTACGGGGACTCAAGGCGAGCGGGCGGTTGCGCAAAGGTGCAATAGCCACAGCGATCGCGACAGAGCATGGTGAGAGGAATGAACACCTTCGGCGAATAGGTAACCCTCACACCAAACGAGTTGTCACGAATAGACCTGGCTCGCGCCATGAGTTCTTCGAGCGGAGCATCGAGCCGAAGCATGTCGGGAACCCTATCGGGGGGTTCGTGCGCCCATTGCCGCGTTGTCTACGAGCCAAATGACGTCTGTCCCAGAGAGACGCGTGGCTGGCGCGCTCAGATCGCCGTCGAGCACCCGATGCAGGGCGTCTGTCTTGGCCGAGCCGGCGACAGTGACCACGACCGTCCTGCACTGAGAGATGGCCTCAAAGGTAAATGTCAACCGTTCGTGAGGATTGTTTGAGGACGGATCGCGATTTAGAACCACAAGCCGATCCTTTGGAGAATCGAGCGCATCGGAACCAGGGAAGAGCGATGCGGTGTGACCGTCTGGTCCGAGCCCCAGGTGGATGAGGTCGATTGGGGGCGAGGCTCGAAGGAGTTGCTCATAAGCAAGGTCCGGATCAGAGATTCCTGAATGCATGGGATGGACCGCAGCGAGGGGCTCAACGAATTCAAGTAGAGACTCCTTTACCAAGCGAAAATTGGAAGCGAGATCGGTGAGAGGAACGCACCGCTCATCGCCCCACCAGCCGGTGACGTTCTTCCAGTCAATAGCGGTTGAGCCAGAGCGGGCGAGCTCCCGATAACAGTCGCGTGCAGTCGAACCACCCGAGAACGCTAGAGAGAACGCTAGAGAGTTCGATTGGGCTTGATCGACGACGAGTTGCGCAAAGGCCTTCGCTACGTCGTCGACGACGACGAGTGAACCTTTCACTTCAGAGTCTTCGCCTTGGCCTCAAGAGACTCGAGAAGGTCATCGAACGACTTAGAGAAGGACGCAACGCCTTCATCTTCTAGCTGTGCGGTTACATCTGCGAGTGAGATACCGAGCGTGGCAAATGTCGAAAGGACGGCGTGGGCGCCAGGTAGATCAGCGTCGACAGTTCGCTTGAGCGTCCCGTGATCATCGAAGTCATCGAGAGTCTTCTCAGGAATCGTGTTGACAGTGTTCGGGCCGATGAGTTGATCAACATAGAGCGTGTCTGGATAGTCGGGATTCTTTGTAGATGTTGACGCCCAGAGTGGACGCTGCGGGCGTGCTCCCCGAGCAGCCAACGCGTCCCAACGGGGACCACTAAACGTTTCGAGAAATGCCTCGTAGGCCACTTGTGCGTTGGCAACAGCAACCTTGCCCTTGAGCGCTGCAGCTTCGGTCGAATTCAGAGCGTCGAGACGCTTATCAGCCTCTGAATCGACTCGACTAATGAAGAACGAGGCAACAGAAGAAACCGCAGAGAGGTCACCCTCACAAGCTTCGAGGCCAGAAATGTAGGCCTCCATCACCTCACGGTAACGATCAAGAGAGAAAAGCAGCGTGACGTTCACGCTCACTCCTTCGGAGATCATCGACCTAATAGCCGGTAGGCCCTCTCTGGTGCCGGGAATCTTTATGTAGAGGTTCGGCTGATTGATGAGTCGATGAAGATGTCGCGCTGCGGTAACTGTTCCTTCGGTATCGCGAGCGAGCAGCGGAGAGACCTCGATCGAGACGTAACCGTCGATCCCGTTGCTTGAGTCGTAGACCGGACGCAGAAGAGCGAGAACATGATTGATGTCGGTAACTACGAGTTCCCAATAGGCGTCAGTAACCGATGTTCCGCTCGAAAGGAGTTCGCGAAATTGCCCGTCGTAGGCATCTCCACCAGAAATGGCCTTCTGAAAGATCGTTGGATTCGACGTGACTCCACGAACACCGCGGTCAACCCAGCGCTGCATCTCGCCGTTTTCGATCCAGTCTCTCCGCACGTTGTCGAGCCAAGGACTTTGATCCTCGGTTGTATATAAGTCGTTAAGACGAGACATGAGGGTTCTCCGAGTCAGTTGAGGACAATACGAACGTGTTCAATGACGTTCTCTACGGTCATGCCGAAGAGCTCCATCAATTCCGAGGCGGGAGCGCTCGCACCGTAATGGTCAATCCCGACGCAGGCGTCGGCCCACAGCGCCCAGCCGAAGGTAGAACCGGCCTCGACAGAAACACGAGGGAACCCTTCGCCAAGAATCGCCCGCTGGTAGTCATCATCTTGATCCATGAAGAGTTCCCAACATGGCATTGAGACAACTCGAGCGTGGATTCCCTCGGTCGCGAGTTGATCGGCAGTTGCAATACAGAGAGAAACCTCGGACCCGGTTCCGATCAGGACGACGTCTGGATCGGCTTTGGTCGATCGAAGGATGTATGCCCCACGTTCGACGTCTGTATTGCCGGCGGTGTTTTCCAGAACCGGAAGGTTCTGACGACTCAACACGAGTGCTGTTGGGCCGCCCATTTCAATGGCAATCCGCCATGCTTGAGCGGTCTCGTTGGCATCGGCGGGTCGAATCACCCGCAACTTCGGCATCGCTCGCAGCGACGCAAGGTGTTCGATCGGCTGATGAGTGGGTCCATCTTCGCCGACACCGATTGAATCGTGAGTCCACGAATAGATGACATGCAGATCAGAGAGAGCGGCCAAACGGACTGGCGGTCGCATGTAATCGGCGAAGACAAAGAATGTGCCTCCGAAGGGGATGATTCCTCCGTGTGCTGCCAGGCCGTTCATCACAGATCCCATTGCATGCTCGCGAACACCGAAATGGATCTGACGTCCGTCTCGATTCAATCGAGAGAAAGGAACAGCGCCATCGAGTTCGACACCGCAATTGCCGGTGAGATCGGCTCCACCGCCCATGAGGCCGGGAACGACGGGCGCTAACGCATTAAGAACCTTTTTGCCTGCGGCACGTGTCGCAACTGGCTCGCCTGGTTCCCATGTTGGCAGAGCGTCCTTCCATCCATCGAGGCCCCGCCCTTCCAGCATGGCGTCGAGCACCGGTTTGTTTTCCGTCCAGTTCTCATACATCGAGTACCACGCTTCACGCTCGGGGCGATGGCGCGTTCCAGCAGCACGCATGTGCTCGAGAACATCATCGGGGCACCAGAAAGCTTCATCGGGCATTCCCATGAGAGCTTTCGTCGCAGCAATTTCCTCAACACCGAAGGGGTTGCCGTGCGCATGAGCGGTGTCGGTGAATTTTGCAGAGGGGAACCCGATATGACTGCGCAGGACGATGAGAGCTGGTTTGCCGTCGATGGCCTTTGCTCGGTTAATCGCGGCCTCGAG
>CAMAYJ010000022.1 GCA_945862505.1 Bifidobacterium breve | reverse complement strand
GTGAAAACAATCAGCCGATCACGAGGAAGTTCGATCGAAACGTTACGAAGGTTGTGCTCACGAGCACCACGAATGACCAGTTGATCCACGCCGGGAGCCTACTGTCGGCGCCTCTGCTCGCCTTGGGCTGAAGAAGAAATCAACCCACTTCGCGAAGTTCTCTACGAAGTTCTTTGATCTCGTCACGAAGCCGAGCCGCATATTCAAAGCGCAGGTCGGCCGCCGCTTCCTTCATTTCCTCTTCCAAGGTCAGCACCAATCGACCAAGCTCATCGGCAGGGAGTTCGGCGAGACCTGAGCGCACCTTGTCGCGAGCAGTTGATCGTTTGCCATTGCCGGGAACAGGAGTACCCGAGGTTCCTCGAAGCGTCGCGAGGATGTCTGTCACGGCCTTGCGAATGGTTTGCGGGTCAATGCCGTGCTCTTTGTTGTAGGCCTCCTGCAGCCCACGACGACGATTTGTTTCTGAGATCGCCCGCTGCATGGAATCAGTGATCTTGTCGGCGTACATGATCACCTGACCTTCGACATTTCGAGCGGCTCGGCCAATCGTCTGCACAAGCGCCGTTTCCGAACGAAGGAACCCTTCCTTATCGGCATCGAGAATGGCCACGAGTGACACTTCGGGAAGATCGAGGCCTTCACGAAGAAGATTGATGCCGATCAGCACATCAAATTCACCGAGGCGAAGGTCGCGAAGGATCTCGATGCGCTCAATCGTGTCGACCTCGCTGTGGAGGTAACGAACCTTCACTCCAAGTTCGAGCAAATAGTCAGTGAGATCTTCGGACATCTTCTTCGTAAGCGTGGTGACAAGGATCCGATCACCGGCTGTTACTCGTTTATTGATTTGCTCGATGAGGTCGTCGATCTGACCCTTCGTGGGCTTCACGATGATCTCTGGATCGACAAGACCGGTAGGACGCACAACCTGCTCAACAATTGCTGCGGAGTTCTCGAATTCGAATGGCCCTGGCGTCGCCGACAGAAAGACGACCTGACCAACGCGGCCCATCACTTCGTCGAATGTCAAAGGCCGATTATCTGCCGCCGATGGAAGACGAAAGCCGTGTTCGATCAGCGTCTGTTTGCGGGAACGGTCCCCCGCAAACTGGCCCCGAACCTGCGGTAAGGCCTGATGACTCTCGTCCATAACGACAAGGAAGTCGTCGGGGAAGTAATCGAGCAATGTAAAGGGCGCCTCGCCGGGCTCACGGTCATCGATGTGGGCCGAGTAGTTCTCAATGCCGTTACAGAATCCGAGTTCCGCCATCATTTCAAGGTCGTACTGCGTGCGCATGCGCAGACGCTGCGCTTCGAGGAGTTTGTTCTCGCCTTCGAACTTGGCCAGTTGCTGTTGCAGCTCTGCCTCGATCCGCGTCATCGCCGTGCGCATGCGTTCATCGCTCGCCGCGTAATGGGTTGCCGGGAATACAACGAGTTCTTCGAGTTCGGTGACTTTCTCGCCGGTGATTGGATCAACAACGATGATGCGCTCGATCTCATCGCCAAAGAGCTCGATGCGGATCGCGGTTTCGTCGTAGGCGGGGTGAATCTCAATGGTGTCACCCCGAACACGAAACTTTCCGCGGATGAGATTCATATCGTTGCGTTCGTATTGCATGTCGACAAGGCGCCCGAGGATGGTGCGCTGCTCATGAGTTTCGCCCTGACGAATAACGAGCATCTGATCGGCATATTCCGCAGGATTGCCCAAGCCATAGATACACGACACCGATGCAACGACGATGGTGTCGCGGCGAGTGAGCAGCGCCGAAGTTGCCGCGTGGCGGAGACGTTCGATCTCATCGTTCACCGATGAGTCTTTTTCGATGTAGGTATCGGAGGCCGGCATGTACGCCTCGGGCTGGTAGTAGTCGTAATACGAAACGAAATACTCGACGCGATTTTCAGGGAAGAACTCTCGGAATTCATTAGCTAACTGTGCGGCCAACGATTTATTCGGAGCCATCACCAGAGTCGGACGCTGAAGCTTCTCAATAGTCCACGCGATCGTCGCGCTCTTTCCGGAACCGGTGATCCCGAGAAGGGTTTGATACCGATTACCGGCTTCGATGCTCGCCGCGAGTTCCTCAATGGCCTTCGGCTGATCACCAGCGGGCTGGAAATCGGAAACAAGACGGAACGGCGGCATTCGCTAAGTCTACGAAGGGTTGGGGCCATTGCTCCCGGCGCTTCGACACTCTCCGTCTAACCTTGACCCCACGGCCCGACCCCCATGAAAGAGGAACGAATCAGATGCGCGACGCTTTGGGTTCGGTGCAATCAGTACTCGTGCTCGGAGGCAACTCCGAGATAGCAATTGCCATTGTCGACCGACTGGTCGCCAGTCGATGCAAGAAGGTAGTTCTCGGCGTTCGCTCCCCCGCCTCTGCCACCACCACACTCAATCGCCTTCGCTCGGCTGGAGTCGACGCCGACACCATCGTCTTTGATGCCCTTGACCACGCTTCGCATGCCCAGGTGATCGATGCCGCTGCCGAACGAATCGGCGATCTCGACATGGTCATCCTTGCTTTTGGCGTCCTCGGAGAGCAGTCCGAGTTCAATGCCAGTCCAGTTGCCGCTGCCGAAGCAGCGCGCGTCAACTTTGTTGGCGCAGTCTCCAGCGGCCTTGCCGCTGCGGCCAAACTTCGCACGCAAGGCCACGGAACCATTTTGGCGATTACGTCCGTCGCTGGGGTTCGTGCCCGCGCTGACAACTTTGTTTACGGATCCACAAAAGCGGGCATGGATGCATTCGCCCAAGGTCTCGGCGACTCACTGATTGGTTCTGGCGCCCGATGCGTTGTTGTGCGCCCTGGATTTGTTCACACCCGCATGACCGAGGGCATGAAACCTGCCCCGTTTGCGACCACACCCGACAAGATTGCCGACGCGGTCATCAATGGTCTTCAGAAGAACAAAGAGATCATCTGGGCGCCTCCGATCATGTCAATCCTCTTCACCGTCCTTCGTCACCTTCCTCGCCCAATCTGGCGGAAAATCAGCGCTGGGTGAAATGACGACCACAGCCTCACCCCGCCCCTCACTTCTCGGAGGAGTCATCCGAGAACTGCGCCCCAAGCAGTGGATCAAGAACGTCCTCGTTTTTGCCGCTCCGGTCGCCGCAGGGATTTTCGATAACAGAGATACCGACCTTCAGGCGCTTGGCGCCTTCGGTTGCTTTTGCGCAGCAGCAAGCGCCACATACCTCCTCAACGACGCCATGGACATTGAGTCCGATCGCCGTCACCCGGTAAAGAAAAATCGCCCCATCGCCGCAGGCATCGTGCCGATCGGTCTCGCGTGCGTTCTCGCCGCCATTTTGCTCGTCGTAGCCATCGGTGGCGCATTCCTTATTCGCCGCGACTTTGGATTCACGATCCTCGCGTACCTCGCACTGACCACTGTCTATTCACTGTGGCTCAAGAGCATGCCTATTCTCGACATCGTCGCTGTTGCTGCCGGATTCGTTCTTCGTGCAATCGGCGGAGCAACCGCAACTGGTCTACCGATCTCGGAATGGTTCTTCATCGTTACGAGTTTCGGCGCGCTCTTCATGGTGACAGGAAAGCGCGCTGGCGAACGGGCGGAACTCGGCGAGGACGCCGCCACGATTCGTCCGGCTCTCGCGGCGTATACCCCGCAGTATCTGAACTACCTGAAGGCCGTGTTCTCTGCCGGAACCGTGATCACCTATTGCCTGTGGGCGTTTGCTTCAGCACAGGAATCAACAAGTGGTTCTGTTCTCTTCCAAATCTCAATCGTCCCCTTTGCCATCGCGATCCTTCGCTACGCGCTCCTACTCGAACAAGGAAAGGGCGCCGAACCCGAGAACCTTGTTTTCTCCGACCGAACCTTGCTCCTCGCTGGTGCGATCTGGGCCGCCATCTACGCCTGTGCCGTCTACGCCTCCTGAACCGGCGGCCTCTCGGGCCGTTCCCTCTTCGACCGAACTCTTCGGTTGGGGACGCACCGCACCTTCAGGCGCGGATGTACGTCGACCCACATCGCCCATCGAACTGCAGCGCGCTCTTCCCACCTCGTTCCAGCGCGGCCTGATTGCGCGCGGCCTTGGCCGCAGCTACGGCGACGCGGCCCAGAACGCCGGCGGAACGGTCATCGAAACCACCGATGTCGCTGCGTTCACAATTCATGAATCGGATCCGACCTCCGACACTGTGCTCGTTACCGCCGATGCCGGCGCAAGTATCGATCGCCTTCTCCACGCGCTCGTACCTCAAGGCTTATTCGTTCCGGTCACTCCAGGCACGCGTTACGTCACCGTCGGCGGCGCAATCGCTGCAGACATCCATGGCAAGAACCACCATCTCAAAGGTTCGTGGTGCAATCATGTTGAGTCGCTTCATCTTCAACTCGCCGATGGTTCGGTCGTTGAAGTCGGGCCGGATCTAGATTCCGAATTGTTCTGGGCGACAGCCGGAGGTATGGGCCTAACTGGCGTCATTCTCGATGCGACCTTCCGTTGCCCCCGAATCGGTTCAAGCCAACTTGTCGTCGATACCGACCGTGCCGCCGATCTTGATGCCGTGTGTCAACTCATGCGCGATGGCGACCACCTCTACGACTATTCGGTTGCTTGGATCGACCTCATGGCAACCGGCAACAACATGGGCCGTTCAGTTCTCACTCGCGGCCGCTTCGCCAGCGCAGACGAAGCGGCACCCAAAATCGGTGCCGACCCTTACGTCTACAAAGCCAACGAACTCGTAAGTGCTCCGCCGTTCATGCCTGCGGGCTTACTCAACAATCTCTCGATCCGAGCATTTAACGAATTGTGGTTCCGGAAAGCACCCGTGGAACGTCGCGATGAGATTCAGTCGATACCGACCTTCTTCCATCCACTCGACATGGTGCGCGGATGGAATCGCACCTACGGGCCCGCCGGATTCCTTCAGTGGCAGTTCGTGATTCCCTTCGACGCAACCAGCACGCTCACCACAATCGTTGATGAAATCAGTCAGTCGGGCTGCACATCCTTCCTTGCGGTGCTGAAGTCGTTTGGTGAAGGAAATTCTGGGCCGCTTTCGTTTCCTGCCGGCGGCTGGACCCTTGCTCTCGACATCCCTACGGGCATTCAGGGACTCGGACCACTCCTCGATCGACTCGACGATCTTGTCGTCGGTGTCGGAGGACGCATTTATCTCGCGAAGGACAGCCGAGTTCGACCTGAACTGATTCCCGAGATGTATCCACGCCTCGATGAATGGCGAGAAGTTCGTGAACGAGTCGACCCCAATCGCCGAATCATGAGTGATCTCGCCCGACGCCTCGGGCTCTAAAAACGCTCAGGCAATGTCGCGCTTGGATTGGATCCAGTTCCAGCATTCGTCGATTTTGGCCATGAGTTCCTCTTGCGTTCCATCGTTGGGAACGATGAATGCTGCAACAGCGCGACGCTCTTCACGTGTCGCCTGAAGCTTCATCCGAGCTCGCGCGTCGTCAGCATTGAATCCACGGAATTCGACAAGACGCTGAACGGCTAGTTCGGGATCGGTATCGACCACGATGATGCCTTCGGTTTCGTACGCCTTTGACTCAACAAGCAGCGGCACATCCAGAACCACGACGTTGTCGCTCGCTCGCTGCGCTTCGATGCGCCCATCGATCTCTTCGCCGACTTTCGGATGCACGACCGCGTTGAGGGCCTTTAGCTGTTCGGCATCATTGAACACAATGTCGGCGACGGCCTGACGGTTCAACGTTCCGTCATCGGCCAGGATTCCATCTCCGAAGAGTTCAACCATCGCGGCCAAGACCCCTCCCCCCGGTGACTGCAACTCGCGCACGACCAGATCGGCATCGATCACAATCGCCCCGCGGCGAGCAAGCTCGGCCGAGACAGTTGATTTCCCCGAACCAATACCGCCGGTTAATCCAAGAAGAAGCATCGCCGGAACGTACCAGAGCGCGTCTCAGTGATTTTCCGTGCTTTTCGCTCACACTTTGGCGAAACCTGCCGACAAGTACTCCATGACAACAACAACGACATTCCAGAACCGCCCAGCGCTCACCGATTGGCGGGGTTTTCCCGTCACAGTCACCCGAAGGGAAGAGGAAGTTCTTCAGGCCATTTGTGACGGCTGTTCGACCCCTGAGGTGGCCTCAAGGCTCTACCTGTCGCAGAAGACCGTGAAGAACCACCTCGCATCGATTTATCAGAAACTGGACGCGCGCGACCGCACTCAGGCAGTGCTGACCGCTCTGCGATTGGGGATCGTGAAACTCGATTGATCACCGGCGATTGCCGGTGAGAATCACTCAGCCGCAGCGTCGGGATCTGCGGCCGATTCCTCGGCAACAGCGGCTTCTGCTTCGGCAGCAGCGGTTTCCGCAGCTGTCGGCACTGGAGGAATCGACGTATCGCCCTGTTCGGCGTAGTACTCAGCCCACGCTTCTTGAGCTTCAGTGGACTCGCCACCGATGTAGTTGCCCTCGGTGTCGTAGGCATGATCCCCGAAGTGCTCCTGGTACTCAGCAGCAACAACGCCACCTTCGGCAGCCTGCTTGATTGAGAGGCTGATGCGACGACGCTGAAGATCGAGATCGATGATCTTGACCCAAAGTTCTTCGCCAGGAGTAACAACCTGTTCGGGGAGATCGACATGATGGGCCGACATTTCCGAAATGTGCACGAGTCCTTCGATGCCGTCGCCAACCTGCACGAACGAACCGAACGGCACCAGCTTTGTGACACGGCCGTACACGAGTTCGCCAACCTGATGGGCGGTGGCGAATTCCTGCCACGGATCCTGCTGGGTGGCTTTGAGCGAAAGGCTGATGCGCTCGCGGTCAAGATCGACCTCGAGAACCTGCACGTCGATCTCGTCGCCGACCTGCACAACGGAACCGGGATGGTCAACATGCTTCCACGACAGCTCGGAAACGTGGACGAGGCCGTCCATGCCGCCAAGGTCGACGAATGCACCAAAGTTCACGACTGAAGAAACAACACCGCGACGGTTCTCGCCAGGCTTGAGGTTGGCGAGGAAGTCTTCGCGCTGTTCCTTCTGGGTCTCTTCGAGCCATCCACGACGTGAAAGCACAACGTTGTTGCGGTTTTTATCGAGTTCGATGATCTTGGCGTCGAGGGTGCGGCCGACATACGGCGCAAGGTCGCGGACACGACGCAACTCGACGAGTGAAGCAGGGAGGAAGCCACGAAGACCGATGTCGATGATGAGACCACCCTTGACGACCTCGATGACTGGGCCGCTGACAACGCCGTCTTCTTCTTTGATCTTTTCAATTGTTCCCCAGGCACGCTCGTACTGCGCGCGCTTCTTGGAAAGAACAAGACGACCTTCTTTGTCTTCCTTCTGCAGAACGAGTGCCTCGATGACCTCGCCCATTGAAACGATTTCGGAGGGATCGACATCGTTGCGAATCGAAAGTTCGCGAGAAGGGATGACGCCTTCAGACTTATAACCAATGTCGAGAAGAACTTCGTCGCGGTCAACCTTGACCACGGTGCCTTGGACGATTTGTCCGTCTTCAACCTGCACCATTGATGCGGTATATGCATCATCAAGCGACAACCCACCAAGATCGTCTTCAATAACCTGACGCGGAACGTACGTGCCGTCAGCGGCGAAACTTCCCATGCCTGCTGGTGCTTCAGCGACGGCGACGGCGGCGGCCGGAGTGGCCTCTTCGGTGGTGGACTGCTCGGACACAGGGTTCTCTCTTCGATGGACAGGAAGTAGGGGATAGGAAATCTCCCGCGCAGGCGCATGGGAGAACGGCAAGGCTAGACCTCTGTCCACAGGCCCCGCCAGCCCGCAATTGGGCCATCAGGCAGTCGGGCGAGTGGCCACCAGTAAAAACTCGGGTCGGTTGATCTCCGGTGTCCGTCGGGCATAGTCCCCCGGTGTCACCGACCACACTGCATCAACCCGTAATCCGGCTTGGAATGCCAGTAACCGCAATTCTCTCGGGGTGAAGCAGGTCGTCCACAGGTCCCTGACCGTTTCGGTCCCGTCGGGGGCCTTGAGCGGGGCCAATTCATGGTTCACGCCGGCATCGGCATCGAACGAATCGGTGTCCTCCAGCCAGTGCACCTGAAAGTACGAAGAAAAGGCCGACGCCGCGAGACGTCCTCCTGGCGCGAGCGCCCGAGCCATCCCATCGAGCACAGCACTATCAGGGTCGGGCCCAACAGCGGCCGCTCCCCCGGCTAATCCGAATGCTCCTTGGCACAGCGAGATCACGGCATCGAACTCGCCATCGAATGGGAGGGACCGGGCATCGAGTCGCTCAAAGGTCGCGAGAGCCGGCGCGTCTTGACGCGCAATATCGATGAAGGTCTGCGCGATATCGACGCCGTGCACCTCTATACCGAGTGCTGCAAGCGCGTACGCGTGGCGGCCGGGACCACACCCAACGTCAAGCACTCGCATTCCTGGTTTGAGTTCGAGTTCGTCAACCAGGAACGCGACTTCATTCGACGTACCCATTGTGAATGAGTAACGCAGATAGGACGATCCAAGATGATCGGCGATGCCTTCGAACCAATGGCCTTCGCCGGACTCAGTCACATCAGCCTTTCGCCGCTGCCCATGAGTCGCCATTCGAGAGATGGACTTCGAGAGGAACTCGCAGATCAAACGCGCCCGACATTGCCTTGAGAACAATCGCCGTCACCGCGTCGAGATCGGCAGGCGGAACTTCACAGATGACTTCATCGTGCACCTGCAAGATGAGGCGACTTGTTGAACCCGCCGCATCGAGGGCTTGATCGAGTCGGATAAGTGCGACCTTGAAGATGTCAGCGGCGAGGCCTTGGATTCCAGCGTTCATTGCTTGACGCTCGCCGGCTTGACGGATTCGGAAGTTGTCCGATGCAAGCTCTGGGATCTGACGGCGACGACCAAACAGTGTTTCGGTGTAACCGCGCTCGCGTGCTTCGGCGATTGTCTTATCCATGTAGTCGTGCACAGCGGGGAAGGCGACGAAATACGCGTCGAGGATTTGTTGCGCCTCACCGATGGGGACGCTCAAGCGTTGCGCGAGTCCGAACGCTTCCATCCCGTAAGCGAGCCCGTAACTCACCATCTTCGCTTTCGACCGTTGTTCGATCGTGACCGAGTCGGGATCGACATCGAAAACGCGTGCTGCAGTGGCGTTATGGATGTCTTCGCCCGATTCGAATGCCCCGATCAGACCTGGATCTTCTGCGAGGTGGGCAATGCAACGAAGTTCGATCTGGTTGTAGTCAGCAATAAGCAGCGTGTAACCCTTGGCCGGTACGAATGCTTTCCGGAATTCACGACCGAGCTCACTGCGCACGGGGATGTTATGGAGATTCGGCGCATCAGAACTGAGTCGACCGGTTCGAGCGACCGTTTGATTAAACGTGGCGTGGATCCGACCATCGGGCGCGATTTCAGCGAGAAGTCCTTCGCCATAGGTAGAGCGCAGTTTCTCGACCTCGCGATAGGCCAACAAGTGCTCGATGATTGGGTGCTCACCAAGAAGTTTCTCGAGAGTCGCCGCATCGGTGGAGAAACCCGTCTTAGTTTTCTTCTGCGGAGTCAGTTCAAGTTTTTCGAACAAGATTTCGCGCAACTTGATCGTGGAGTTCACGTTGAACTCCTCGCCGGCATCTGTCCAGATCAACGCTCGAAGTTCATCGCAGCGCTCGACGAGCGAATCGCGCAACCGTCGGAGTTCCGGCTCGTCGACACCGACCCCGAGTATCTCCATTTGAGCGAGAACTCGAACTAAGGGAACTTCGATGTCAGCGTTGAGATCCAAGAGACCCCGGGACTCGAGCGATTCACGCAACGGGACGACGAGGGCGTCGACACCAAGTGCACGACGAGCCGAACGTTGCGCAACGACAGAAACATCGGTACCACCGAAGTCGAGTTGGCCTTCGCCTTGGTCATCGTCCTCAGGAAGTCGGGCATCGGCATAATGATCAAGCAACGGTTCGAGCGAATACTTCGTTTCGGCGGGATCAAGGAGATAGGCCGCGATCATCGTGTCGAGTGAAAGCGACCGAAGATCGATCCCACATTCATTGAGACCACGCATGAGCGCCTTCGCATCGTGCGCCACAAGCGGTCGGCCACCATCAGAGAACAACGCTGATGCGGCAGAGGAAACTTTGGGATCGTTCAGGGCCTCGGCCGGAATCCAGACGACATCGCCCGAAGAAGCGTCACGAACAAGCGCTACGCCTTCAAACGAGGATCGCCCTTCGTCGCCCAGCCATCCCCCGGCAGCAGCCAGCGGACCGTTGGAACTTGCCAGTGCGCCGAAAAGAGCAACGAGTTCTTTCTGATCGGTCACGTCGGTGCGTTCTGCTTCGAGCACCCGCGCCCCGCCTGCTTCAACGGCATCGGCGGTGACGCCAAGAACATCGACTAATCGATCGAATAACTGACGGAACTCAAGAAAATCGAACAACTGACGAACTTCGGCCAAATCGAAGTCTCCGATCTGGAGATCGTCGGGGTCGGCGGTTACGGGTGCGTCGTGCCGCAACTTCATGAGCTCGATATTCATTCGAGCCTTGTCCTCGTTCTCGGCCAAGTTCTGGCGGAGTTTCGGTGTGAGTTCGTCGAGATGTTCGTAGATCCCGTCGATGCCGCCGTACTGATTGATCAGCTTCGCCGCGGTCTTCTCCCCTACACCGGGAACGCCGGGAAGATTGTCCGAAGGGTCACCACGTAATGCGGCGTAATGCACATAATCGGTGGGCTTTACGCCCGTGCGTTCGAAGATGCCTGCCTCGTCGTACAACGCGTAATCAGAAACACCGCGCTTGTTGTACAAAACCTTGATGTTCGGATCGTGCACAAGCTGATAACTGTCTCGATCGCCAGTGACGATAATGACATTGTCGCCGCGAGCCTCGGCCGCTGTCGCCAGTGTGGCGATGATGTCGTCGGCCTCAAACCCCACAAGGTCGAGCACAGGAACGTGTAAGACCTCGACCACCTTGCGAACGATGCCCATCTGCTGACGAAGCAGATCGGGTGTCGCATCGCGATTGCCTTTGTACGTCGAAAGGGCTTCGTGCCGAAACGTTGGCTCGGAACGGTCGAACACCACCGCAAGGTGATCGGGCTTTTGATCACGCAAGAGGTTCACGAGCATTGAGGTAAACCCAAACACTGCGTTGGTGACCTGACCCGATGCTGTCGCCATATCGGTGGGCAGGGCGAAGAACGCGCGATAGGTCAGCGAGTTCCCATCGATCAGCATGAGCGTGGTCATGGATTCTCCGGTTTCAGCGTTCCAGCGAGAATTGCGTCGGCTACGGCACGCATCGTGGTGCGGTCACCCATAGCGCTCTTCTGAATAAACGCGAATGCATCGGCCTCGGTCAGACCATGGGTGTCCATGAGGATGCCCTTGGCGCGGTCGACAACTTTGCGCGTCTCGAGTTGTTCTTCGAGTGACTTCGTTTGTTCGGTTAGCGCTCGCAATTCGCGGAAGCGGCCCACTGCGAGTTCAATCGCCGGCACGAGGTCGCTTCGCTGGAAGGGTTTCACCAAATAGGCAAGCGCCCCGGAATCACGAGCCTGTTCAACCAAGTCACGCTGACTAAACGCGGTGAGCACCAAAACTGCACATAACTGGTCTGCGGTGATCTGCCGGGCCGCGGTGAGTCCGTCGATTCCTGGCATCTTGATATCGAGGATGGCGATCTCGGGCTGAAGCTCGCGAACCAACGCAACGGCTTCGTCGCCACGTCCGGTTTCGCCAACGACCTCGTATCCCTCTTCTTCGAGGGTTTCTTTCAGGTCGAGTCGGATGATCGCCTCGTCTTCGGCGATAACGACACGGGTCGGCAACGTTGCAGCCCCTTGAGAGTGAAGGTCCGACCAAGTACGGACCGTCTTCCGATCGTACCGGCTCAGGCGATGACGTCGTTGAGCCGGTCGAGCAATTCGTCCTGCTGCTGCTCAAGACGTCCGATGTCGGTGATGACTTCATCGCGGTGACGACCCATTGCGTTGGCATGACGAGCGGCGACTCGGTGCTCGCGCTCGGCCAATGGGGTTTCAGAGACCAGCGATCGAAGCCGAGCATCATCGGCCTCATCGGCAAAATGGGCGAATTGTTCATCGACCACCGCCAACTCATTGCGGAGGTCCCGAAGTTGCGCACCGATCTCGATGAGCCGCTTCTCCAACATGGCCCGGGTCATGGCGGCGAAGTGTAGGACCGGACCGGCAGGCGGGCACAGGGCCCAGTAGGACAGAGCGCGAAAAGGGGCTCCAGACAGTTGGTAGCGTGGCGCTCGCACCACTGCGGCGGTGCTGGAATTGGCATACAGGGCGGGCTCAAACCCCGCTGCCCTTCGGGGCTTGAGGGTTCGAGTCCCTCCCGCCGCACAAGATCCCCTCTCGGCCCCGTTGGCCAAGAGAAGATGAAACCGAAGTGACCGCCTCCGGGTCAGAGCAGTACCGCCACTGTCCCACCAGCGAAAGCCGCCACCGCCACGATGATCGTCTTCACTTTCCCCGGCCAGGGATCCCAGAAGCCCGGCATGGGAGACGCGTGGCGAGACCACCCGTCATGGGAATTGGTTGCCGAGGCGTCGAGTGTCCTTGGCCGCGATCTCGAACATCTCCTTTTGCACACCGAAGCCGAGGAACTCACTCGAACCGACAATGCCCAGCTGTCGACATTCCTCACAAGCTTGATCGTTCTCGATGCCGTTGAACGTCTTGGCGTCGAACCAGCAGCTACGGCCGGACACAGCCTTGGTGAGTACACCGCTCTCGTTGCTTCAGGCGCACTCGCGTTTGACGAAGGACTCACGCTTGTCGCCGAACGCGGCGCGGCCATGCTCGAGGCCACCACCGCGCGCGTCGGAACGATGGCTGCAGTTCTGGGTCTTGACGACGACGATGTCGAGGCCGCCTGCGCTCGGATCGACGGCGATGTCTGGGTCGCCAACTACAACGCTCCCGGTCAGGTTGTTATCGCCGGCGATCCCGATGCGATTGCTCGGGCATCGGAAATCGCCAAAGAACTCGGCGCAAAGAAAGTCATGCCGATGGCCGTGAGCGGGGCGTTCCATACGCCGTTTATGGCCCCAGCTCGCGACCGCCTGCGCAGCGCAATTGAATCAGCCGACCTCCGCAATGCCGATCTCCCCGTCTATGCAAATGTCGATGCACGCGCGCATACCGGTGCTGAGTGGACTGACCTCCTAAACGCACAGTTGTGCAGCCCTGTTCGCTGGCGCCAGATTTTGCACAACTTGGGCGACAACGGGGCCACGGTCTTTGTCGAGCTTGGACCCGGAAACGTCCTCACCGGAATGGCCAAACGCACCGTCACGGGCACCACCACTCTTTCGGTCTCAACGCCTGACGATCTCGACAAACTCCTCACTGCCCTCGCGTCACCTTCGGAAAGCATCGCGGTGCACGAGGGCGAGCATCTCTTCGCCACTGAACGCATGGTCGTAAGTCCAGCCGCCGGCGTGTTCACTCCTGCCACCGAACTTGCGCCAGGTTTCGAACTCACGCCCGGCACCGTGCTGGGCATGGTCGGAGATCACGAGGTTCGTTCGCCATTTGCGGGCATCCTTGTGGGCGTACTCGCCGTTGAAGGCGAGCGAGTGACAACGAGTCAACCCATTGCTTGGTTGCGCACCGCGTGATCGCCACCACCATGAGGATCCGATGACTACTTCGACCCAGAGCGGCGCAACAATCATCGGATGGGGAACGGCGCTTCCTGACCTCGTTGTCACGAACGCCGATTTCGAAGCGCGCCTCGACACCACCGACGAATGGATCACCGAGCGAACCGGAATCCGTGAACGGCGCCATGGCGGAACCACGGCAGGACTAGCCGTCGAAGCAGGTCGCAACGCTCTCGAAATGGCGGGCCTCACCGGCGCCGACATCGACTTCATCCTTCTTGCGACAACCACACCCGATTATCAGATTCCTTCCACCGCCTCGCAGGTCCAAGAAGAACTGGGAATCAGCGGCGGCGCCTGCGACGTCAATGCCGCGTGCTCAGGTTTCGTTTACGGGCTGGTGCAGGCACACGGACTCATCGCCATGGGCCTCAAGCGAGTTCTACTCATCGGCTCCGAGACGCTGGCGCGACTGACCGACCAAGACGACCGCAACACCGCGATTCTTTTTGGTAATGGGGCTGGCGCAGTTGTGCTCGAAGCAGTCGAGGGCGAAGGACAACTCGTCTCGTTCGACCTCGGCTCGGACGGAACTGCCCGCAAACTCCTTGACGCGCCCATCGGTGGCTACATGTCAATGGTCGGCAAAGAAGTGTTCCGCAAAGCGGTCACGGTCATGGTCGACTCCGCGAAGATTTCTCTAGCTTCGGCGGATCTCACTGCTGACGACATTGCCTTGGTCGTCCCCCATCAAGCAAATATTCGCATTATCGAAACCGCTTGTTCGAAACTCGGGATGCCAATGGATCGCGTCGCTATGGTTCTCCACCGAACGGGCAACACTTCATCGGCTTCAATCCCTCTTGCATTAGTCGATGCGCTCGAAAACGGACGCGTGAAACGCGACGACAACGTTCTCCTTGTTGGATTCGGCGCCGGCATGAGTTGGGCCAGTGCCGTCATTCGTTGGACGGGCCACCTTCCGGAGGGAAACAAATGAGTCGAGTCGTTCTCGTAACTGGCGGCAATCGCGGTATTGGCCTTGCGTGCGCAAAAGCCTTCGCCGCTGCCGGCAACAAGGTCGCAATCACCTACCGCGGCGAAGCACCAGCCGATGCCGGCGATCTTTATTGCGTGAAGTGCGACGTCACCAACACCGAACAGGTCGAAGCGGCGTTCACTGACATTGAAGAGAAACTCGGGTCTGTCGAAATTCTCGTGTCGAACGCGGGCATGACCATTGACAAACTCGTCTTGCGCATGACCGACGAAGATTTCTCTGACGTCCTCGACGCCAATCTTGTTGGCGGGTTTAGAGCCGCCCGGAGAGCCGTCCCGAAAATGATGCGCGCCCGCTGGGGCCGAATCATCTTTGTCGGCTCCGTGGTCGGCTCAATCGGCCAAGCCGGTCAAGCCAACTACGCCGCGTCCAAGGCAGGGCTCGTCGGGCTCGCACGTTCACTGGCCCGCGAATTCGCCTCGCGCAATGTCACGGTGAATGTTGTTGCCCCTGGCCCCATCGCTACTGACATGTTCGCCGCCGTTGATGACGCAATGCGTGAGTCCATCACCGGCGCCGTACCCCTTGGCCGAATGGGTCAACCCGATGAAATCGCCGCCGCCGTTTCCTTCCTCGCTTCTGACGAGGCCGGCTACATCACGGGTGCAGTCCTACCCGTCGATGGCGGTCTCGGCATGGGCGGCTAAGTCCCAAGCAGCACCAAAACCACTGCGACCCCCGACTAGGTTTGTCGCACCGAATACCAAGGAGCCCCATGAGTGACGATTTCGAAAAGTTCAAGGCCTGTGCTGTTGAGATCCTCGCCGTCTCAGCCGATCAGGTGACGATGGAAGCCAAGTTCTCCGAAGACCTCGATGCCGACAGCCTCGACCTCGTCGAGCTCGTTATGAAGCTTGAAGAAGAGTTCGACGTCACCGTCGACGAGTCTGAACTCGAGAACATCACGACTGTTGGCGAAGCCTACGAACTGGTGATGTCGAAGCGGTGAGCACCAAGCGTCGGGTAGCGATTACAGGCGTCGGCGTCGTTAGCCCATGCGGCATCGGCACCGAGGCCTATTGGCAGGGATTGTTGTCGGCACCGCCCGAAGGGCTTCGCCGTATTGAAAACTTCGATCCAGAGGCCTACTTCACCAACCCGAAAGAAGCGCGTCGCACCGACCGCTTCGCGCAGTTCGCACTTGCAGCAGCCGATGAAGCAATGACCATGGCCGGCGACGTCGGTGGCGATCCCACTCGCAAGGGTGTGTGGATCGGCACCGGTATTGGTGGATTAACAACCCTTGAAGAACAGGTGCTTGTCAACGAGCACAAGGGCGCACGTCGAGTCAGCCCGTTCATGGTCCCCATGCTCATGGCTAACGCCGCATCAGCTGCGATCTCCATGAAATATGGCTGGCAGGGCCCATGCGAGAACACCTGTACCGCCTGCGCTGCCGGCACACAGTCAATTGGCAATGCCTACCGACTCGTCATGTCGGGTCTGTGCGATGCCATGGTCACCGGTTCGTCTGAATCGGTAATGACCCCGACCTGTATCGCTGGCTTCACCAACATGACAGCGATGTCTTCCGACAACATGTCTCGACCCTTCGACCGCGACCGCAACGGCTTCGTGCTGGCCGAAGGTTCTGGTGTCCTTGTACTCGAGGAAATGGAATCGGCCATTGCTCGTGGCGCAACAATCCTCGCTGAAGTCATGGGTGCGGCATCAAACGCCGACGCCTATCACATCACTGCCCCTTCTCCTGGTGGCGTTGGTGCCATCAACTGCATGCGCGCTGCCATCGCCGATGCTGGACTCGTTCCGGCAGATGTCACCTACGTCAACGCGCACGGCACATCAACACCGCTCAATGACGCGGCTGAGGCTGCTGCAATCGCTGAGGTCTTCGGTGCAACTCCGCCGGCAGTCACATCGTTCAAGGGTGTCACTGGTCATGCTCTTGGTGGCGCTGGCTCACTCGAAGCAGTGGGCATCGTGCTCGGCATGCAGAAGGGTGCGATCCCTCCGACGGCTGGCTACGCGAATGTCGATCCCGATATGGCCCCCATCGACATCGTCGTGGGCGAGGCTCGTGAGTGGACTCCCGCTCCGGTGCTTTCAAACAGTTTCGGTTTTGGCGGTCATAACGGTTGCGTTGTGATCGGCCCAGCACCGGCCTGAGCAGTTCCTCAGTCGAGACTGCCCTCTCGGCGCAATAACCATTCTTTGGCAGGCACTCCCCCGCCAAACTGGCCGATGCCACCGCCGCTCGGCAGCACTCGATGACAAGGCACGATTATCCCAATTGGATTCGTAGCCATTGCAGTCCCAACGGCGCGAGCTGCTTTTGGTCGCCCTGCACGCGCAGCAAGTTGTCCGTAGGTCACCGTGGCCCCAAAAGGCACATGTTCGAGCACAGTGAGAACCTCGCCTCGAAAACCCAGACGCTCGCTTCGATTGAGAGGAACTGCAAACTCCGTGCGGGTTCCATCGAAGTACTCGCCCAGTTGAGATACCGCGAGCATCACGATTTCGTTGGCGATGTCCGTTGCTTGCTCATCATCATCAAGGTCACCGAACCAGACGCGACACACCCCGACGTCGTTCGCGATGACAGTCACAACACCGATGGGAGAATCGATCAGCGCTTTGGCCATCGTTCAGGCGTCGGCGAAGACGAAGAGGAGTTCGGTTTCGGCTGCGGTTTCGCCGCCGACATGGGCGCGACCCGAACCTTTGCCGGCACGCGCCGACATACGACCAAGCGTGACTTCGAGTTCAAGAACATCGCCCGGCACTACCTGACGACGGAATCGTGACTTCTCAACACCACCGAACAATGGCAACTTGCCGGCGAATGCGGGATCGCTCAGCACCGCGTAAGCACCGAGCTGTGCGATGGCTTCGAGCATGAGCACACCAGGCAGCGTTGGCCGACCGGGAAAGTGCCCGGGAAAGAACCATTCGTCGCCAGTGACGCGCCACAGTCCAGTGGCTGAAACACCGATCTCGAGTCCGGTCACTTCGTCAAGGAGAAGGAACGGCGGCCGATGCGGAAGCACGTCGGCGGGAGCAGGAAAGCTCACTTGCCCAACGCCTTCAGCAAATTGGCGGGCGTGTCCTTCGGACTGACCTTGTACCAGGCCTCCTCGATCTTGCCCTTCTCATCGATCAGGAACGCTGAGCGAACGATGCCCATGTACTTCTTTCCATACATCGATTTCTCGCCCCACACACCAAACTTCTCGGCCACCGCATGTTCCGGGTCGGACAACAACGTGAAGCCGAGTTTGTATTTGTCATCGAACTTGGCGAGCTTGGCGGGAAGGTCGGGGCTAATGCCGATGACGACCGTTTCGCCGATCTTCTTGGCGATGTCACGAAGCCCGCAGCTCTGCGTCGTGCAGCCAGGCGTATCGGCCTTTGGGTAGAAGTACACGAGCACTTTGGCGCCAGCGAAACCCGAAAGTTTCACCTTGGTGTCGGTTTGGTCGGCGAGGGTGAACGCAGGTGCTTTCGCACCGACAGCGAGTTGTGTGGTGGCCATGGATTGAAACTAGCGGGCGCGCATCGTCTCGGACCAAGAACTGTCAGGTGGCAAAACGAGAAAGGAGGAGCGCTCTCGCGCTCCTCCTTTCAACTTCTTGAGTCGCAGAAGACTCAGACGCCAGCCTTGGCTGATGCCTTGAGCTTTGCGCCAGCCGACACCTTGGCGGCGTTGGTGGCGGGAACCTGAATGGTTGCACCGGTCTGCGGGTTACGAGCGGTACGAGCCTTGCGGTGGGTCTGTTCGAAGCTGATGAAGCCAGGAAGAGTGAGTTTCTCTCCACCCTTGGCCACAACCTCGTGGGCAATCTCTTCGAATGACTTCATTGTCTTCTCGACGTCGGCCTTTGTCTGGCCCGTCCGGTTCGAGATCTCGGCGATAAGTTCGCTCTTGGTCATGACTTCCTCCTGTTGGCCCAACCTGACGGCCCGGCACGGGTTGACAACCGGGTCGGCCCCCGACTGCCTTCGAACTCGGGCAGGACCGCC
Source organism: Bifidobacterium breve (assembly GCA_945862505.1). Classification (GTDB taxonomy): domain Bacteria; phylum Actinomycetota; class Acidimicrobiia; order Acidimicrobiales; family Acidimicrobilacustridaceae; genus Acidimicrobilacustris. Next base: position 16,903 of record CAMAYJ010000022.1, on the reverse strand, counting down.
CGATAAAGAGAAAGCATTGCGGCCCCAGCAACGGAAATGGTGGATGGCCGCGGAATTCATTGCATGACTATGCAGGCCATTGAATCGGTGCAGGTCAGGGACTCGAATGAGACGGTTGTCACTGCTCAACATTCATCATGAAACGGGCCGAATGGTCGAAATAGCCCAGCATTGCGGCCTCGTCCTGTTCGCTCAACGCCCCTGCTTCGACCTCAGCGCCCACGGCATTGGCCATGAGACGAAACCAGGCCTCACGCTGGACCTCGCCGATCACAAAGGGCGCATGGCGCATACGAAGGCGAGGGTGGCCTCGCTGGTCGCTGTAGGTCTGAGGGCCGCCCCAGAACTGCGTGAGGAACAACCGCAAGCGTTCACGGGCTCCATCGAGGTCTTCGGGCGGATACAGCGGCGCCAGAACCGGGTCGACGAGCACCGCGTCGTAGAAATGGTCGACGAGTCGGGTGAAGAACTCGGGATCGACTCGGTCATAGAGCGGTTGTTCGAGCGGAATCTTGCGCCGTTCGTTCTCGGCGCTGTCCTGGCTCATGACGCGTCGAGAGCGGCGCGTACTTCAGCAATGAAGGCGCCAGCTCCTGCAGGTCCTTCTCCAGCGACGACGCGGCGCATAAGCGCCGAACCAATCACACAGCCATCAGCGACTTGGCTTACTTCGGCAGCCTGCTGTGCATTCGAGACACCGACACCAACCAGAACAGGTTTGTCAGTGATGGCTTTCAGACGCCGAGCAATAACGAGCGAAGACGCGGCAAGCGCGTCGCGTTCACCGGTGACTCCGAGAAGACCAACGGCGTAGACGAATCCACGGGAACGTGCGACGACTCGCGGAAGGCGTTCATCGGGCGCTGTCGGCGCGGCGAGCATCACTGTTTCGATCCCTGCGGGATCGGCGGCGGTGGCCCAAGGACCAACTTCTTCAAGCGGAAGATCAGGAAGGATCGCCGCGCGCACGCCAGCTTCGTGTAGCGATGCTGCGAATCGCTCGTGACCCATGTGGAACGCAAGGTTGTAATAGGTCATCACCGCAAGAGGGACACCGGCATCAATCGTGCGCAAGGTATCAAGCACCGTGACTGGTGACGCTCCATCGCGCAATGCCAGTTCGCTGGCTTCTTGAATGATCGGGCCGTCCATTACCGGATCGGAGAACGGAATTCCGATTTCGATTGCATCAGCACCTGCGTCAGCAACGGCTCGAACAACATCGGGCCATTCATCGTGAAGTCCGCCCGTGACATAGGCAACCAACAACTTGCGACCGTTGTCTCGAAGTAAACGAAGAGAACGTTCGAATTCACCTGGCTCCGTCGGCGCGTCGGGAATGACGAGACCTTCGTCGGCCAGCGATGCGCTCATCCGAGAATTTCCATCATCTGGGCAACGTCTTTATCGCCGCGCCCAGACATGTTGAGAAGAACGGTCTTTCCTGCGAGCTTGGCCCGATCACGGATCACCCATGCCAACGCATGCGCTGGTTCAAGCGCAGGGATGATTCCTTCGGTGCGACTCAGAAGCTGAAATGCCTCGATGACTTCGGCATCGGTGACCTGCTCGTAGCGGGCACGACCGATTGATGACAGATGTGAATGTTCGGGACCAACCCCGGGGTAATCAAGACCAGCGGAAATGGAGTGCGCTTCTTGCACCTGTCCGAATTCGTCCTGCATGAGGTAGCTCTTCATGCCGTGGACAACGCCGGGTACACCGCGCCCAACTGCCGCGCCACCTGCCGGTTCCACACCAACGAGTTCCGCGGTGGTATCGGCGAAACCACTGAAGATACCGATGGCATTCGAACCGCCACCGACACACGCAGTGACGACATCGGGGATTTCATTCTCTAGCAACTTCGCACATTGCTCGCGAGACTCTTTTCCGATCACGGTATGGAATTCGCGCACCATCCATGGGTATGGGTGCGGTCCCATCACTGAACCAAGGCAGTAATGGGTGTTTTCTACGGTGGCGACCCAATCGCGCATGGCTTCGTTTACTGCGTCCTTCAGTGTTCGGCTGCCCGACATGGCTGGAACCACCTCAGCGCCGAGAAGTTTCATGCGAAAAACATTGAGGGCTTGACGCTCCATGTCGACTTCACCCATGAAGACTTTGCATTCCATGCCCATGAGGGCTGCAGCAGTTGCTGAGGCGACACCGTGCTGACCGGCGCCAGTTTCGGCGACCAGGCGAGTCTTGCCCATGCGCTTTGCAAGAAGAGCTTGACCAAGAACGTTGTTGATCTTGTGTGATCCGGTGTGGTTCAGGTCCTCACGCTTAAGAAGAACGCGAACGCCGAGTTCTTCAGACAACCGGTGGCACTCAGTAATTGGCGATGGCCGCCCGGCATAATCGGCAAGCAGCGCATCGAGTTCGTCACGAAAGGTTTGGTCGGCCCATGCGTCACGGAATGCGGCCTCGAGTTCCTGACAGGCCGGTACAAGAGTCTCGGGCACGTAACGGCCCCCGAACTCTCCGAATCGACCGCTCGCTGATGGCTCTGACAATGACATGATGATGAGGCTACGCCGGGCCCGGGTCGTTGGAGAACTCGGAAAGCGCATCTCGCGCAACAGCGATGAAGGTGGCCAGCGCTTCAGGATCTTTCTGGCCCGCGGAGGCCTCGACCCCACTGACAACGTCGACCCCCCAAGGACGAACACGCTCGATGGCGTCGGCCACATTGGCCGGGTTCAATCCGCCAGCGAGGATCACTCGGCGTTGCTGCTGCAAATCGGTGACTTTTGACCAGTCGAAGGTCTGACCCGAACCTGGAGTTGGCGAATCGAGCAACACCGCATCGATGGGATAGTTGTCCAGCCGTTCAAGTCGGGCATCATCGACAGTGAAGACCTGCACGAGGAAAGGAACGACTGCGCGAATCGCCTCGGCGACCTCGGGGCCTTCGGTTCCGTGCAGTTGCACCCCTCGAATCCCGGTCGCTTTCACGATCTCCGAAATGCGTTCCGCTGTCTCGTTACGAAACACCCCGATGGTCAGTGTTTCCGCCGGGAGTTGTTGAACGATCGCCGCAACCGTTTCGGCATCGACCTGACGTTTCGACTCGGCGAAAACAAACCCAAGCGCGTCAGCACCGAGGGACACTGCAAGCAGTGCATCGTTGGCGTTCGTTGTTCCGCAGATCTTGATGAACACGCTTCGACGCTAGCGGCACCAAAGATCTTGGCTGAAGCGAGATTTCGAACAACACGTCTAGAGGCGACGTGCGCCCCGAAGAGCGGCAACACCAGCCTCGGGATCGCCCGAAGTAACGAGGTGCTCCCCCACAAGGACAGCGTGGTAGCCCGCAGCAGCCAGAACCGCGGCATCGCCAGCTCCGGTGATGCCCGATTCGGCCACGCGCACAACACCTGCCGGCATTTGCGGAGCCATCCGCACAGCACGATCAGTGTCGACCGCAAAGGTCACAAGATCTCGTTGGTTCACTCCGATCAGGTCGGCCCCTGCAGCCACAGCCCGTTCGAGTTCGGCTTCATCATGAATTTCGACGAGTGCATCGAAGCCGATTGTATGTGCCAATTTCAGAAACGATTGGAGCTCGGGTTGGTCGAGAGCCGCCACGATTAGAAGGACACAATCGGCGCCCATAATCCGTGCGTCGCAAACATCGCGCGCGCTCACCGTGAAATCTTTGCGCAGCACCGGAAGCGAACATGCCGACCGTGCGGCAACGAGATCGTCAACCGAACCTCCGAAGAAGTCAACGTCGGTGAGTACCGACAGACACGCGGCTCCACCAGCTTCGTACTGCCGAGCAAGCACACCTGGATCGAGACCCGCAGCGAGTTCACCTTTCGAGGGCGAACGACGTTTGATTTCTGAGATCACGGCAATGTCACCCGAAGCAGCAACGACCTCGAGTGCATGTCGGAATCCACGTGCTGGCGCGACGGACATCGCCCGCTCGACGAGTTCGTCGAACGGGCGATCATCACGAGACGCCGCTTCGCGGTGCGCCTCAAGAATGCGGTCGAGATAGGTGGTCAGTTTGGAAGACCCTTTGCGTTACCCGTCGGCGTCGACATGACCATCAGCGGCGGCTCAGCCATGAGTCCGCCAAGGGTTCCGAACAGTTCCTTTATTGCATCGGAACCACCGTGAACGCCAAGTGCGTCACCATCGGAATACAGCTCGAAGATCCAAACGGCGTTTTCATCGCCCGCATCACGATGGAACGAATACACAAGTGTCCCCGGCTCGCCGGCAACAACCGGGAGCATCGTCTCGAGAGCAGCCACACCTTCGTCGCGCTTGCCGGGCTGGAACACCATCTTTACGAACAGCGATGTCTGGGTCATGGTCGCAAACCTTAGGCGACCGTTTACCGCTCTCGCTCAGCCCGCAGACTTCGAGAAAGCGCAACGAAGGGAGCGGCCAGAAATCCAAGACCGGCCAGAACGAGCCCGACAATTCCCACCGCAATCAGGAATGGGAGATTTACGATGATGCCAAGGACGACGCCAATGATTCCACCGATCAAACAAAGAACCGGAGCCATCTGCAGCGAACGCTCTACATGCGTTCCTTCCACTCCGACGTCGTCGATCAACCGGAAATCGATTTCGTCATCGCCGTCGTCGTAAGGAACGAAGTCGTAGCGACCAGGGGTTGGGACACCAACCGACGCTGAATCGTCAATCGTCAACCGCATCATTTCGTCATGAGCTCGCCTGCGTTCGGGATCACCCAAGACGGCCCACGCCTCATTGATCGACTGCATCTCGCGCTCGTTGGCTTGGCGCGCAACCTCGTCGGTGTGGAAATCGGGGTGATGGATTCGCGCGAGTTTCAGATACGCACGACGGATCTGTTCCGCGCTCGCCGATGGCGAGACTCCCAACCGTTCATAGAAAGACTCAGACATGACGAGAACTCAACGGACAGAACCAGGCTCGACGACAGAAGCCGGCACCGCGGCTGATCCGTTTTGAACTGCCACAACGCTTCCAGGGACGATCGCGCGCCCGACCCGAGCCAAGGCCAATGCGGGAAGTCCAGCCCCCAACGCAGGCGCCACGCTTGTAAGCGAACCAACAGTTGCACCGTCCACCAGCACCTCATCACCAATTGCAGCATCGACATCGAGCACCAGCAACCGGATGGGATGCGGAACGTTATTCCCACGACTGTCGATTCGAGCAACAAGTTCTTGGCCGGTATAGCAACCCTTGGTGAAACTCACCGACGCGTCGATCACCCATTCACCTGCTTCACCGGGGATTGTGTCCGCCGTGAGTTCTGCCCCCATCTTCGGGATGCCATGAGCGATTCGATAGCGATCGAGCGACTCGCTTGAAACCCAGTCGGCTGAAAGGTCCCCAACTTTGGTTGCGGCATCATCGAGCACCAGCAGATCGGTACCTGCGACTGTGGGCCCCACCGGAGCGATGACGAGTTCGTCGCCGACCTCATCGACACCGAGACGAATGGTTTCAGAACTCCAGCGACGCTGCACAAGTTGCGCGCGCTGCGGTTCGCTGATCGTGGCCTTTGTACGGAGAAGGAACCGCTTCAATCGGGCCACGACGATGTCACCCCAACCCTGATCGACCTCGAGCAAGTAGTTCTCGGCATCAAGTCGATGCACACGAAGCCACGCGTCGACCTTTCCGTTCGGCCCCAAAAGAAAAGACCACGCGCTGTCGCCCGCCATCGCAACGACGTCTTGACTCAGTTGACCCTGGAGGTAGCGAGCACAGTCTGTTCCCGTCACTTTGACAACATCGCGTTCAACGATTCCGTCACCGCCGGAACCGCAAAGCAGTTGGTAGTCGCGAGAAATCTCTTCAGCCGATGAATCCTTCACGCCACGAGTGTCGCACTAAGAGCCGTGACATGCACCAGCGAGATCAGTCGTTGGGTTCGCCACGACGTTGGGCCGTCATCCGCCGGGCACCAGGAACTGCGCTCAAGAGCCCGCGTGCCTTGTTCCGGCATTCAAGATCTTCGTGCTCGGCCACGCTGTCGGCGACGATGCCTGCGCCCGCCTGTACATGCGCGATTCCGTCCGCTCCAACCACAAGCGTGCGAATCGCCAGCGCAGTATCAATCGTTCCCGAAAAATCGATATAGCCAACGACGCCAGCGTAGGGACCACGCTTCACCGGTTCGAGCTCGTCGATGATCTCCATCGCGCGAATTTTTGGCGCACCAGAAACGGTGCCTGCGGGAAGCGTGGCGCGAAGCACATCGATCGGCGTCTTGCCGTGCGCAAGTTCGCCGGAAACCTGAGAAGTGAGGTGCATCACGTGGCTGTAGCGCTCGAGCACCATCATTTCGTCGACCTGTTCAGTGCCGAACTCGACCACACGACCAACATCGTTGCGAGCAAGATCGATGAGCATCACGTGCTCGGCGATTTCTTTGGGGTGCTCACGAAGTTCCGCGCCAAGTCGGCGATCTTCTTCTTCGGTTGCGCCTCGACGACGAGTTCCGGCGATCGGACGCGAGATCACACGATTATCAACGAGTTTCACCATTGGCTCTGGAGAAGAGCCCGCAAGACTCAATTCAGGCATCCGAACGAAATACATATACGGGCTGGGATTCACCTGACGAAGTACGCGGTAGAAATCGAACGGGTCAGCACCAAGTTCAAACGAAAATCGCTGCGACAGGACAACCTGAAAAATGTCGCCATCGAGAATGCGTTCTTTGGCGACCTCGACCGCACTCTCCCACTGGCTGTAGGTCATCGACCCGGTGACATCAGGAAGATCGGGTGACGGTGAAGGTGGATCGACCATCGGTTCGGCCAGTGGACTGGCTCCATCGGCCGCAAGTTGTTTAAGGCGAAGTGCGGCTTCGTCGTAGAGGCGATCAAGGTCCGCAGTTGTTGCACCATCGGGAACGAGCACATTGTCGATGAGCGTGACGCGTTGGCGGAAATGGTCGAATGCGGCCAACTGCCCGATAACAGCCATAACCGCATCGGGGTATCCGGTCGCGTCATGCGGAGTCTCGGCGAGATCTTCAACTTCGCGTACGACGTCGTAACCGAGGTACCCAACAACTCCACCGTGAAGCGGCGGGAGTGCATCAAGAGATGGTGACCGGTAAGCAGCCAACAACCACTCGATGGCGGCGAGGATTCCCTGATCACGCGGCATCGCCGCGGGGAGTTCTCCATCGACCGTCACGATTCCGTCTCGCAAGACGAGAGTGGCGATCGGATTGCGTCCGACGAACGAGAATCGGCTCCAACGCTCGCCATGTTCCACAGATTCGAACAAGAACCCGGGCCGATCGTCGCCACACAGCCGCGCGAATGCGGCCACTGGCGTAATCAGGTCAGCGAGCAGTTCACGCCACACCGGCACGACGCTGTGGTCGGCAGCGAGGGCATGAAAGTCATCGCGAGAGGGCAACATGTCCAAGATCAGTCACCTTCGCCGAAGGCGGTAAAGAAGCATGAAAAGTTGCCTGTGTGGCACGCGCCTTTACCTTCTTGCTCAACAACGAACAGCAACGTATCTCCGTCGCAGTCGTAATAGGCCTCGCGAACGTACTGACGGTCGCCCGAGGTTTCGCCTTTGCACCAGTACTCCTGGCGCGACCGACTCCAGAACCACGTGCGCCCAGTTTCAAATGTTTGACGCAACGAATCGGCGTTCATCCACGCCATCATCAATACTTTGCCGGTGCCTTCTTCTTGCACGATGGCGGGCACGAGACCGTCGGCGTTGTAGACCACCGCAGCAAGTTGTTCCGCAGTGACGGCGATCGGAATGCTTTCAGGCATTCCGCCACGCTAGCGGTGGGTCTCACCGTTCACGAACGGAGTTTCTCGACCTCACGGAGCTAGAGGTAGAGGCCGGTGCTGCCCTCAGACAACCGTTCAGAGGCAACAGCGTGGACATCTCGTTCACGCAGGATGATGTAGTCGTCGCCCCGGACTTCAACTTCGTAGCGGTCCTCCGGACTAAAGAGCACCTGATCGCCTGGTTCCATTGAACGGACATTGGGACCAACGGCCATGACTTCGGCCCATACCAGGCGCTTGCTGATTTGAGCTGTTGCCGGGATGAGAATGCCGCCAGAGGAGCGACGCTCCCCTTCAGGCCCACCGAGATGCACGAGAACACGATCATTCAGCATCTGAATGGGAAGTTTCTCTCCGTCGACACCGACGCCGTCGGTGAGTCGGTCAGTGGTCTGCGGCGAGGTCACGACACGACGGTACCGTCTCCAGTCGTGATCGACGACTTCGCCCCCCACCCCCTCGCACTCTCCACCGCCGATGGACTTTCCCTTGAGGCCGAGCTCGCCATTCCTGCGCAGGCCAATGCCGCCGTCGTACTTTGCCACCCCCACCCCCAGCAGGGCGGCACCATGACCTCACTCGTAACTAGCGAACTCTTTCGCTTGTTGCCCGAGTCGGGACTCGCTGTTCTCCGCTTCAACTTTCGCGGCGTCGGTAAATCGGAAGGCAGCCACGAGTTTGGCGTCGGTGAAGCAACCGACATCGTCGCAGCAATTGATGCCATCACCGTCGAGTGTCCGTCGCTTCCCGTTTTCGTTTCAGGTTGGTCGTTTGGTGCTGATACGTCGTTAAGCATTGTCGATCCCCGGATCGCGGCGTGGGTCGCGTGCGCTCCGCCATTACGGATCCTTCCGCTCGACGAACTCACAGCAGAAGCCGGGAACGACCCGCGGCCCAAACTGCTCATTATTCCTGAACATGATCAATTCCGAAATCCCGCTTCGGCCATCGAGGCGACCGCTGCGTGGGCCAACACAACCGTCGTCACGGTCGCCGGCGCGGATCATCTCTTTGTTGGACGCACCAACAAGGTTGCAAAACTCGTTGTGGACTTCATTCAGGCCCAGATAACTACCTAAGCAACCGCTGCGACCTACGGACGAACATTCACTCCCGCAGCAATCATGTGCGCTTTTGCATCACCGATTGCATGGTCATCGAAGTGAAAGATCGACGCAGCCAACACGGCGTCTGCCCCACCAATAACGACGCCATCAACGAGGTGATCGAGAGTTCCGACACCGCCTGAAGCAATAACGGGCACTCCGACTGCGTTCGATACTGCGGAAGTGAGTTCAAGATCGAAACCATCGCGAGTTCCGTCGCGATCCATCGAAGTCAAAAGAATTTCACCGGCCCCAAGAGATGCTGCACGTTTCGCCCATTCGATGACATCAATGCCAGTGGGCGTGCGGCCACCAGCGACGTAGACCTCCCAGCCTTCAGCGGCCGAGCCATCGGTTGCTCGGCGACGCGCATCGATCGCACAAACCACACACTGGTTGCCAAACACTTCGGCGATCTCACTGATGAGTTCTGGACGAGCAACGGCGGCACTATTTACCGACACCTTGTCGGCACCTGCCCGAAGCATCGTGCGAGCGTCGTCAACCGTTCTGATGCCGCCACCGATGGTGAAAGGAATAAACACCTGTTCAGCCGTGCGTCGGACAACGTCGACCATCGTCTCTCGGCCATCAGATGTTGCGGTGATATCAAGAAAAACCAGTTCATCAGCGCCATCGGCGTCGTATCGAGCAGCAAGTTCGACGGGGTCTCCCGCATCACGCAGACCCACAAAATTCACGCCCTTAACAACACGACCATCAGTGACATCAAGGCAAGGAATAATTCGAGCGGTTTTCATAGATCGTCTTTCCAGATCAACTCTGCCGTGTCGTAGCGCGAGTTCCAATCGGAAGCATCCATCTTCGGAGTGTAGAACCGCGCTGGAGGACGAGAGTCAGGGTTTTACAGAAACCGATGCGAGCGCGTCGCTCAATGTGAATTCACCCTCGTACAGCGCTCGTCCTACGATCGCGCCAGAAAGCCGCCGCCCGGCTGATCGCAACGCATTAAGAGCGACAATGTCCGCTAACGAACCGACGCCGCCTGATGCAATCACCGGCAACTCGGTGGCCTCGAGAACCTCGCCGAGTCCATCGAGATCAGGACCTTCAAGCGTGCCATCTCGGCCAATTTCGGTGACGATGAGCGCCTCGACTCCGGCATCGGCAAATCCGCGAGCGACATCGAGGAGATCTTGGCCAGAGCCTTCTTCCCAACCACGCACCGCAACCTCGCGACCGCGGGCATCGAGACCGACCGCAACGGGGTGACGCGAAGCCAAGAGTCGAACGAGTTCTGGATCCTCGAGTGCAGCCGTGCCGAGAACAACCCGAGTCACACCGAGATCAAACAGCGCATCGGCCGCTGCCTCACTACGAACACCGCCACCAGTCTGAATAGGCACATCAACTGCGTCGCAGATTGCAGCGATGACATCGCGATTACGCGGCGCACCCGTTCGGGCAGCGTCAAGGTCGACCACATGGATCCATCGAGCGCCGGCGGCGGCAAACTCCTTCGCTTGCGCAATCGGATCGTCGTTATAGACGGTCTCACGCGCGTAATCGCCTTGGTAAAGACGAACGGCTCGACCATCGAGAAGATCAATTGCGGGATAGAGATCCATCAGGCTCCAACTTTTGTGCGAGCCGCATCGACAAAGCCGCGTAAAAGCTCGAGGCCAACAGCCCCCGACTTCTCCGGATGAAACTGCGTGGCCCAAAGTGCTCCGCGCTCAATAGCTGCAGCAACCGGACCGCCGTAGTCACAGGTGGCGATGACAGATGGATCATCACCATCGGCGGCGTAGGAATGCACGAAATACATCCACACCGGATCTTCGATCGCTGCGAAGAGGCGGCTTGGCCGGCGGACATCGACAAGGTTCCATTGCATCTGCGGTCGCTTGACGGTGTCGGGAAGAAGACGCAGCCGCCCGGGCAGTACCCCAAGTCCAGTTGCGCCGGGAGATTCATCGGAGCCTTCATACAGCATCTGCATCCCGACACAGACCCCGAGGAACGGACGACCATCGGAAGTCGCGGCCACCGCGACCTCGTCGAGATCTTGATCACGAAGCGCGGCCATGCACGCGCCGAATGCTCCCACCCCAGGCAGGACAACGGCATCGGCCTCGGCGATCAAACCATGATCAGAGGTGAGTTGGGCATTGGCGCCAACTCGCTCCAACGCTTTTTGGGCCGAACGCAGATTTCCGATGCCGTAATCAAGAACCGCAACAAGCGGTCGGTCATCGTTCGTCACAACACGCCCTTGGTGGAAGGAACTCCCCCACCTTCGATACGCACGGCGTCACGAAGTGACCGAGCAACGCTTTTGAACGTTGCTTCGATGATGTGGTGAGTGTTGACCCCACGCACCAATGAAATGTGCAGCGTGAGCGCTGCCGAAGTTGCAAAGGCGCGCCAGAACTCTTCGATCAGCTGCGGATCGAATGGCGGATCACTCAGAATCTTTTCGCCGGGAAACGCAACCTCGTAAACAAGAAACGGCCGACCGGAAAGATCGAGCGCGACGTCGACAAGTGCTTCGTCTAAAGGAACTCGATTCGAGGCAAACCTACGAACACCAGCTTTATTTCCGAGCGCGACTGCGAATGCCTCGCCAACGGCGATGCCGACGTCTTCAACAGTGTGGTGCGCGTCGATCTGTAGATCGCCTTCAGCGCGCACAATGAGATCGAACCCGCTGTGACGACCAAGTTGTGCCAGCATGTGATCGAAGAAGGGAAGGCCGGTTGAGGTCTCGTGGCGACCCTGACCATCAAGATCGATCTCGATCTCGATTGAAGTTTCTGAGGTAGCGCGAGCAACTGTTGCGGCTCGGCGACCATCGTCGGTTCGTGTTGCACTCACTGGAGGGCCTCCTCAAGAGCGGAAAGGAACAGATCGTCCTCACCGGGTGTACCGATCGTGACACGCAAACAACCTTCAAGGCGCGGCCACGACGAACAATTACGGACAAGTACAGATCGATTGACTAAGCGCTGCCACACATGGCCACCGTCGACCGAACGCGGTCGAAACAAAACAAAGTTGGCACCCGAAGGCCAAACGTCGACATCGAGTTCGCTCAGACGCGAGACCAACCGCCCTCGCTCTTCGACGAGGCGGCTCACGCGCTCGTTCATTTCAGCGACATGAGCCAGCGCCAATGTGCCCGCTAATTGTTTGAACGCATCGAGGTGATAGGGCAACACCACTTTTTCGAGTTCCGCCACGATCCACTCGGGACCGACCAGATAACCCAATCGCGATGCTGCCATCGACCATGTTTTCGAAAATGTTCGAGTGACAACAAGCGGCACATCTTCACCAATGAGAACATCGGCCGACCACGGCGCGAATTGCCCGTAGGCCTCGTCAACGACAAGCAGTCCATCGATGGCGGTCACCATTTCGAGAACAGAACGCACGGTTGTTTCATCGTCGACAACGCCCGTGGGGTTATTGGGCGAACACAGAAAACTGACTTCTGGTCTCGCCTCATCGATAACTCGCCGAACCTCAGCGATATCGGTAGAGAAATCCCTTGCTCGCTCGCCTTCGATGACGGCCGTGCCTGTGATTCGAGAGATGTGACTGTGCAGCGCGTAGGTGGGCTCCCACACAGCCGCGGTGCGACCAGACCCACCAAAGGCGAGCATGACCGTCTGCAGGACTTCATTCGAGCCATTGGCAACAAAAATCTGTTCCGGGCCGACGCCATGGAGCGAGCCGATTGCAGTCCGCAATTCCGTCGCCGCGCGATCGGGATAACGATTCCAGTCGATGCTCTGGAGAGCGCTTGAGAGCGCGTTGGTCCAGGCCTCGGGCGGAGCATCCGGGGCTTCATTGGTATTGAGACGAACGGCGACATCGACCTGAGGCGAGTGGTAGCCCTGCATCAGCGCAACGTTGTCACGAGGAGTGATCATGATTCAGCCTCGAGTGCGCGGCTACGAAGACGCACCGACTCAGCGTGCGTCATGAACCCTTCGGCGTCGGCAATTGCCGCAACCACTGGCGCAGCCGCGTCGAATCCAGCACGAGTCACTTCAACAACGTGAACCTGTTTGGTGAAGTCGTCGACAGTGAGGGCACTGCCGAATCTTGCTGTGCCAAAGGTGGGCAACACATGACTCGGACCAGCCACGTAATCGCCAATTGAGGCGGGCGCGAGGGGACCAAGGAATACCGCGCCGGCATGACGGACCCCGGCAGAAAGCGTTGCGGCATCGGCGGTGATGATCTCAACGTGTTCAGCGGCGATGTGATTGACGACAGCGATCGCCGCTTCGCGAGAATCAACCAGCGCGCAGAAACCGCCTGAAGCGAATGTCGACTCAATCTCAGATCGTCGAGGCGCCTCAGCCACGAGTCGAACCAGTGCTGCGTCGACAGCATCAGCAACGGCTTCGTCCCAGGTGACTAACCAGGCGAGTCCGTCGGGGCCATGTTCGGCTTGAACCATGAGGTCGATCGCTACGAAATCGGCCGGAGCTGTCTCGTCGGCGACCACAACAATTTCAGAAGGACCGGCGAAGGCCATTGGCACGCCGACGCGCCCCGCTACTTCGCGTTTTGCGATGGCCACAAAGGCATTACCGGGACCAGCGATGACATCGACGGGACGAAGCGTTTCGGTCCCGTACGCCATTGCAGCAATCGCTTGAGCGCCCCCGATTGCTCGGACTTCGTCAGCCCCAGCAATGGCAGCCGCCGCAAGTGTCGCAGGCGCGATCTTTCCGGTCTCTCGATCGGGCGGAACGCACAGGACAATCTCGGGTACTCCGGCAACACGGGCGGGAATCACCGTCATCAGGACCGACGATGGGTAGACGCCGCGACCGCCCGGGACATAGCAACCAGCACGATCGACGGGAACGGACCGACCGGTCACGCTGATACCTCCGCGAACAACAGTGTGTTCCTCGCGAAGTTGCGCAACATGAAATGTTCGAACCGCATCAGCGGCTTCGGTCAGGGCGTCGGCGAGTTCCGACGGAATCGTTGCGAGTGCTTCGAGTAGCGCTTCACGACTGACACGTGAATCAGCGATGTTCACGCCGTCGAATTTTTCCGTCAGGGATCGAATTGCAGAATCGCCACCAGAGCGAACCTCAGCGATGATGGTGCGAACTGCCTCGGTTGGACCCTCGCCGCCCGGATCGGGACGCGGGAGTTCCGCAACGAGTTTGTCGCCATTCCTTCCTCGGAGATCGAGTCTGTTCAACACGACATAGGACGCTAGCGGTCGGCCCGCCATGAACCGGAGAGGTTTACTGGTTTCAGCTTGCCCGACGTGCTGCAGCCACGAGGCGACGGTGAGCGGTGCGTAACGATCGCTCGACCTCGAACAAATCCGAGGCAAGCGATTCATCGCCCGCAGCTAAGACCGTTTCGGCGGTAGAGGTCACCCGATCAAGGAGTTCCTCAAGTGAGGTGGTCGCGCTCGACAACTGGGCATGTTCACTGTGCACAGACGCAGTCTTTCAGACTCAGCGGAGTTTCGATCGCGACAGCCGCGACCGGCCGCGGCTCGCGTGAATCGGAGCAAAAAGGATGACGACGCCCCACAAGGGGGCGTCGTCAAGGCGACACTGGGCGGCGGATCCCAGATGATTGTCGCCGTGTCAGGCGGCGGGAGCCTGACTCGGTCAACTTATCGCGAAAATTTGATCGTCTCGCGCAGCTTTTGCGACAAAGGTCTTTTTGGTCTGTGTCATCTGACCCTCAAATTTGTCGACGAAGTTTCGCGGTCAGATCGATGCCGACGGACAGAAATCGGCGAGCACACAATCGACGCATCGCGCTTTTCGCGACGCGCACACTCGGCGGCCATGGAGAATCAACAACAAACTGAATCTTCCCCAATCGGCAGGCTCAATCATGTCGTCGAGCACGTATTCGACTTTGACGGGATCGGTTTCGGTGGTCAGACCAAGCCGGAGCGACAGTCGGCCCACATGGGTATCGACGGGAAGCCCGGGGAGATCCATAGCCACACTGCGCACGACGTTTGCAGTCTTACGTCCCACTCCGGGAACCGTGACCAGGTCTTCCATGGCCGAAGGAACTGCGCAATCAAACCGTTCAACCAGCGCTTGAGCCATGCCGATTAAAGAACGAGCTTTGTTTTTGTAGAACCCTGTGCTCCGAACCAACTCTTCGACATCAATTGGATCGGCAACCGCGAGATCCTCGGGGCTCGGGAATCGCTCGAACAAGGCCGGAGTCACCTGGTTCACTCGAACATCGGTGCACTGTGCCGACAGGATCGTCGCTGCCAAAAGTTCATACGGATTGCGATGGTCAAGTTCACACTGCGCATCGGGATACTCGAGGTCGAGGCGGGCGAGGGTTTCTTTCGCTCGTCCCTTTGGAGATCGGGGCTTTGCCATGGAGACGGGACCCTACTGCCGCCGACACCGGTAGGGTCCGCCCGTGCGCAATGAACTTCGAGACAGAACTGGTCGACTCGTGCGCCTTGAGTCTGAACCCGCCACCGAGGCTGACGCCTCCGAGGCGATCGCCGCCGGTCTTGTGCTCACGCGCCGCGTTGAACAGCTGCGAATCTCTTTACCCCTGCCAGCCCCCGAGACTCCCCTCCCCACCCGGGCGTTTCTGCCCGGTCAGGACGACGAAGCGTTTTTACGGGTCAACAACCGCGCATTTGCTTGGCATCCTGACCAATCAGGATTGACACTGGCTCAACTCGCTGATCGGATCAGCGAACCTTGGTTCGATCCTCAAGGGTTTCTGCTGCACGAGGTCAATGGTGAACTCGCCGGGTTCTGTTGGACGAAGATCCATCCTGCGACCGATAGCGAACGCGAACTCGGTGAGATTTACGTCATCGCTGTGGACCCTGACTTCCATGGGTCGGGCCTCGGACGCGCGTTAACTCTCGCTGGGCTCGCCTATCTCGCGGCGCAGTCAGTCACAGTCGGCATGTTGCACGTCGAGCACGACAACACTGCTGCAGTTTCGTTATACCGAGATCTCGGGTTTTCTCACCATGACGCTCACAGTTGGTGGGCCCTTCCTGATGGTGACGCGTCATGACCTCAGCGAACCTTTCGCTTTTCGATGCCGATCGAGATGCGCTCACCCAGATCCTCGACGGAGAGCCGCGATACCGCCTCGACCAGTTATGGAAGGGCCTCTACGTCGACTTCGCCGAGCCGAAAGACATCACATCGCTGCCCGCTGCGCTTCGAGTGCAGCTCGCTGAAACCCTTCCATCGGCACTCGAGATGGTGACCGAATCAGCCACTGCTGACGGCGACACCGTGAAGTGGCTTTGGAAACTTGCCGACGGCGCCTCAGTCGAAACCGTTCTCATGCATTACCCCGAACGCTCAACGGTGTGCGTAAGCACACAGGCCGGTTGCGCGATGGCCTGCGGATTTTGCGCAACAGGTCAGGGCGGATTCGAGCGGAACCTCACCGTTGGCGAAATTGTCGAACAAGTTGTGCGCGCTGCTCGACGAGCGAACGAAGGTCCAACGCCCCGCCGCGTTTCCAACATCGTGTTCATGGGAATGGGTGAACCAATGGCGAATTACGACCGCATGATCGGAGCCGTGCATCGCATACACAGCGACATCGGCATCTCGGCTCGCCATCTCACGATCTCCACCGTTGGAATCATTCCTGGCATTCGCAAACTTGCTGATGAACCACTCCCGGTCAACCTTGCCGTGTCTCTCCATGCCGCAAATGATGAGTTGCGCGACGAACTCGTGCCCATCAACCGTCGCTATCCGCTCGCCGATCTGTACGACGCGTGCGAGGAGTACCTGAAGGTAAAAAATCGACGTCTGTCGTTTGAATGGGCCATGATCGCCGACGTCAACGATCGGCCGTCTGACGCACGTGAACTGGCCGCGGCAACCAAACGACTGCGCGCCCACGTCAACCTCATCCCCCTCAATGACACGCCCGGATGGCCAACAACTGGTTCATCGCCTGCGAAGGTCCAGCAGTTCGCCAATGAGCTGCTCGAACTCGGTGTGAATGTGACGGTTCGGGC
>CAMAYJ010000021.1 GCA_945862505.1 Bifidobacterium breve | reverse complement strand
ACTCGTAGTTATTGATCTTGACAGTGATGAGAACGCTCAAGAGATTTTCGAGACGTTGAATTCACGTGGCGCTCAACTCAGCGCCGCTGATCTCATTAAGAACTTTGTGTTTCAGAAACTCCTCGAAGAGGGCGCGAATACTGAGCGCTCCTATGAGATGTATTGGAAGCACTTTGAGACGGCGTTCTGGGAAGAAGAAGACAGCGTCGGACGTTTGCGCTATCCGCGCGCGTCGATGTTCTTGAATTCGTTCCTCGTTTCCCGACTCGGTGAGCCAGTTGCTGCTCAAGAAGTGTTCGCACAATTCAAGAACTACGCCAACCATGTTTGCGGTCTCTCGATGGCCGAGTTGTTGGAACAGATCCATCGGTCCTCGGTGATTTACGAGGATTTCCTCAAGTCAGCAACCAACTCAGATAGCAATATCTCCCGGCTCGGACTCTTCTCCTACCGGATGCAGGCCCTCGATGTGGACATCGTTCGCGCTGTAGTCCTAGTTCTTCTCGACCCCGAGGAAGACCCAATTGAGATATCGCAACTCTCGAAGGCGCTTGGAGTAATCGAGAGTTTCCTCGTTCGACGGATGCTTGTTCGAGCAACCACGAAACGTCACAACCTTGTGTTTGCCCAACTTGTCGCGGAGATTCGCAAAGGGCCACGCGCAGAAGCCGGTGATTTCGTCGAAACCTTTTTTCGTCAACAGACATCCGATTCCTCGTACTGGCCAGACGACGAGGAAGTCGTGCGCGAAATCGCAACACTCCCCATCTATCGGCGCCTTCGGCGACCACGTGTCCGGTTCATTCTCGAAGCACTCGAAGATCAGCGACGTGGATTCACCACAGATGGACCGTCGCCAAAGGCAGAGGCCCGCTGCCCGCGAGGCACGCTCAGCATCGAACACGTCATGCCCCGCAGATGGGAAGCGAACTGGCCCCTCCAGCCGGGTGAGTCAGAAGCAGGTCGTAAGCAACTCGTCGACACGCTTGGGAACCTCACCTTGATCACCGGCAAGTTGAACAGTTCGAACTCGAACAAACCTTGGTTAGGCGAGAAGAGCAAGCGCGACGCTCTGAAAGAACATTCGCTACTGCGACTCAATGCAGACATCATCGAAATAGGCGTCGACGGTTGGACTGCCGAAAATATCGACAGCAGGACTCGTCTTCTCGCCCGAAGCATTCTGACGATCTGGCCGGTCCCTGAAGGCCATCGGGTGAACATCACACACCCCATGCCTGACAACGGGTCGTCAACCTACGTGTATCTCTCAACTCTGGTTGATGCCGGACTAATCGCCGCAGGGGACAAACTCATCCCCGTGCGCAGTACCTTCAGTGACCGCTATGCCAAGGTGCGATCCGACGGCAGCATCGAACTTGATAACGGCGAACACCGCCAATACCCAAGCGGAGCAGCGAAGGCCATCACCGGCACCCAAGCCGAAGGCGGATGGGACTTCTGGATCCACGAACCAACAGGGAAGCCGCTGAAAGACATCCGGTCTGAATATCGCGACCTGTTCGACGAATCCGACATCGAAATCGACGACCCAACCGAGAGCAACTGAACACCATGACAACGATTGACGACGTTCTCGAACGCATCCGCGAATCATCAACCAACACCAAAGAAGTTGGCGACCGATTCGAACGACTCATGGCCGCGTTCTTTCGTAGCGACCGCACCTATAAATCCATGTTCAACAACGTGTGGATGTGGAGCGACTGGCCCGGCAACGAAGGCAAAGTCGACACCGGTATTGACCTTGTTGTCGAAAACGCAGACGGATCCGGATACACCGCCATCCAATGCAAGTGCTACGCACCAACAAACACCATCAACAAAAGCGACATTGACTCATTCTTCACCGCATCTGGCAAAGCACCGTTTACGAACCGCATCATCGTCTCCACATCAAGCAACTGGTCAAAGCACGCTGAAGATGCTTTGCGCGGTCAAGACAAACCCGTTCAACGTATCGGGATAGAAGATCTTGATGAATCCACCATTGACTGGGGCCAGTGGGATCTCAACAATCTCGAAGCGCTGAAGGTCTGTCCCCGCAAAACTCAACGCCCGCATCAAACCCAAGCCCTCGACGAAACCCTCAGCGGCTTCAAAACCTCTGATCGCGGCAAACTCATCATGGCCTGCGGCACTGGCAAAACCTTCACTGCCCAGCGAATCGCAGAAGAACTCGTAGGAGCAGGCGGCAACGTCCTCGTCCTCACCCCATCGATTTCGCTGCTGTCACAAACCCTCAAAGAGTGGACTGCAGACGCCACTATTCCTCTCGCTCCTTTGGCGATTTGCTCTGACTCAAAGGCCGGGAAACGAGGCAACACCGAGGACATCTCCCCCTACGACCTCGTACTCCCGGCAACGACCGACCCTGACCTGATCGTTGCCCAATACAAGCGAACCTCAGGTACGGAGAACATGACCGTGTTCTTCTCCACCTACCAATCACTTCCCGTCATCGAAGCCGCCCAAGCCAACGGGGTTCCCGATTTTGACCTCATCATCGCCGACGAAGCACACCGCACCACAGGTGTCACCATCGCTGGTGAGGACGACTCGAACTTCACGCGTGTGCATGACAACAACTATGTGAAAGGCGCCAAGCGCCTTTATATGACTGCCACGCCGCGCGTGTTCAGCGACTCGGCGAAGGGTAAAGCATCGGGAGCCGATGCAGTACTGGCGTCAATGGACGACCAGACGCTCTATGGCCCCGAGTTCTACCGACTCGGATTCCACGAAGCAGTACAACGCGATCTCCTCACCGATTACAAGGTTCTGATCCTCGCCGTTGACGAGGCCGCGGTTTCGCGCGCGTTCCAACGACAACTGTCGGACGAAAACAACGAAATCAAACTTGATGACGCAACCCGCATTGTCGGCTGTGTCAACGCCCTTGCGAAACGTGATGCTCTTGGCACCTCGTTCGCGTCAGATCCCGAGCCAATGCAGCGGGCCGTGGCGTTCTCAAACACCATCGCTCAATCAAAGAAGTTCACGGGCCTCTTCGCCGAGATTGCATCGCAGTGGAACAACAAAGCCAAACTCGACTCCCAATTCCATGTTGATGTCGATCACGTGGATGGAAAATTCAATTCGCTGAAGCGCGAATCACTTCTCCATTGGCTGAAAACCGAACCTGCCGATGACAGTTGCAAGATTCTTTCCAACGCCAAGTGCCTTACTGAAGGCGTTGACGTTCCTGCTCTTGATGCAATCTTGTTCCTAGAACCTCGTAATTCTCAGGTTGATGTGATTCAGGCCGTTGGCCGTGTCATGCGCAAAGCCGGAGAGGGCAAGAAATTCGGCTACGTCGTCCTGCCTGTAGGTATCCCGTCAGACCAAACCCCAGAGCAAGCACTTTCAGACAACAAGCGTTTCCAAGCGGTGTGGCAGGTACTTAACGCGTTGCGATCACACGATGACCGCATGAACATCACGATCAATCGTCTTGACCTGAACGAAGAACCGCCTGACAACATTGAAATCATCTCGGTTACCGACATCGATGATGACGCAACCGACCCAACTGACCCCAACGATCCTGAAAAGCAGCGCCAACTCGAACTCGGATTTCCCATCGACGAACTCCGAGAAGGCATCTACGCCAAGTTGGTTCTCAAAGTCGGCACACGCCACTACTGGGAAGACTGGGCCAAAGACGTCGCCGATATCGCCGCCCGCCATCACACACGAATCACCGCCCTCATTGAAGACCCCAACGTGGGTGTCAGTGAAGCATTCGATCATTTCGTCGCCGGACTTCACGCGACCATCAACGACAGCATCACTCGTGATGACGCGATCACGATGCTTTCCCAGCATCTCATCACCAAACCGATCTTTGAAGCGCTCTTCACCGAATTCGCTTTCACCGAATCAAACCCGGTTTCGAAGGCAATGCAAGGAATGATCGACCTACTCGACGAGCATTCCCTCGATAAGGAAACCGAATCGCTCGAAGGTTTCTATGACAGTGTCCGCATGCGAGTCGAAGGCATCGACAACGCCGCAGGCAAACAGAAGATCATCACCGAACTTTACGAAGGCTTCTTTTCCAAGGCCTTTCCCAAAGCCGCCGAATCACTCGGCATCGTCTACACCCCAATCGAACTTGTCGACTTCGTCCTCCACGCCGCCGACCACGCCCTGCGCAAACACTTCAACGGGATGTCAATGACTGACGAGGGCGTGAACATCCTCGACCCCTTCTGCGGCACCGGAACCTTCACCGTCCGACTCCTCCAATCCGGAATCATCAAACCCGAAGACTTAGCGAGAAAGTACAAGCGCGAACTTCATAGCAACGAATACCTTCTGCTCGCCTATTACATCGCCGCAATCAACATCGAATCCACATTCCATGACGTAGTGGTTAGCGAACTAGGCAAAGCCGACTACGAGTCATTCGACGGCATTGTCCTCACCGACACATTCCAACTCGGAGAGGCCGGTGACGGCACCGGATCAATGGACGTCTTCCCGATCAACAACGAACGTGCCACGCATCAGAAGGGTCTCGGCATCCGCGTCATCGTTGGAAATCCGCCATATTCAGTTGGCCAGTCGAGTCAAAATGACAACAATCAAAATCTAACTTACCCAACACTCGACGGTTCTATAGCGGAGACTTATGCGAGAAGTTCCAGTGCGAAACTGAAGAACAGTCTCTATGACTCGTATGTTCGAGCGTTCCGCTGGTCCGCGAACAGAGTATTGAGTTGTGATGGGGGTGGAATCGTTGCCTTCGTAACAAACGGCGGATTCATCGACTCAAACACGTTTGATGGTTTCAGGAAGACGCTCGCATCAGAGTTTCACCACGTGTATTGCTTCGACCTACGTGGAAATTCGAGATTGACTGGTGACTCCCTTCGTCGCGAGGGCGGAAATGTCTTCAACGTTCGCGTTGGAATTGCGGTCACCGTGCTTGTGAAAGAACCCGGGCCAGTCCCGGCGATGGGGGGTGAGATTCATTTTTCCTCAGTTGATGACTACATGACTCGCGACCAAAAACTTGCCTTGGTGCGCGGGTACTCGACCGATGAGGTGCTCGACGCAGTCCCATGGACAGTTCTCGACCCGAATGATTTCGGCGACTGGGTGAACCTTCGGTCAGAGGAATTTCAAGAGTTCTTTCCGCTCCTCGAGACTCCAGATTCCTCGGGTCTTTTCATCATGCAGACAAGCGGGCTGAAAACGAACCGTGATGCATGGAATTACAACTTTTCGCTGGATCGCGTCCAGCGAAATGCCAAGAAAATGGTTTCTTTCTACAACTCCCAACTTCGCGAGTACTACCGCGAATTCCCTAATCCACCGAGTAAACGCGGTCAGCGAGTCGATTCAATTAGGAAGTTCGTGACACTGGATCCAACTCTTTTCAGTTGGGATCGCGCCGACTTCGATCGTATTGCCTCTCGTCGCGAGTACGAGCGACCCGATGAGTTCATACGAGAGTCCACATACCGTCCGTTCGTGAAGGAACACGTAAACTTCCACCCTGATCTGAACAACACGCGCTACCAACTTGAGCGCTTGTTTCCGGAAGCAGATTCAGAGAATCGTGTGATCTGCATTCCAGCAAAAGGGTCCCCTTCGCCATTTGGAGTCTTCATGGTCGATTCTGTTCCCGACCTTGGATTGTGGGGAATTAGTGGTTCAACCTGTTTTCCACTCTGGGTCTACGAGAAGGAAGCCAAGACAGACGCCGTTCGAAGTCCGGGGCTTTTTGAAGACCAAGAGCCGAGCCGCGGGCGCATGTCAGGAATCGCCGCCGGAACCCTCTCAATGCTCCGCCATCGGTTTGAGATGCAGATTTCGAACGAGGACATCTTCAATTTTGTCTACGGAGTTCTGCACCATCCGACGTATCGAGAGAGATTCTCCGCCGACTTGAAGAAGACCGCCCCACGGATTCCGCTACCGGCCAATTCCAATGATTTCGCGAAGTTTGTTCACTCGGGAAGCGAACTGGCCGATTTGCACCTCAACTACGAACGTGTCGACCCTTGGCCAACCCTGAATTTCACGTCTGGTGCCGAAACTCTCTCGAGAATCTCCGTAACGAAACTCTCTTATGGTCGCGAGGGAAAACTCACTGATCGAACACGAATTGAATTCAATTCTGAGGTGTCCATAACTGGCATTCCTCCAGATGCTCATCGCTACATGGTTGGGTCTAAGTCAGCATTGGATTGGGTCGTTGACCGCTATCAAGTCAAGCCGGACAAAGACTCTGGGATCGTCAATGACCCCAATGACTGGGCTATCGAACACGACGACCCGACCTACATCTTCGACCTTGTGCGACGGATCGTCACCGTCTCGATGCGGACAAACGAGATTGTTGCGAGTTTGCCTAGTTTGAATCTCTAGCGACGCTCCAGCACGCGCGCGGTGACATACCGGCCTACCAACGGTCCTCGGCGACGGCTTTTCTCTGCCATTAGATCTAACCGATCCTGCCCGACTCGTTGACGGGGACTCTGAAAAGTGTTCGCACGGCCGCGTGATCGCGTCCATTGAGCGGCACGTTCGTTTGCTTCTTCTCGCGTCATTTCGACTCCTCAAAGTTTCAGAGCCAATTTTCCCATGGCCGAACCTCAACCCCATGCAACTTCTGGGGACGAAGTTGAGGCGAGTTGGTTAGATCTAACGGGACCGCCCATCTCGAAATGGCTCCGGTCCGGGACCATCAGGCCCGATTCGGTCTACTGCGCAGCGAAGCAGATCAATCAGCGGTTGCACTTAGAGAATCCCAAATTTGTGTGGTTCGCTGTTTTGGTGATATAGTTAGTACATGTCATACAACCAAACCCCTCGTGACGCTGACGTTGTCCTCGATGTTGAGTCTCCAAACCATGGCCGACTCAGAGTGTTTCTCGATTTCAAGATGGTCCGCGGCCGCTTCGAAGTAGGAGCAATCGCGATTGAGTCGGCTGAAACCGATGGTTTCGTTACCCCAGTGGTCATTCGAAACCTCGGTCTTGCTGAACTGATCCGAAATGCCAGAACGGAGTTCACAACTCAACACCCCGAGAAGTTGAGCGGAGATTCGTCGTCACAGACAGATTTGTCTCCCGAAGACTTCATCCACCAATGGTCAGGACCTGACAGCACCCGTGACCTCACCCGCGAGGATTTACTTCTCGTTGCGTCGCTCTACAGCGATGCGTATCGCCTAGCGAAGCCAGTGCAGCGCTACGTCGCCGAATCACTTGGTATTGCTGTCTCCACAGCAGCACGGCGCATCTCCCTAGCCCGAAAGGCTGGATTCATCGACCCGGAAATCAACCGGAAACCCCGAAAGGAAAATTGATTCACATGTATGCCCACGTAAATTCATCCAAATTCACTGGTTGCGTTACCGAACTCCCCGGTTACGTCGACCTCGACCTTTTGATGACAACACCCTTTGTCGGAGAGAAGTGGATCGTTGAAGGGATCCTCGCTGAGGACCGGCTCACAGCACTCGTAGGAGAAGCAAAGATCGGGAAGTCGCTTCTCGCACTTGAGATTGCTGTAGCCGTATCTCTCGGTAAACCGGTCTTGGGTCGCCCTACTCGAAAGACAAAGGTGCTGTATATCGATATGGAAAACAACATTGAGACAGACGTTAAATCTCGACTTCTGGAGTTCGGATACAAGCCGGGCAATTTCGAAAACTTGATCTACCTGTGGTACCCGATCTTGGAGCCGTTCGATACGGCAGCCGGAGGGGCGCAACTCGCCCAAATCGTCAAGGCACATGACATCAAACTTGTCATCATCGACACCGTCTCGAGAGTCGTGAACGGAGATGAAAACAGCAACGACACGTGGAATGCCTTCTACAGACTCTTCGAACTTCCAATGAAACAAGCACGAGTCGCGGTCCTGCGTATCGACCACGTAGGGAAAGATCATTCCAAAGGCGCGCGCGGAGCAAGTGCAAAATCTGGAGACGTTGACTTAGTGATCCGGATGACAGCCGATCGAACCGGTCGGATCTTCCTTCGACGTGACGCAGCCCGCATGCACGGGGGATTCGAACACCTCGCCCTCAAACGAGAGACCACCCCAACATTGCACCACAAGGTCACTGAAAACACACGGGGTCTCAGCGCAGAACTTCACGCGCAACAATTGGCTGACCTGCTCGACTCCACAGGTACTCCACGCGGCCTCACCAACGATGAAACACGTGCTGCGCTCGGAGCGCTGGGTGA
Source organism: Bifidobacterium breve (assembly GCA_945862505.1). Lineage (GTDB taxonomy): Bacteria > Actinomycetota > Acidimicrobiia > Acidimicrobiales > Acidimicrobilacustridaceae > Acidimicrobilacustris. Next base: position 28,685 of record CAMAYJ010000021.1, on the reverse strand, counting down.
AAGATGCGCCAAGAAAGTCAGTGAAATAGTGACAAAAATGCGGAAAGAAGAGCCTTCAATTAGCCCACGGAGTAAGAGTGAAACCTTCGACGAAGGGTCTGATCCCTCCAACGACGCGGGATCGACATGGGGATGGTGGTCCCCCACAGCGTCCGGGATATCCCCGAATGTCTTTCGGCCACGTCAAAAATGCTGGAAATAGAAGGGTTTCTACATCCCGGAATGGCCCGGGATCTGCGGGATCCAAGAAATTCGCCATCCCTCCCGCTGCAGCAGCCGTAAGGCTGCAAAGCGGGGAGGCCGGGAACCGAATGACGTGGAAGTAGGTCACCTCAGACCACGTTTAGGGTCTCCGTCACCGTTTGGTTGTATGTATATCGGTCGATGGGAACGACTCCGGTTGTTTAAGCGCGGGTTCCGACTTCACTGCAGTCGAAGCCCAGTCTCTCGAAGGCTGACCTGCGTCACGATTTGGAGACGGAGGCAGAATTCGGCTCATGCCCTCGATGAATTCAAGGTTGTAGCGAGGCACATTCTTTGCATAGATGCGCTTTGTGGTGTCGATCCGTGAGTGTCCAAGCGCCTGACTTGTCTGCTCGATCGGCATTCGGCCCTCGTTCAGTGACGCCGTTGCAACGCTATGGCGAATGTCATGAAGCCGGATGTAGCGCACATCAATCTCCGCTACGAATTTTCGAAACATCTTCCGAACATTGGACAACGAACACGGTGTCCCCACAACGGTGGTGACCACGAAACCCGAATTTGTCCAGCGCTCGACTGAAGCCGCTTGCTGAATCGATTGACGCATCTGTTGACGGATCAGTGACTCGGCAAGAGCCTCGGAGATTGCGAGAGTTCGATGGCTTGCTTCGGTCTTGGTGCTGTTGCGAAGCAGTCGAACCACTCCACTGCCATCTGAGTTGAGGGTCCGACTCTCTTTGAGGGTCCCTGAAATGTGGACCAATCTCCCGTCGAGGTCGATGTCCTGCCACCGCAACCCGAGAGCCTCTCCGGGTCGCATTCCTGTGTGAATCAGCAGGTGAAGAAACGTGTCGAGTTCATCGTTCCTTGCCGCTTCGAGAACCTTCCACATCTCATCTAGCCCCCAATGCTGCCGAACCTGCGTCGGGTCCGTGGATTGCCGCTTCACGGGATCGGTCGCCAGCACCGGATTGGAGGAAAGGACCCCAGTTCGAGCAGCGTGCTTGCACAGCGCATTGAGAATCTGTCGCGAGCCGTTGACTGTTGCAGCACTCAGGCCACGTTGCCGCAGTTCCGCCATCCAAGCCTCGATCTGCTGCGGACGAAGGTCAATAAGCCGGATGTGACCCAAACTCGGAAGGATCCAACGTCGAAGCCGATCTTCATAGTCGGCAGCCGTCGTGGGACGAACCTGTAGGGCCTTGACTTCCCGAACCCAGCGGAGTCCGTAACTCGCCACCGTGTCCGCCTGAACAGTTGAGAGGCGGCCATCGAGAAGATCCGACGCCAGCCGTGTTCGCAGATCCCGAGCCTCTCGCAGGGTCTTGACGACCCGGCGAGTACGCGCCCGCTTCCCGTTCGGTTTGAACCCAAGGCTCATTTCAACCCGATAACCGGTGACTTTCCCATCCCGATTCTTGACCGGGAAGATTGAACCCGCCCCATTTGATGCCTTCGCCATCTGCAACTCACCGAACCTTCGGGGTCTCGACGAGGCACAGGTTTGACGCCTGTGAAGGTGCAGTTGCTGTTCCGTGGCTGAGCAGGTGGCTGAGCATCAGTACTCCTGAGTGTTCAGGAACTGACACCTCACATGGAGAAACCCGGACGTACAAGCGAAAGCAGGTGGCGCGCTCGGAGGGACTCGAACCCCCAACCTTCTGATCCGTAGTCAGACCGAGGCTCTACGTAGGTGTTCAGACGTCGCCAGAAGTACCCAAAACACTGGGAATCCTGCTGGTACGTCATTGCTGATGTTTTGGAGTGCAGCCTTGCGTTGCCCCCCAAGTTGCCCCCCAACCCTTCGTTCATCGTGGAGTGGTGGCCGTCTGTGTGATGTCTCAGCAGTTCGACATGACTGGAGAAGGAAATGGCACCGAAGAAGCGGCGAAATGGTGAAGGAACGTTCTATCGAGACTCCGAAAGAAACAGATGGGCACGAACAACCAGCCTCGACGAAATCGCAAGCCTCTACAACCGCAATGCAGACGGCCACGCTGGTCAACAAGCGTTCTTCAGCGACTGGCAAGAGTTCACCGAAACATCAACACCCGTAGTCATCTCCGGATCTCCGTCGCTGGTGCTCATTGCACGCGACTTTCACGGACGAACCCGATCAGCACTTGAGTTCCTCCAACAAAACAGCGTGCCCGTAACAGTGATTCCGGTAACCCTCTATCAGGACGACTTAGGACGAAAGATCGTCGATATCGATGCCGACCACGAACCCCCGGCCCCCGTCGCCTCCGCTTCGACTCCAAGCACCACAGCGAAAGCCCCGTATAAAACAAAGGACGCCAGCGGTCGAAGAGTCACCGTCAAAGATCTCATCGACATCGGCTCACTTACGGCGAACGAACCGGTCGAATTCAGACGCCCGAAACTAGGAGAGGTGCATCACGCAACGATTCTTCTCGACGGCAGATTCCAACTCGCAGACGGAACGATTTGGAACTCACCGTCCCGAGCAGCCGTTGTTGCGGCTGATGTCGTTGCCCAAGACGGCTGGGAATCGTGGCTAGTAGTCCGGACCGGAAAGAAACTCCACCAACACCGGGAAGAAGCCGTCGACGCATCCTTCGTCGACGCCTCCTGACTTAGCGACTAGGTGAAAGCCCAGTCACTGTTGTTGGCTCGCCGCTTTTCGGGGAGTATCAATTTCTGTGGGATCTGCGAATGGTGCAGCGCAAGTGTTTTTAACGGCGTCAATCAGCCGTAATAAATAGGAAGGTCGCGTGCTTCCCATTCATCGCATCTTTGAGAAAAGATTGTGCCCGTCCACGAACCAAGCGATCCCGGGTACCAAGGTTGGTCACCTCGAACGCCACAGTGTGATGCGATGTATGCCTCGAATTGTCGGTTGCACGGTTCTTTTGGATCGAAGCCCCAGCCCCAGCCGCCCAATGCTTGGAAGTCCCAAGCGCAGATGTAGCCAGCGCCCAAGTAGGACAGCGTCCGTGCTTCTCCGATAAACGGTTGAAGGTATTTGGGGTCGCGCGTCGTTGTCGTATACCGAGTCGTAGTCGTCGGAGCAGTTTCATCCGCAGAATTTGTCCCCGGGGTTACCTGCCCATTGATGGCAGTTGAAGGCGAAGCCGCGATAGGCGATGAAGTATCCACGGCGTCGTTTCCGGTACTTGCATTTTCCGTCGACGAATTGACTGCGGATGTAGCCGTTGTCTGATCGCTCTCTGCAACCGTGGCCTCTTGCCCACCGCCGCTATTGGATACGACGATCGCTCCTCCGACCGAGCCAAAGCCAAGGACGAGAATGACAATGGCGATCACATACAACTCTGCTCGGGTCGCCTGTCCGCCAAAGATGCGTGAACGCCGAGTTGGATGTTCTTCATCGGTCATTAATTGCTTTCTCCTGAACGATCGATCTTCCATGTCAGTGGTTGTTTAGTTCGCTTGCAATGCGTCGGGTGAGCGCCGAACGAAATTGCATCAAAAACTGACCGTCACCCAACAGTCTTGAGCCGCTCGACGTCCCCGACTGGCATTTATGGTCCGTTGACGATGTCAAGTGATCCTGCGGCGTATCCGAGTGTCGTTATGTCTATTTCGCCGCCGAAACACGAAGTGTTCGATGAATCGCAGTAACCAACGTTGTTTCCGGCGTAATCAAACATTGTCAATCGCGTGAACTTGTAAACCCCTGCTGGGCTGTTGGCGGCGAATCGGACCGCCGTTGCATACGTGCCATTGAGTTGATCTCCAGACGTGATGTCGCATGAACCACCCCTGAAAACGCAGGTCGATACTGAGACGTCCCCGTTTGTCCAGTTGAACTGACCATTTTTGAAGCCTGAAAGATTGTCGTGGACTGCCAAAGTTATCGCTACTGATTGCAAACTATTTGAAGTATCAATTCGATTGGTCGATAACGAAATGGCTCCGGGTGAACCGAACTGATCAATCCATGGGCCAACCAAGTCTCCGGCACCTATTTGAGTGATGTCGAACGATCCGGGTGCATATCCGAGAGTTGTGAAATCGAGTTGATGATCGGCAACTGCAGAATGTGACGGATCGACGTAGGACACGTAGTTTCCTGCTTTATCCCTGAGAGTCACACCTCGAAACTCGTATGTTCCCGGCGGACTGTATGCAGGAAAATGGATAGCACCTGAGTACGAGCCATTTTGTTCGTCTCCAGAATCGATCTTGCAAAAGAATTCGGTGCCAACCGAACCCATCAGTTTCGAAATGCATGTAACGATCAACCCTCTTGATCCAACCAGATGCCAACTCATGGAACCACTATCAAAGCCCGACAAGGGATCCTGAATTCCTAGGGAAAACATGACGTTCTGAGCACTGCTAGAGGTGTCGATTGTGTTGGTCGATATCGACATGGCTCCTGATGCGCCATTTGGTTCGATTGTCGGTGCCGTCGAATCTCCGGCACCTGTTTGGGTGATATCGAATGATCCGGCCGCGTACGCGAGTGTCGTGAGATTTACGTCGCATGGTCCCATGATGTTGGCCTGAACATCACAATAGGTACGGACATTTCCGACCCGATCCATAAGCATCAATCCCATAAACGTGTATTTCGTTTGCTGACCGCCTATGGGGAATTGAACCGTAGCGGCGTAGGTTCCGTTGATGTCGTCGCCACTTCGTATAGAGCACAGAGCACCGGGGTAGCAGTATCCCAAATTCCTAAGTGGCGCCCATGGCCGAATCGTCCCATCTTCACTAATCCAGTTGAACTGGCCGGTATCGAAGCCCGACAAGTCATCGTGAATTCCCAAAGTAATCGTTACCGTCTGCGAACCAGCAGAGGTGTCTATCTCATTCGTCGACATTGCAATCCTGCCGGGCGAACCAAACGGATCGAGCCACGGCGCCTCTGAATCGAACCCGACACGAATTTGTTTCGTTATTTCAAATGGCTGGCCAGAGGAATCGATGCCATTGGCGACGATCATGTGGATACCCTGATCGTTCACTAACGAAGCCGGGATGGTAACCACGGTTGACGCTGAACCTGAATCATCGGCAATGACATCACCAAGGTCGATAACCTCGGAATGGATCTCAAGATGGACCGTGGAAAATGGCGCCAGATTCGTTGCCCCAATTTCCAACGGATCGCCCGGCTGGACCCATACCTTATTTAGCGTCAGCGAGGGGTCTTGAGCCGCATCAGTTTGGCCAGTTGAGAAGCCAACCGACTTAGACCGAACTAATTGTGAAGCGAGACTTGAATCTTCCGAGGCTGTTGTCGTTGTGGTCGACGCTTGACCGGACTGCGAAGGTTGAGCGTTGGTCGCAGAACCAGAGTCACGGTTGGTGCCACCAGAAACCACAATCAAAGCGATTGTGATCCCGAGAACAACCGCTGCAGCGGCCGACCCAACCCACAGCAACTTCTTCGTGATCACGATTACCCGCCGCCGATCAAACGCTCAGGCCCCGCTGGCTAAAGCGATGTAATGCTAATTGCATGATCGTTGCGAAACACATCAGTGCTGCTGGAAGTGAGAAACATCTTGGGGCTTCCAGCAGCGGAAAGCCCCTCCAGTTGCCCCCCAAATTGCCCCCCACAAGCAAGAAGCCGACCCTGTAGGATCGGCTCCAGCGTTCTGAGCTGCACTTATGTGGCGCGCTCGGAGGGACTCGAACCCCCAACCTTCTGATCCGTAGTCAGATGCTCTATCCAATTGAGCTACGAGCGCAGCGACGACATCGTACTGCCCGTTTTGGCCTTGGTGAAATCCGCTGTGAGGGCCAAATCGGTCAGGCGTTCGACGTAGTTAGCGCCGGGATTCGGCCGATTCAAGGAAGGGTCGTTGTCGTGTTCTCAGTGGTGGTGGTCTGAGGCGTCTCTGTTGTACTCGGACTCGTGGTCGGTGTAGCAGTGGTGGCTGAGGCCGATCGGGGAGCAATCACGAATCCATTTCGAGCGGATGCTGGATCAGATCGCGTCGATGATTGCGTTGAACGTTGCGCTCGGGCGCATCGCGGCAATGACCTTCGCATCGTCGGGCATGTAGTAGCCACCGATGTCGACAGGCTTGCCCTGCACGGCGTTGAGTTCGTCAACGATCTCGGCCTGCTTCGACGTAAGCGCTTCGGCAATCGGAGCGAATTTTGCAGCAAGTGCCGTGTCGTCAGTCTGCTTGGCCAGTTCCTGTGCCCAGTAGAGCGCAAGGAAGAAGTGGCTGCCGCGGTTGTCGAGTTCGTTCACCTTGCGTGAAGGCGAGCGGTTCTCGTTAAGCACCGAACCAGTTGCCCGGTCGAGCGTGTCGGCCAGGATCTGCGCAGTCCCGTTGTTGGTGGTCTGTGAAAGATGTTCAAGCGACGCAGCCAACGCCAGGAACTCGCCGAGCGAATCCCAACGAAGGTGGTTCTCCTTCACGAACTGCTGCACATGCTTCGGGGCTGAACCGCCAGCACCGGTTTCGAACAAGCCGCCACCATTCATAAGCGGAACGATGGAAAGCATCTTGGCGCTGGTGCCGAGTTCCATGATGGGGAACAAGTCAGTGAGGTAATCGCGCAACACATTGCCGGTGACCGAAATGGTGTCTTCACCCTTACGAGCACGAGCCAGCGAGAACGTGCACGCCGCTTCAGGCGCCATGATCTCGATCGTGAGGCCAGTGGTGTCGTGTTCGGGGAGGTACTGCTTCACCTTGGCGATGATTTGTGCATCGTGCGCACGGTTCTCATCGAGCCAGAACACTGCAGGGGTGTTGGAAAGTCGGGCACGAGAAACGGCCAGCTTTACCCAATCGCGAATCGGTGCATCTTTGGCCTGACATGCACGCCAGATGTCGCCGGCTTCAACAACATGTTCCATAACAACGTCGCCGGCGCTGTTGGTGATGCGCACAGTGCCAGCAGTTGCGATCTCGAAGGTCTTGTCGTGCGAACCGTATTCCTCGGCCTTCTGTGCCATGAGGCCAACGTTGGGAATGGTGCCCATCGTGGTTGGGTCGAACGCGCCGTTGGCCTTGCAGTCAGCGATGACCGCTGTGTAGACGCCGGCGTAGGAAGAGTCGGGAATGACGGCCTTGCAGTCCTGGCGTTCGCCTTCTGGGTTCCACATCTTTCCGCTGTCGCGAATCATGGCGGGCATCGAAGCGTCGACGATGACGTCGCTGGGTACGTGCAGGTTGGTGATGCCCTTATCGGAATCGACCATTGCGAGTTCGGGGCCGTTCAACATTGCGATTGAGATGTCGGCTTCGATGGCGGTTTGCTGCGTGTCGGAGAGAGTTGCGATGCGAGACAGCACATCGGCCATTCCGTCGTTCACAGTGACGGCGAGGCCTTCAAAGGCGGCCGGGTGCTTGGTGAAGATGTCACCGAAGTACGCATTCACTGCGTGACCGAAGATGATGGGGTCGGAGACCTTCATCATCGTGGCCTTGAGGTGAATCGAGAACAGCACGTTCTGTGCTTTGGCATCGGCAATCTGCGCAGCAAGGAATGCGTCGAGTTCCTTGGCGCTCATGAATGTTGCGTCAACGATTTCGCCAGCAAGAACCGGAAGCTTTTCCTTCAGCACGGTGGTGCTGCCGTCATTGCCAACAAATTCGATCTTGAGCGTGTCGGCTTTTTCGAACGTGATCGACTTTTCATTGGCGTAAAAGTCGTTGCCACCCATTGTCGAAACGTGCGTCTTTGAGTCGGTAGCCCAGGCGCCCATGGAGTGCGGGTGCGACTTGGCGTAGTTCTTGACCGACAGCGGTGCGCGGCGATCGGAGTTTCCTTCGCGCAGCACCGGGTTCACGGCCGAGCCCTTGAGCTTGTCGTACTTGGACTGGATGTCTTTTTCGGCCGCGGTTTGCGGATCTTCCGGATAGTTCGGAACGGCGTAACCCTTGGCCTGGAGTTCTTCAATGGCGGCCTTGAGCTGCGGAAGCGATGCCGAAACGTTCGGAAGTTTGATGACGTTGGCTTCGGGGCGGGTCACAAGATCGCCCAGTTCGCCAAGATCGTCGCTTACACGCTGATCGGCGGTGAGGGCCTCGGGGAAGGTGGCCAGGATGCGGCCGGAAACCGAAATATCTCGAAGTTCGACCGTGACGCCGGCGACGTTGGTGAACGCGTTGACCACCGGCAGCAACGACTTGGTTGCCAGCGCTGGGGCTTCATCGGTGTGGGTGTAAATGATGGTGTGACTATCGGTCGCCATGGCCTTTTCCGTTGTCGAAGAACTACTGCGAATGGCTCATGACGCTAGTTCCCGGTGCCGATCGACTCCCATTTCCGGGTCAGGCGGAAAAAGAGAGATGGGCCCCGCCGAAGCGAGGCCCATCACTGCGAGCGGAGAGGGTGGGATTCGAACCCACGGGCGGTGTTACCCGCCACCTCCTTAGCAGGGAGGCCCGATCGGCCGGACTCTGGCACCTCTCCATATGCAGGGTTGCAACATACAGGGCAAACCCCTGCGATTTCGAATGGCGGAAGGAGGGGGCTTCGAACCCCCGGAGGCTTTCACCTCGACGGTTTTCAAGACCGTTGCATTCGTCCGCTCTGCCACCCTTCCGCCCGAGACAATAGCGACTCGCCCGTGGCAGGCCCAATGGGCGGGTGGGGTGGCTCAGTCGACGCGATTGCGAAGTTCGGTGATCCAGTCGGTGGCCTTGTCCTGTGCCTCGGCGACTTCTTGGCGAACGGCATGGCCTTGTTCGCCGGCGGCGGGGTAGGAACCCATGAACTTCACTTCGGCGTGCTTGGACTTGAGCGAACGCAGCGCGTCGGCCACGACCTCGTCGGAAATGTGCCCTTCGAGATCGATGAGGAAGCAGTAGTCGCCCAGGCCACGACGAGTCGGGCGTGATTCGAGCTTGGTCAGGTTGATGCCACGTGCGGCGAACTCTTGAAGAATCGACAACAACGATCCGGGTTCGTCGGCGCGCTGAAAGACAACGATTGACGTTTTGTCGTGGCCGGTTGGTGCTGGAATGGTTTTCGGTGCAACGAGAACAAAGCGTGTTGCGTTGTCGTCGTGATCTTCAATGGCAGAAGCAAGAACGTTGAGTCCGTACACCTCGGCGGCGCGCGCTGGTGCAATGGCGGCACCGTTTGTGGCGAGTGCATCAGTGGCGTCGGCCAACATGCGTGCGGCTTCGGCGGTGGAGTTTGACGCTTCAGACACCGCGTTCGGAAGAGTCGCGTTCAAGTACTTGCGACATTGCGCAAGGGCGTGGGGGTATGACCAGATCTGCGTGATGTCTTCGAGCTTGACGCCGGGTCGGGCCATCAGTTCGAGGTGAATGGGCAGAACGATCTCGCGCTGAATGAGCAGATCGGAATCAAACGCGAGCGCGTCTTGAGTGATGTTGACCGTTCCTTCAATGGCGTTCTCGAGCGCAAGGAAGGCGTAATCGACCTTGCCGTCTTCAGCGGCACTGAGCACATTGGCAAAGGTGTCGATCGGGCGCAGGTTGGCCGTGGCGAGATCGGCTTGGCTCAGCAACGCCTGCTCGGAAAACGTGCCGATGGGGCCAAGGAAGGCGATCGTACGGCGGGTCCAGTCGATGCCGGATTCTGGTGCTGAAGATGAAGTCACGATATGGGGAAGGATAGGGGAATGGACGCCCAAGCTTTGAGTGAGTTGTTGGAACAGGTGCGCACGGGGGCGGTCAGCCCTGACGATGCTGTTACTGCGCTGCGACGTTTGCCCTTTGCTGATATCGGTTTCGCCAAGGTTGACCACCATCGAATGCTGCGCCAGAGCTTGGCCGAAACCGTGTTCGCTCCCGGCAAGTCGCCGGAACAATGCGCTGGGATCGTGGCCGAATTGTTGGCCCAGCCCGGTTCGTCTCCGGTGTTGTTGTCTCGGGCCTCGGCCGATCAGGTTGCTGCAGCGTTGGCTGGTTCGGACGATGGCCATGTGATCGAAGCCGGCGGCGGCGATCCAAAGAACGCGCGACTTCACACAGTGGTGTGGCGTCCAGCGGCCGAACGTCGCGAACGCGTAGCGGTCGTCACGGCGGGAACTGCCGACCTTCCGGTGGCCGATGAATGCGCGGCGACCCTTGCGGCACATGGATTGCGGCCGTTGCGCATTACTGATGTTGGCGTGGCGGGGCTGCATCGCATTCTCGATGCGGCCGAAGAACTCGCTGCAGTCGATGCGATTGTTGTTGTTGCGGGCATGGAAGGTGCACTTGCCAGTGTTGTGGGCGGACTTTCGTCGGCACCGGTTGTCGCCGTGCCGACTTCAGTTGGTTACGGCTCTTCGTTGGATGGCATTACCGCGTTGTTGGGAATGCTGGCCTCTTGCGCGTCGGGACTCACGGTTGTCGGAATCGATAACGGTTTTGGTGCAGCGATCGCGATTATTCGCATGTTGAATGTTCGGGTCTCGGAACGCAGCGATGTCTGAGCATTCGCACGATCACGTTCATGATGACGCGGTGTTCGAAGGAACGGTTGCGTGGGAAGGCGTCACGGTTCCTTCGGGGTCCGAGGGATCTGGAGCGAACAGAACCGTTGCGTGGTTTCACTGCTTCTCAGGTATTGCCGGCGATATGGCGCTCGGTGCATTGATCGATGCGGGTGCCGATGTTGCAGAGATTCGTTCCATGTTGGAGCGACTTCCGGTCAAGGGCTGGTCGTTAGAGACTGAAACCGTTCTTCGTTCAGGAATCGCCGGCACGAAAGTGCATGTGCACACCGAAAGCGCTCCGCCTGCACGTTCCGCCGCCGTTGTTGCGCAGATCGTTGCCGATGCGGGCCTTCCCGACCGTGTGCATCGCCGCGCGCTGGCAACATTCCGTGCGCTGGCTGAAGCCGAAGGCCACCTGCATCGTCAGCCGCCCGAAACGGTGCACTTTCATGAGGTTGGGGCGCTCGATGCCATCATCGATGTTGTCGGCACGTGCATTGCGCTCGAGTTGTTGGGTGTTGATGAAGTCGCGTCATCGCCGGTGGCCGATGGTTTAGGAACCGTGCGCGCTGCCCACGGTGTGTTGCCGGTTCCGGTTCCCGCAGTGGTGTCGTTGTTGGCCGACGCGCCCACCTATGGCCTCGACATTCCTCGTGAACTGACCACACCAACCGGCGCAGCGTTGTTGGCCGCGAATGTTGTGCAATGGGGCCCAATGCCGGCCATGACCATTCGTTCCGCCGGTTATGGCGCAGGAACTGCCGATCTTGGTGATCGTCCGAATCTCACTCGTGTGGTGATCGGCACTCGTTCCGATTCGCCTTCTGTTGAAGGTCAGCCCGTGATGCTGCTTGAAGCGAATGTCGACGATGTCACGGGCGAAACCTTGGCCTATGCGATTGACGCGTTGCTCGAGGCGGGCGCGCATGATGCTTGGCTCACCCCGATCATCATGAAGAAGGGCCGACCTGCACACACGGTGAGCGCGCTCGTTGATCCGGCGCAGGCAGCAGCAGTTCGTGACGTGCTTGTGCGCGAAACCGGGACAATGGGTGTGCGCGGAACGCAGCTTGAACGGTGGCCGCAATCGCGAGCGTTCGACATGGTCGAAGTCGATGGTCAATCGGTAAAGGTGAAAGTCACCGCTGGTCGCGTGAAGGCCGAACACGACGATGCTGCTCAGGCCGCACGGGCGTTGGGCCTGCCGCTACGAGAGGTCACCCGCCGAGCCGAACAGGCCTGGCGCGACGGACAGTCCTCGAAATAGTCCGAAATACCCAACTGCCCCTATGGGGTAATTCTGGTAGTCTGTGGCTGTGCCAGAACAACTCGTTGAACTCGATGAACGGAGGCGGGTGAGCCTGGGCCGAATCGGTCGTCAGGAACACACTCGCTATCTGGTCTCCGAAGAAGCAGACGGCACATTGGTTTTCACCCCGGCAGTGGTGCTCAGCGAGCTTGAACTCAAGCTCCTCGCGAATGACGAACTAGTCGACGAGATCTTGTCCAACAGGGCAGATCCGAGTCGCCTCGTGAAGCGCACCCGCCGTGGTCAGACCAACGATGCCTGAACTCTGGTTTGCTGCTCCCGCTGATTTACTGCTCTACGAGTTAGAGGCTGACGAAACGCGCCGCCGCCTGTTCGATCGCATTAACGCAGTTCTCTCAGACCTTGAGCTCGACTCGAACCAACTCCACCTCCGAAGACACCGATTTTGGATTGGCATGTGGGGCGTGATCGTTGCATCCGGTGCTGATGAGTGGATTGTCATCTGGGAACCTCACCCTGACATTGATGACGCGATCATGATTCAGTACGTCGGTCCGTCAGCGTTTTAGTTCGTGTGAAGGATTACTTCGGCGCGGTTGACGCCGGCGATCACATTGCTGGCGGACATGCCTGCGGGCGACAGCAGTTCGAGTCGGGTCACGCCGCGATCAAGCAACTGTTCGAGAACGGCGGCAACCTCGAGACGAGCAAGCGCAGCGCCAAGACAGAAGTGCGCACCGAATCCGAACGCAATTTGATGGTTTGGTGATCGACCAACATCGAACTGATCAGCGGTCGGCCCGAATTCGGCTTCGTCGCGATTGGCCGATGCGTAGACCATGACAACTGGGTCGCCGGCGCTGATCTGCTGTCCACCGAGAACGGTGTCGACAGCGGCGGTGCGCATGAAATAAATAACCGCAGTTGTCCAACGCAGGATTTCCTCGACGGCACTGGCAACGAGCGAACGATCGGCAACAAGTCGCGCCCACTGATCAGGATTCTCAGCGAGCGCAACTAAACCGCCGCTGATGGTGTTGCGAGTCGTTTCATTTCCCGCAACAAGAATCTGGTTGAGGAACATGGCGATTTCATCGTCGGTGAGACGATCGCCATCGATCTCAACACTTGACAACATTGAGATGATGTCTTCGCGTGGCTCGGTGCGTGACGTGGCTACGAGGCGCATGAGTTCGGCCATCATTTCGCCATTCAAACGGTTCTTGAGTTCTTCGTTGTTGAAGATCTCAGTGCCAGGGATGGAAGCCTCAGACCAGTCCCACACCTTGTCCCATTCGCTTTCCGGGAGCCCAAGAAGTTGTGCGATGACCTGAACAGGAAGCGGAACGGCAAGCGGCGCAACGATTTCGATCTGCTCGTTAAGGGGCAATGCATCGACAAGAGTTTTCGCGGCGGCGTGCACTGAATCTTCAAGCGTGCGAACAACCTTGCGGCCAAACGCCGGCTGCACGAGATTGCGGTAGCGAGTGTGGTCGGGCGGATCGGTGTGCATCATCGTCGGGGGAGTGGCGTAGTCAGCACCGATCTCGAATGTGAGAATGCCTTTGGCCGAGCGGAACGTGTCGGGAGCAGTGGACACCGCCATGCAATCGGCGTGACGACTGGCCACCCAGAAACCCTGCGTGGCGTTCCAGGCAACGGGGTTCTGCTCGCGCAACTGGGCGTAGATGGGGAATGGATCATCGGTGTCGAGCGTGAAACCCATAAATAGATCAGTGAGCGGCTCGTGCACTTTGCCTGTGTCAGTCATCTCTTACCCCATACCTTGTTGCTTCCGACGGTGTCGTACGTCTTGGATCAGAGCATCTCACAGCACCGGGGCGGGTCGGCAAGACTGTCTCCATGACTGATGCCGCCGCAACTGATCGCCTCTATTTCCGCCAATTGCTTGCTGGTCGCGACATCGCGACGGCCGATCCGCTCGCCCGGCAAATGGTGAACTTCGTCTACCTCATCGGCGATCGCGAGACCGGCGAAGCCGTCGCCATCGATCCGGCCTACGACGTGCAAGGCATTGTCGATGTGCTCGCCGCTGATGACATGAAACTTACCGGTGTGCTCGCAACCCACTATCACCCCGATCATGTTGGCGGAGAGATGATGGGTTACTCCATCGAAGGCGTGCACGAACTGCTCGACATTGTTTCGGTGCCGATCCATGTGCAAACCGAAGAAGCCGAATACGTGCGCAAAGTCACGAACCTCACCGACGCCGATCTCGTCACCCACAGCAGTGGCGATGTCGTAATGGTCGGCAACATTCCCATCGAGTTGATTCACACGCCCGGGCACACACCAGGCAGTCAATGTTTCATGCTCGACGGCGCATTGGTTTCGGGCGACACGCTGTTTCTTGAAGGTTGCGGCCGCACCGATCTTCCCGGCGGCGATCCATTGGCGTTGTACCAAAGCCTCACGCAGAAGTTGGCCAAGGTTCCCGACGATTCGATTCTGTTTCCGGGCCATCTCTACTCCGCAGCGCCATCCGCATCGATGAGTGAAACTCGTCATGCGAATTTCGTGTTCCGACCAAAGACGCCGGAACAGTGGCTGGCGATGTTTAGCGGTTGAGTCGCCGATGCGTGAGCGCTGGAAGTCGGTTGCGAATCTCTGATTGAGCGGTTGCGTCGAATTCGCCTTCGGCGAAGGTGTCGCCTTCGGGCCCAGTGTCAGCAAGCACTCGTCCCCATGCATCAACGATCAGTGCGTGGCCGTGACGCTCGGTGCCGTCGGGGCTGGTTCCCCATTGCGCCGCGGCAATGATCATTGTTTGGTTCTCAACCGCTCTTGCGCGGAGCAACAGTTCCCAATGGTCGCGACCGGTTGCTTCCGTGAACGCTGCGGGAACAACGGTGATGTCGGCGCCCTGGTCGGCTTCGGCCCGAAAGAGTTCGGGAAAGCGAAGGTCGTAGCAAATGGTGAGCCCGACGCGTAGCCCGTTGATATCGACAACAACTGGGTCGGTGCCACTCGAGAACGTGTCGGACTCTTTCGATCGAGCGCCTTCGATATCGACATCGAACAAATGAATTTTACGGTAGCTGCCAAGTAGCGCACCATCGGCGTCAACTGCAATTGAAGTGTTGAACAGCGCATCGCCGTCGCGTTCGATAAATGAACCGGCGATGAGTGCGCACTTGCTTGTTTGCGCAGTCGATTGTGCCCAGGCCAGCGTTGGCCCATCGAGCGGTTCGGCAATCTCTCGCATATGCGAGGTCCGACCAAGCGATGCAAAAAGTTCGGGAAGCACCACCAATTCAGCACCCTGTTGTGATGCAGAGCGAACGATTGAGGCTGCACGCGAAAAGTTGTCGGACTGTTCCGACGAACATTTGAGTTGAACGGCCGCAACCTTCATGGTCTGACCGTATCGCTCACTTGTCGTTCAGGCCTCTTGTTGCCCGCCACTCTTCACGTCCGGCTCGAACTTCAGTGGCCGAAACGGGATGATGCGCCGGGTCAGTATCGAGGATGACTACCGCGACTCCGGCCGGTGGTTCGGCGGCTGGGTCGTCGGCCGGCATGGGCCACGGTGGTCGGGGCGCGAGCGCAACAAGAGGGAGGCGCAACAGCGCTTGTGTTCGCGCGTCGAAGTCCCCGTACCAAACCGGATCGAGCACTTGCTGCCATTTGTCGGCGCCGAGAATGATGACGTCGTAGCCCTCGGAAATATCGGCGAGAAGACTGTGGGGGGTGACGAGGACACCAAGGCGATCGTCGCCTTGGGCAATAGCCCGAAGCTCGTCGACGCGGTTGTCAATCGGCGTGAGGTGGGAATCGTCTTTGCCGAGCGTTGTCGATGAAATGGCGAAATCAACGCGGTCGAGGCCAAGTTGGCTAATGGCAGTTTGGGCCAAGTGCACATGGGCGATCGTGGGTGGATCAAAAGAGCCGGGATAGACCGCCCGGCGAATCGATGATTGCTCAGTACCCACAGAGCGAGGCTAGCGATCGTGGGAGACTGGGACCTCACCCTTCGTCATTCGAGGTCATCGTGTCGAGAAGC
Organism: Bifidobacterium breve; assembly: GCA_945862505.1. Classification (GTDB taxonomy): domain Bacteria; phylum Actinomycetota; class Acidimicrobiia; order Acidimicrobiales; family Acidimicrobilacustridaceae; genus Acidimicrobilacustris. The sequence continues at coordinate 12,824 of CAMAYJ010000021.1, read as the reverse complement.
CCATTTCTCCATCCGTTCGCTCGCCCTGGTGCTGCCGCCGAAGAGTTCGTCACCATCACTCGTGGCGAAGGCGCGCTGGTGTGGGACAACCAAGACAATGAGTACATCGATGCAATAGCCAGCCTTTGGTATTGCAACGTTGGCCACGGCCGCTGGGAAATCGTCGATCAGGTCGCATCGCAAATGGCGGTGCTCGAGAATTACAACACCTTCGACATTTTCACGAATGAAACGGTTGAAACCTTCGCCGCTTTTGTTGCCGCCGCAGCGCCGATGGACGATTGTCGAATCTTCTTAACCTCATCAGGTTCTGAAGCAGTCGAGACTGCACTGAAACTGGCGCGACTCACTCATTCGTTGAAGGGCAACCCTGAACGAAACGAGTTCGTAGGCCGTGTGAACTCGTACCACGGCGTTGCCTACGGCGGCGTATCCGTGCAAGGTCTTCCACTCAATCAGCAGGGCTTTGGTCCGCTGCTTGACACGGTGCATCAGGTGTCGGCTCACGACATTGGTGAGGTCGAAGAACTCTTTGCACGTTCGGGTGCGAAGATCGCCGCGGTTATCACTGAACCCGTGCAAGGCGCCGGTGGCGTGCATCCCCCTGTTGAGGGATATCTCATTCGTTTGCGCGAACTGTGTGACGAGTACGGCGTGCTGTTGATTTTCGATGAAGTCATCACGGGCTTTGGTCGCTTGGGCTCGTGGTTTGCTGCATCGCACTACGGCGTTGTTCCCGACATGATCACGTTTGCGAAAGGCTGCACCTCGGGATACTTGCCGCTTGGTGGAGTTGTGGTGGGCGATGCGGTACTCGATGTGATTGAAGCTGACCCGATGTACATCCTTCGACACGGCTACACCTACAGCGGCCACCCCAGTGCGTGTGCAGCAGCACTTGCGAACACAGCGATTCTGCTTGAGGAGAACCTGTTCGATCGCATTCCGGCGATTGCGGAACGAATCGGCGGCGGACTCACGGCATTGAGTGCGTCAGGAGCGATCGTCGAAGCGCGCGGTGTCGGCGGCATTTGGAGTGCTGAACTCCAACCGGGTTTATCCGCACCTGCGGTACGAAACGAAATGATGAAGCGCGGTGTGATCGCACGGCCCATTGGGCTTTCGACGATTGCGTTTTGCCCGCCGTTCGTGACGACCGATGCGCAACTCGACCAGTGTGTCGTTGCACTTAGCGAATCGATCGCCGCGCTTTCCTAACTCAGGAAGACACGAGAGCGATTTCGGGCTCGACGAATGGCTTGGCAAGCGCTTCAGCAACCGCGGCATTGGTGACAGTTCCGGCAGCGGTATTGAGGCCCATTGCTAAGGCCGCGTCACGTCGCACCGCTTCAGCAGCACCGAATCTCGCCAGATCTGCGAGATAGGGGAGCGTGGCGTTGGTGAGAGCAAGTGTGGAGGTGTGCGGAACAGCGCCGGGCATATTGCCGACGGCGTAATGAACGACCCCATGCTTGATGAACGTTGGGTCGGAGTGTGTGGTTTCGTGAGAGGTCTCGATACAGCCGCCCTGATCGATGGCGATGTCGATCACAACAGCACCGGGCTTCATCGATCGAATCATGTCCTCGCTCACGACCGTTGGCGCGCGTCCGCCCGGGACGAGCACCGCTCCGATAACAAGATCGGCCTCGGCGACAGATCGTTCGACTGCTCCGCGATTTGAGGTGATTGTCGTGATGCGACCCATCTGGATCTGATCGACATGGCGAAGCCGATCGATGTTCTTGTCGAGCAAGTCGACCTCGGCTTCGAGACCGGCCGCCATCCAGGCAGCATTCCAACCAACATTTCCTGCTCCAAGTACAACCACGCGTGCAGGGCGAACGCCAGGGGCGCCGCCGAGAAGAACGCCGCGACCGCCGTTGTGGCGTTCAAGGAAATGGGCACCAATCTGCACGCTCATGCGACCGGCGACCTCGCTCATGGGAGCGAGAAGCGGCAATGAGCCGTCGGCGAGTTGGACGGTTTCATACGCGATTGCGGTGACGCCGTTGGCAATGAGCGCGTCGGCGACCTTGGGGTAGGCCGCGAGGTGGAGATAGGTGAAGAGAACGAGACCGGGACGGAAGTAGGCGAACTCCGATTCCAACGGTTCTTTTACTTTGCAGATGAGTTGGGCTCGTTCCCACACTTCAACTGCCGTTTCGACGATGACAGCTCCCGCTCTGGTGTAGTCCGCATCGGGGATTGAGGAGTCGATGCCCGCTCCGCGCTCGATAAGCACGGTTGCACCGGCATGAAGAAGTTCGCGAACTCCGTCGGGGGTGATGGCAACGCGATGCTCTTCTTCCTTGATTTCGCGAGGCACTCCGACGGTGAGCGAAGTCATGTCAGGGCGACCGGCGTGCCGGCTTCGGCGAGAATTTCGATTGCTTCGACAAGAGCGATGCGGATGATTCGTTCAATTTCGTCGAACTCATCTTGACCAGCAATGAGCGGAGGCGAAACTTGAATCACGGGTTCACCGCGATCATCGGCCCGGCAAACGAGGCCGAGTTCCAGAAGTCGTTTCGAAAGATGACTTCGAAGGAGAAGTTCTGATTCCTTGGCGTTGAAGGTTTCGCGTGTCTTCGCGTTCTTCACGAGTTCGATGCCGTAGAAGAACCCCATGCCACGGACATCGCCAACGATCGGAAGATCAAGAAGTTTTTCGAGGGTCGCGCGGAACGCGGCTTCATTGGCGAGCACGTGATCAATAATGCCTTCGCGTTCGATGACGTCGAGGTTGGCCATGGCCACTGCACAACTCACCGGGTGGCCGGCGAAGGTGAACCCGTGGAGAAACGAAACGCCCTCTTCGGCGAACGGTTCGGCGATGCGATCGCTCACGATCATGGTGCCGAGCGGTGAATAACCCGAGGTGAGTCCCTTTGCTGAAGTGATGATGTCGGGGATATAGCCGAGGCGATCACAAGCGAACATCGCACCAAGGCGACCCCACGCGCAAATAGTTTCATCGCTGATCATGAGAATTCCGTAACGATCACAAATCTCACGAACTCTGGTGAAGTACTCGTCGGGAGCAGTGAAACACCCACCGGCGTTTTGTACGGGTTCGACAAAGACGCACGCCACGGTGTCGGGGCCTTCGCGCAGGATCATCGTTTCGATGTCGTCAGCGCATCCGAGGTTGCATTCGCTTTCACCTTCGCACATGTTGCAGCGATAGCGGTTGGTATTCGCGGCTCGGCCGACACCGGGTACGAGCGGTTCAAACATTTGGCGAAACGCCGGAACGCCGGTAAGTGAAAGCGCGCCCATTGTTGTGCCGTGATACGAGAGGTAACGAGTGATGGCTTTTGTGCGCAGCGGTTCGCCACGAAGTTTGAAGTACTGCCGCGCGAGTTTCCACGCGGACTCGACCGCTTCGCCGCCACCGGTAGTGAAGAACACGCGATTGAGATCGCCCGGTGCGAGGTGGGCGAGGCGCGCTGCGAGTTCAATCGCGTTTGGATGGGCGTAGGTCCAGATAGGGAAGTACTCAAGGGTGGCGGCCTGCTTCGCTGCGGCTTCGCCGAGTTCGCTGCGGCCGTGACCGATCTGCACGGTGAACAAACCGGCGAGTCCGTCGAGATAACGCTTTCCTTCAACGTCCCACACCCAGCAGCCGTCGCCGCGTTCGATAATGGGAGCACCGCCGTCACCGGGGCCGAGTCGACTGAAGTGTCCCCACAGATGGGACTGGGCGAGCTGTCGGAGTTCCGCAGGGGTCCGGCTCATGAGTTGCTCCCGAGAGAGACCGCCCGAGTATCGGGCGTGCCATTGATCGTTCGGTTGATTCTTGCCCGGTGCCGGCCATTCGGCAATCACGGTGAGGAGGAATTGGTCAGGAAGAGACTGAAGCGCCGGAGTCGGCGGTCAATCCGGCCAGTTTCCGAGTTCGACGGTTGCCGCCGACGACGACCGTGATGGCGAGAATCACGCTGATGATCAGCAATGCCGTCGAGAAAACGTTGATTTGCACCGGGACCTTTGAGCGTTTCATGTTCCAAATCTGAATGGGGAAGGTGTTGTCGAGGCCCGAGTTCAGATAGGTGATGATGAAGTCGTCGAGTGAAAGAGCGAAGGTAAGCATCGCCGCAGCAACGACGCCTGGAGCGATAAGCGGGAGGGTGATTTTGCGGAATGTTCGGAACGACGATGCCCCAAGATCAAGTGACGCTTCTTCGAGGCGCCAATCGAAACCGCGAATCCGAGCGCGGACGGTGGTGGCGACGTAACTGACCGAGAACATCACCTGAGCGATGACGATGGTGATGAACCCTCGTGACCAGTTGATGGACACGAACAAGGTGAGAAGCGAAAAGCCGAGGACGATCTCGGGCATCGTGAGCGGGAGGATGAGAATCGCACCGATCATTCCTTTCGCCCGGAACTTGTACTTCACCATGGCTAAGCCCATGAGTGTGCCCAGCACGGTGGCAATGGCGGTGACGACAACGGCAATTTTGAGACTGAAGATGAGTGCGTCAGTTAGCTCGGGGTACCTGAACGGATCAGTCCAACCGGAAAGCGAAAACTTGTTCCAGATGTAGTTGTACTTCCCGGTTGGTTCGTTGAATGAAAAAATGACTGTGACGAGGATCGGTGTGAAGAGGAAGAGCAGGCCGAGCACTGCCCATACCCACAGCGAGACGCGTCCGATGGCGCGCAACCAATTGGGCGGGTTCATGCGATTTCCTCGGTGCCCAATAAACGCGCATACACAATGACGCCCACGAGGATCATCGCCATGAGCATGAACGACAAGGCAGAGAGTTCAGGCCGGAAAAATTCTTTGCCAAAGTTCTTTTCGATGATCTGGCCGATCATGACGGTGCGGTCGGAACCCAAGAGTTCCGAGTTCACGAAGTCGCCAGCCGCAGGAATGAAGGTGAGGAGTGTTCCGGCGAAGAGGCCAGGCAGCGAGAGACGCAGAGTGATTTTCCGAAACGCTCTTGCTGGTGACGAATAGAGATCAGCAGCAGCATCGAGCAGACGGTGATCCAACTTTTCAAGACTCACGTAAATGGGCAGCACCATGAACGGCAAGAAGTTGTAGGTGAGCGCGGCCACGACTGCAAAAGGCGAGCCGAGAATGCCTTGGCTGTCATTCAAGATGCCGACTGATTGCAAAATGCCAACAACGGGGCCGTTATCGAACAACAGGATCTTCCACGACAGCGTGCGCACGAGGTAGGTCACGAAGAACGGAAGAATGACGAGTGCAAGAAAGAGGTTCTTGTACTTCCCGCCTTTCGTGGCAATGACATAGGCCAACGGGTAGCCGATGATGATCGCGGCCAGGGTGGAGATCGTCGCGTACACGAATGTGCGGATGATCACCGTTGAGTTGTCAGAGATCACCGTCGAGTAATTCGACAATCCGCCGTCTTGTAGCGATAAGCGCCCGAGACTGAAAAGCGGAAAGACGAAAAAAATCAGCAGCCATAAACCGCCGGGAGCAATGAGCAGCCAGGGCGTAAACCACCGCCGTGCCGACACGCCGCTGTCGTCCCCACCGTTTTCACGGCGAGGGCGACGAAAGCGCGACGGCGCAGCGGCAGCGGTCATTGAGCGGTGTTACTGCTCGGTCGCAGCAACGAATGCGCGCTCTACTTCTTCGGCAACGTCTGGGCTGATGACATCGAACTCGTACAACGGCGGAGTTGCCGGCGGGACGATGAAGGGGCTGGCTTGGGCAGCGGCAGTCATGTACTTCTCGGCGCCGGTGACCGGCGGGATGTACAAGATGCTTTCGTACAACGGACCAGCAACGGCAGGGTCGTAGACGTAGTTGAGGAGTTTGTTTGCACCCTCGGGATTCTTCGCGCCAATGGGAATCATGGCGTTGTCAACCCATAACATTCCGCCCTGACTCGGGATGACCCATTCAAGGCCGGGATTGTCGGCCTGCAACTGCGCAACATCGCCAGACCATGCAACGGCAATCCAAGTATCGCCAATGGCAAGATCCTCGGTGTAGCTATTGCCAGTGACCTTCTTGAACTGACCTGCGTCTCGGGCCTTTTCAATCTTGTCGACTGCCGCAAGCATCTGCGTGGTCGTCCCTGTGGTCGGGTTGGCGCCCATGCCGAGCATGGTGAGGCCAACGGTGTCGCGCATTTCGTCGAGGATGGTGACCTTGCCCTTGAACTTCGGGTCGAAGATGGCGTTGACGTCGGTGATCTTTCCGCCGACTTTGTCAGGCCAGTAGGCGAGACCGGTTTGACCAACGGCCCACGGAATTGAGTTTGCGCGTCCTGGGTCCCATGACGGGCTGGAAAGGCGAGAGATTACGTTCTTCTTATTGGGGAATGCGGCGCTGTCGAACGGCTGGACCAGATTTGCGCCGATGTAGGCAGCGGCGTTCCACGACGTGAGCACGATGAGGTCGGCGCCGATTCCTTGGCCCTTCTCAAGTGTGGCCTGATACTTCGTGTTGAACGACTCGTTGCCGTCGATGCTGTTTCTGTAGTCAACCTTGATGCCGGTTGAGGACGTGAAGCCCTTGAGCGTTGCCGAGGTGCTGGGCTCATCTCCTTCGATATAGAGCGGCCAGTTGAGGACGGTGATGCCATCACTGCTGCCACCGCTACTGCTGCTGGAACCGGAACTGCACGCGGCAAGCAATGTCGGGCCAACGGCAAGACCACCAAGGGCAAGGCCGCCCATGCCGAGGAATCGGCGGCGCGATGTTCGGTGCTGGGCCATGGCCTCAAGGAGCTCGGGGTCGATTGGTTTGGTCATGGTCAGTCCTCCAGTAATTGCGGTTGTTGGTTGGGAACAGATGGCAGAACGCAAGCAGCGCTCTGCGTCCACGATGCCCACACGCTGTCGCCGGGGCGAAGAAGCGGAAGGTCGGCATCGGGATCGACATTGGCGATGATCGGCGAACCGTCGGCTGCTTCGAGCGCGAGTCGAACGATCGGGCCTTGGAACGCGAGGTCGGAAACGGTTGCGCTCACTGATTGATCGCCACCATTTTGTGACGTCGGTTGTGTCAGTGAGATTGAGATGCGCTCGGGACGAACCATGAGCGTCACTTCTGATCCAACAGCGAGTGTGACATCTCCGCAGGAGCCACAAAGAGAAGCTCCGCCGAGTGCAGTCACTCGTGTTGTACCTGTCGCGTGTTCAGTAATAGTTGCTGGCCAAAGGTTTGCCTGGCCGATGAATCCGGCAACGAAAACGCTTGCGGGATTGTCATAGATCTCGGCGGGGGTGCCGATTTGTTCGACGCGACCGTCTGACATGACGGCGATGCGGTCGCTCATGGTGAGCGCTTCTTCTTGATCATGCGTGACGTAGACGAACGTGATGCCCACTTCACGCTGAATGCGTTTCAGTTCAAACTGCATCGCATGGCGAAGCTTGAGGTCGAGCGCGCCGAGGGGCTCGTCGAGAAGAAGCGCCTTGGGAAGGTTCACTAATGCACGAGCAAGTGCGACACGTTGCTGTTGACCACCAGAAAGCTGCGCAGGTCGACGACTGGCAAATTCGGTGAGGCGAACAATCTCAAGAATTTCACTCACGCGCTTTTTGATCGTTGCTTTGTCGACTCGCTTCGCCTGTGGGCCAAATGCCACATTGTCGAAGACATTCATGTGGGGGAACAACGCGTACTGCTGGAACACGGTGTTCACATCGCGCTTGTTCGGAGGAACTTTCGAGACATCGACGCCGCCAAGTCGAATGGCGCCAGTTGTGGGTCGTTCGAAACCGGCGATCATCCGGAGCGTTGTGGTCTTGCCACAACCAGATGGACCGAGCATCGAGAAGAACTCGCCTTGCCCGATTGAGAAATGGGCATCGTCGACCGCGACGAAATCGCCGAATCGTTTCACGACATGATCGATCTCGATGACTGGAGCGGAAAGGTCGGCCACAGGTGGAGACGTCATAGCAATTGAGTTCTCTGTCAGCTCTCACCCCTCCGCAATCACAGGTGCGCCGCACCCGGTCGAATTGATAAGGATCACCTGAATTCGGGCTTACCGCAAGAATTGAGCGATTGGGAGTTGATGAACAATAGATTTTGGGGCTCGGCTCGCGGACATCCCTTGCGGTTTGGTCCTTGGTGGCCCACGATGCGGTGACGGAAATCGGACGAGGAGTAAACGTGGCTCATCTCAATTTCATTGGCGGGAAGTGGGTTCCCGCCCAAAGCGGTGCGACCGATGAGGTCGTGGCGCCGGCCACGGGAGCGGTCATCGCCTCCGTTCCCTCCAGTGGCGCCGCCGACGTCGACGTCGCAGTGACTGCGGCGAGTGCCGCATTTGCTGAGTGGGGAACGGCCACGCCGAGAGCTCGGTCCGAAGCGCTACTGGCGCTGGCCGATCGCCTGGAGGAGAACATCGATGAACTCAAAGCCATTGAAGGCGAGAACGTTGGGAAGCCGGTCTCGATTATCGACTTCGAATTCGACCTCACGATCGACAACCTTCGGTTCTTCGCAGGAGCGGCGCGCACGATGGATGCGCAGGCCGCGGGCGAATACATGGATGACCACACCTCGATGCTGCGACGCGATCCGCTTGGCGTTGTCGCCGGCATTGCTCCGTGGAACTATCCGCTGAATATGGCGATCTGGAAAATGGGTCCCGCGCTCGCCGTTGGCAACACATTTATTTTGAAGCCATCGGAGTTGACGCCGTTTACCGCGTTTCGTTTGGCAGAACTCACCGAAGGGATTCTTCCTGCAGGTGTGTTCAATGTTGTTGTTGGTCAGGGCGAAACTGCGGGCGATGCAATTGTTCGTCACCCGGGTATTGCGATGCTGTCGCTCACCGGCGATGTCAACACCGGAAAGATGATTGCGCGCAACGCTGCCGACACGTTGAAGCGCGTGCATCTTGAACTTGGTGGCAAAGCACCTGTTGTGGTGTTCGACGATGCCGATATCGAGACGGTTGTCGCGACGCTTACCGAGACCGGTTATTACAACTCCGGGCAGGACTGCACCGCGCCATGTCGTGTGATCGCCGGCCCCGGGGTGTTCGATGATCTCGTTGCTGCACTCGAAGCGTCGGTTGGCGCCCTGATCACTGGCGATCCCAACGATCCGGCAACCAACGTCGGCCCAGTTATTTCGGCATCGCAACGCGATCGAGTCGATGGCATGGTGAACCGAGCGGTTGCTTCGGGCGCGCGCACTGTCGTTGGCGGCGAAACGATTGATCGTCCTGGCTATTTCTATGCACCCACAGTGGTTGCAGGGCCGGCGCAGGATTCTGAACTTGTGCAACGCGAAGTGTTTGGGCCGGTAATCAGCGTGCAGAAGTTTGCCGATGAAGCCCAAGCGCTCGCCTGGGCCAACGACGTCGACTACGGATTGGCTGCGTCGGTCTGGACTCGAGATGTTGGACGGGCCATGCGCATGTCTCGTTCGATGATGTTCGGCACGGTATGGGTGAACGACCACATTCCGATCGTTTCCGAGTTCCCACATGGTGGGTTCAAGAACAGCGGTTACGGCAAAGACATGTCGAAATACGCGCTTGAGCACTACACCGAGCTCAAACACGTCATGATTAAGCACTGAGACATTCGATCGAGGAGAACCCGTGTCCGAAACCGTAAAGACTGAAGTCCGTGGCCGGATTCTGATCATTCGTCTTGAGCGTGAAGAAAAGCGCAACGCGATCGACGTCGAACTCGCGGAAGGTATCGACGAGGCGCTGAATCGACTTGAAGACGATTCCGAACTTTGGGCCGGCGTCATCACCGGCACAAAGTCGGTGTTTTGTGCGGGCACTGATATGCGTGCCGGCGTTCATTCCACCGACCGTGGCGGTCAGTACGGAATCATTCGCCGCTACCGCACCAAGCCCCTCATCGCTGCGGTGGAAGGTGCCGCGCTTGGCGGTGGGTTCGAAGTCGTGTTGTCCTGCGATCTTGTCGTTGCGTCGAAGACCGCCGAGTTTGGATTGCCAGAAGTGAAGCGCAGCCTCGTGCCGATCTGTGGAGGTCTGTTCCGTGCTCCCAAGGCGCTGCCGCGAAATGTGGCGCGTGAACTTCTGCTCACTGGCGATTCGATCGATGCCAAGCGGGCGTACAAACTCGGTCTCGCCAGCATCCTTTCCAATGCCGGCGATGCGCTCGACGACGCGGTAGGTCTCGCTGAACGTATCTGCGCCAATGGCCCGGTAGCGGTTCGCGAAACGATGCGGTTCTTGGCCTCGCTTGATGCGCCTGATGAAGTTCACGGCTGGGAAGAAACCCTCGAATCGGAAGATGTCATTCGCAATGCCGAAGACACCCGTGAAGGCGTAACGGCCTTTTTCGAAAAGCGCCCCCCGAATTGGTCGGGCCGCTGAGTCACCGGCAATGATGGCCACACGTACGTAGGGGGAACTATGGATTTCGAAGAGACACCAGAAGAAGCCGCATTTCGCGCTGAGTGCCGAGCATTCCTCGACCAGCACTCAACGATGAAGGCTGCAGGTGCTCCACGGAACGTGATGAGCACGCTTTCCGAAGACGAGCATGCCCATGTGCAGGCGTGTCGTGATTGGCAGCGCACGAAGGCAGAGAACGGCTGGGCCGGTCTCACCTGGCCGGAGGAGTTCGGCGGCCGTGGACTCACCGGTTTGCAGCAGGGCATCTTCCTCGAAGAGGAGTACAAGTACGACCTCGCGGTTGGCATGTTCGCTCAGGCCATCGGCATGGTTGGTCCGTCGATCGTCGTCCACGGCACTGAAGAACAGAAGAAGCAGTTCCTTCCGTCGATTCTTCGTGGTGAACAGGTGTGGTGTCAGTTGTTCAGCGAACCGAATGCTGGTTCCGATCTTGCTGCGTTGCGCACGAAGGCCGAACTCGATGGCGATGAATGGGTCATTACCGGTCAGAAGGTGTGGACTTCGTCGGCGCATGTTGCTGACTGGGGCATGCTGCTCGCTCGTACCGACTGGGACGCGCCGAAGCATCGTGGCATTACCTACTTCCTTGTCGACATGCGTTCACCGGGCATCGATGTTCGCCCGCTTGTGCAAGCAACCGGCGGTGCAGAGTTCAACGAGGTGTTCCTCGAAGAAGTGCGCATCCCGAAAGAAAATGTTCTCGGTGAAGTGAACGGTGGTTGGGCTGTGGCAATGACCACGCTCACCAGTGAGCGCGCCGATATCGGTGCCGGACATGGCGATGGTTTTGCTGGCGTGCTTCGACTCGCGCAGCAGTACGGCCGTGTAAGTGATCCGGTTGTTCGCCAAGAACTCATGAAGCTCTACACGAGCTACCAAATTTCGAAGTACATCGGCTTCCGCACGCGCACTGCGGCCTCAAAGGGAATCGCTCCCGGGCCCGAGGTTTCAACTATGAAGATTGCGATTTCTGATCGTCGTGCCTTCCAGGGCGATTTGGTTGAATCGCTCATGGGTGCCGATGGAATGTTGTGGGGCTCCGACGCCATCGACGATGGCTACTGGCAGACCATGGTGTTCATGGGTCAGTGGATGGCTCGCATCGGCGGCGGCACCGAAGATGTGCAGCGCAACATCGTGGGCGAGCGTGTGCTCGGCCTGCCTCGCGAACCGAGCAACGATCGCACCACGCCATTCCGCGAATTGCCGCACTGACTTTCACGGTTTTGTACGACTCCCTGTAGACATTCGGGATGTTCAATCCCTTCGTGCCGGGCTTCGCCGAGTACCCCTATGGGGAATATCGGACCCAGCGCGAAACCGAACCGATCCAGCAAACGCCGTTTGGTCCGTGGATTGTGTTTGAACACGCCGAGTCGATGCGACTTCTTCGTGACGTCACCTTGAGTGTCGATGTACGAAAGGCCATTGAGATTCTGGGCGAAGACCCGCGCGACCGAGCAAAGATGCGTTCCGAGTTGTTTCCCGACAAGGCACCGCGGGAAGACACATCAATTCTCAATATCGATCCGCCTGATCACACGCGCTTGCGAAAACTGGTGAGCAGCGTTTTCACGCCGAGACGCGTGGCCGACCTTGCCCCGATGATTGAACGCATTGTCGACGAACATCTCGACGCAGTGGCCGGTGGCGAACAGATGGACCTCATTGCTGACCTCGCCTTCCCGCTTCCGTTTGCGGTGATCTCGGAAATGCTGGGAATGCCCGATGGTGACAGCGCGCAGTTGCGTGAGTGGTCGCATGCTCTGGTGAAGATCCTTGACTTCACGATTAGCCCCGAAGAACTGATGGCTGCAGTGACTGCGGGCGAACACCTCCGTCAACACATTGCGGGTGTGATTGAGTGGAAGCGATCGAATCTTGGCGACGACTTGTTGAGCGCGCTGATTCTTGCCGAAGACAATGGCGATGTTCTTTCCGATACTGAACTTCTCGATCAGGTGAATGTGCTGTTCATCGCTGGTCATGAGACCACGGTGAATCTCATTGGCAATGGCACTTGGGCATTGCTGCAGAACCGCGATCAGTTCGAGTTGTTACGAGACGACCCGTCAGTGGAAGCAACGGCCATCGACGAACTCCTTCGCTATGACTCGCCGGTGCAGATTTCGCGTCGCATCACGCTTGAACCAATTGAACTCGCCGGTCACCAAATTCCCGCCGGCGTGTTTGTGCTCACTAGTCTTGGTTCGGCTAACCATGATCCCGCGGCCTTTGGACCTACGGCCGATCAACTTGATCTCCGCCGTGCCGATGCGGCTCGTCATCTCGCCTTCGGTAGTGGCACGCACCAGTGCCTCGGCGCTTCATTGGCGCGACTTGAGGGCACAATTGCCATCACTCGGCTGATCCGTCGCTTCCCTGAACTGCAGGCTTTGGGCGCACCAGCGTGGAATGGTCGTCTGGTGCTTCGGGGCATGGATTCACTCCAACTTTCGCTTC
>CAMAYJ010000020.1 GCA_945862505.1 Bifidobacterium breve | reverse complement strand
GCATTTGGATTCGTGGCCGAGACGTCCGAAAATGCCGACCACAGTGAACCGATTCGGTCGATGTGCTGATCGATAGTGAGACCAAGTCGAGCTCGGAGCGCAATTTCGAATAAGGGATAAATGTGAATTGGCATCTGCAGCCCGCGAGCACTTTCGGTCTCGTTGACCAGTGGGCGCTGATCGCCGATTGACTCTGGCGGGGCAATGTCTTCGGACTGGGTGGACCACTGGGGCTCGAGACCGGCTTTGCGGAGACGGGATCGGGTCCGTGTTGCTTCGCCACCGGTGATGACGATCACGTCGGCGGCACCCGCCTGAATGTCGGCCGCAGCCCGGGCGACTATGACTCCGGCCAGGTTTCCGCCCACCACTGAGGTCGCCAGTCGCCTCGGTGAGGCGCCGATGCGCTCGGCCACGGCCAAAGCCGGATTCCGATACCGCCACGAAAGCTCACTGACGGTGAGCACTTGATCGGCCTGGGCGAGTAGGCCGCGGCCGCCACTGTCTGCTTCGGCCAGTCGCAACGCCTCGGCCATGAGGTCGGCCGGTTCGAGCGGTTCGGTCGAAGTGTCGCGGATCATGATCTGTCCGGTGCCGACGATTATTGGGAGTCGGGGATCAAGACGTTCACTCATAGCGATGGTGAAGAAGGATTCGCCGAAGCCATTTCCGAATTCTGGGCGGGAGGAATTCCAGGTTCGGGGGCGGGGCCGACCGCGGTCCGGCGTCGCCAGCGGTTCACGATGGCGTCAATGGCGATACCGGCGAGGACAACGATGCTCACTTCTGCAGGTGTCCGGAACCGTGTGGTGCCGTAGGAGGTTGCCGCAGTGATTGTCACAACCACGAACATGGAGAGAAGCGGCCACAGCCAGACTTTCCGGCGATACAGAACCACAGCGCCGCCGGTCGCCAGTGCCATGAACGCGTAGTACTGGGCCAAGCCGATCCGGCTGAGGGCTGCCGGACGGTCATCGTAAACGTCCTTTTCGACGTGTTGCATTGGTCGATAGAGGCCCCACTGCCGACCTACCCTCGCCATAACGACAGCGGGAATCCGGCTCTTATGGGAAGTGATGTAGTCGATACCCCGCTTGCGCAAGAGGGCCTCGTCGAGCGATTGATCGGCCTCGTTTGGCACGGGAGCGATGCATGGGAAGTTCCAGTAACCGAGAAGGTCCCCGTAATAGGTCGCGTCGCAGTTCGTGTAGGTCAGGGTGATTCCAACCCCGGTCGACAATGTCACCGGCTTTTCGAATGTCGTGAGGTTTCGGATGACCCATGGGGCCATCACCGCTCCGGCGAGCGCTCCAATTGCGAGGAGTCGCAGGAGGAAGGGCCGCCACGCGTGCGAAACCCGCCACGCGACAAACGGCATCACCAAGGGGATGAAGAGCAGTAGTTCGGCGCGTGTCATCACGGTCACTCCGGCGATGAGCCCGAGGAATACAAGGTTCCGACGAGAGGAGTCGGAAACGTACCGATAGGTGAGTAGGAGAAGTGCCGCTGTGGCAGTGATGGCGATTGTTTCTGACATCACCAAGGCATCGTTGATCCAGATGTAAACGTAAATGCTGGCGAGGAATGCCGCGATGAGACCAGCTCTTTCGTTTGCGAGGCGTCGACCCAGTAATCCGATGATGGCGATGGAGACGACGCCGAGAAAACAGCTCGCTAATTGATGGGCCAAGACACCGTCGAGACCGACGACAGAGAACCCCGCGAGGTAGAGCATGTACAGCGGCGGATGGTCTGCGGAGTTGAACCTCACACCATCGGTGTAGATGAAGCGGATCGGGGAGATGAAGCCCTCGCCTTTGGCGAGCAGATTCGCGCCGTCGTGGTAGACGAGAGCATCGCCGCAAATGTTTTCGGGGGCGCGTCCTATGAAGTAGGTCGTTCTAACGGATTCGAAGACGGAGTTTCTCTCGAGCTGCGTTGCAGCACACGGCGAAACAGCGGGTTTGAAAAACACGACATACGAAACGCGGATCGTTGCGCCGAGAAAACAGATCAGCGCCAGAACCGTCAGGAACCATCGAGTGGGTCGGGATGACGCTGGCATCGTCGGGGAGCCTACTGTGAGCCAGCCACGGTGGAAGGCGGCGGTTGGTCCCGACAGAACGAGAAACGCTTGCGTATCTGTGAGTAAGCACGGTCGTTCGCGTGATTGCCGAGCACGAACGGCGATAGCCGCAATTTTCGCTACTGTTGCATTTGTGCAAATCCTCGTGACTGGCGGTGCCGGCTTCATCGGCTCGAATTTGGTTGACCTCCTACTCGCTGAAGGTCATGAGGTGAAAGTCATCGACGATCTCTCGACCGGTCGGGCGTCGAACCTTGCCCATCTCGAAGGATCGATCGAATTCCACGAGGGCTCGATTCTCGATGTCGATCTCGTGTCGCGGGTCGTCGGAGGCGCCGATTTGGTTTTCCATCTCGCCGCTGCTGTGGGTGTGCGAAATATCATCGAAGCCCCGCTCCGATCGATACGCACCAATGTCGACGGGACCGAGAGTGTTCTCGAGGCTTGTGTTCGACACGACACTCGAGTCCTGCTGGCATCAACCTCTGAGATCTACGGCAAAGCACTGAAGTCCCCGATGAGTGAAGACGATGACCGCGTTGTCGGGCCAACCCACGTCTCCCGGTGGTCGTACAGCACCTCAAAAGCACTCGATGAGCATCTCGCGTTCGCCTATGCAGCGGAGCGAGGTCTGCGCATGTCGATTGTTCGATATTTCAATACCTACGGGCCCCGACTCCACCAGAACGGTTACGGATCGGTCGTTGCCAGCATGACGGCACAGGCTCTCGCCGACGATCCGATTGTCATTCACGGCGATGGGAATCAAACGCGATGTTTCGGATTTGTCAGCGACACCATTCGCGGTACCTATCTTGCAGGAACGCTTGATGAAGCTCTTGGGCAGGCCTTCAACATCGGAACCTCGATTGAGATTTCGATCAACGAACTCGCGGAACGCATCTGCCGCGCAGTGGGGTCATCGAGCAAGATTTCACATATCTCTTACGACGAAGCGTATGGTCCCGGATTCGAGGATCCCATGCGACGTGTGCCCGACGTGAGCAAGGCCGCGAAGATTCTCGGCTGGGCTCCCGCGGTGTCAATAGACGAAGGTCTTCCCATCACGGTCGAGTGGTGGCGTGATAACAACGAGCCTCTGATGGTGGCGCAATGAAAACAACTACCGAATTTGAAGCAGCTGTTTCGGAACGGACGTTGTCGGTCGGTGTGGTGGGTCTCGGTTACGTCGGTCTGCCGTTGGTGGTGGGCTACGCGGAAACTGGATTTCGAGCGGTGGGCTTCGACCTCAATGAGCCTCGGATCCAGGGCCTTAACTCCGGACACAGTCACATCGAAGACATCGAGTCGGCTCGCATAGCTGCTGTCGTTAATTCGGGAAAGATGCTTGCGACCTCAGATCTGGCCGACCTGTCGACCGTCGATGTGGTCTTCGTTTGCGTTCCGACTCCGCACGACGACCAGAAGACTCCGGATCTTTCGTTCATCCAATCTGCGGCAGCGTCGGTGGCGTCCATACTTCGGCCGGGGATGCTGGTCATCCTTCAGTCGACGACCTCCCCGGGAACGACGACGCAGATCATGCAACCGATCCTCGAAGAGACTGGGCTTCGGTCGGGTATCGATTTCATGCTCGCGTTTTCGCCCGAGCGTGTCGATCCCGGCAACGTGCGTTTCACTGTTCGCAATACCCCCAAGGTCGTGGGAGGCGTCAACGAGCAAAGCACGCAGTGCGCACGAGCGTTGCTTGAAGCCGTGATGGACGAACCCGGGTTGGTGACGTGTGTGAGTTCGCCCGACGCGGCCGAGATGACCAAGCTTCTTGAAAACACCTATCGCGCCGTGAACATTGCACTTGTGAACGAGTTAGCGGTGCTCTCGGAAAAGATGGGAATCGATCTCTGGGAAGTAATTTCGGCGGCCTCCACAAAGCCCTTTGGTTTTCAAGCGTTCTGGCCTGGCATCGGGCCTGGTGGCCACTGCATTCCAGTCGACCCCTATTACCTCTCGTGGAAAGCGCGGGCCTACGACTTCCAAACCAAGTTCATCGAGTTGGCCGCCGACACAAATCTCGGTATGGCCGATTACGTCTGCCTGCGGGTCTCGCGCTTTTTGAATCGACGTGAAAAGACACTGAACGGGGCAAAGGTTCTCGCACTCGGAGTGGCGTTTAAAGAGGGTGTGTCCGACACTCGGAACTCTCGCGCCGTGCAGGTCATTAAGCTCCTCGAGGCGGAAGGAGCGATCGTTGACTACGCAGACCCAATGGTTCCATCGATCACCATCTCGGGGCGCGAACGTCAGTCGATCAATCCTGACACGATCAATCCAAATGACTATGACGTCGTTCTTGTTCTCGTGAAGCACCTCTCGTGGCCGATTGGCAGATGGATCGAGAGCGGCGCACATATTTTCGACGCGGTCAATGCCGGCGGCGTGCCGACGAACGAACAGATCGAGCGCCTCTGACCAACGATTGCGTCTGATCGATCAGGTCTGTGGTCGCCAGCGACGCCAGCGAAGGATTGCCTGCACTGCGTGAATGCCGTCGCCGAAACCGATCTTCTTGCCCTCAGCAACCGTACGTGGTGTGTAGGGGCTGGGGATCTCGATAATTCGGGCTCCGAGTCGCGAGAGCTTGGCGGTCAGTTCCACCTCGACGTCGAAGCGGGTGGCTTCGAGCGTGAACTGTTGCACGTACGTTCCGCGGATGGCCTTGTGGGCCGTTTCCATATCGGTCAATTTCGTGTGGAACGAGATATTCGAAAGCATCGTGAGGAACCAGTTTGCAAGGCGACGTTCCCAGCCGAGTCCTGGCACGGGTTCGAGGAATCGGGAACCAAAAACGACATCGGCATCTCCGGCGAGAATCGGAGCGATGAGATCGGGGATTCGGGCCGGGGAGAGTTCAACATCGGCATCTTGAATCACGATGATGGAGCCCGATGCAGCCTCGAATCCGGCGCGCAATGCCGTGCCCTTGCCGCCGTTTGGCTTGGAGATGAGCTGGAGACGCGGACCGGTTCGTGACTCGATGATTGCAGCGGTTCGATCCGTGGAACCATCGTTTACGACGATGACTTCCATATCGAGGTCGAGTTCGCCGAGTGCATCGAGCACGGCGCCGATGGTGTCTTCTTCGTTGTAAGCGGCGACTACCACTGAGATGTGGGGATTCGCGTGTGGTTCCTGCGGCGCGCTCACTCGCCAAGCGTACTTCTCGTGTAGCAAACGCTGGTGCGATACGCATCGGCGAGATGAAGGCCGCCCGGAGGACTGAACATGATCACTCCGGGTCCACTGCTATGTTGCGTTTTCCGGGAAGTGCGCAGGCATCTACTGCACTCCAAAAATTCCTCTGGACGTTGCGATGGCTGACACAGCACTTGATCGGGAAGCTAGTGCAGCGAATGAGCTGGAGCGTCCGTCGAATGCGATGCCCCATCTGCCGGGCCTCGATGGACTGCGCGGACTTGCAGTCATCGGAGTACTGCTCTTCCACGGGGGCTTCACGTGGGCAAAGGGTGGATTCCTTGGCGTCTCCACGTTCTTCACCCTTTCCGGCTTTCTCATCACCAACCTGCTCGTGCGCGAGTGGGATCGTTCGGAGGGAATCAACCTCGGTCGTTTCTGGGCTCGCAGGTTCCGTCGACTTTTGCCTGCTGCTCTTATCGCCATCGCGCTCGTGGGCGTCGTCTGGTGGAGGATCGGTTCAGCCGAGCAATTGAACAGCCTGCGCGGCGACATGCTTGCCGCTCTCGGTTACGTCGCCAACTGGCGCTTCCTTACGGGGGGCAAGAGCTACGCCGACCTCTTCCTTTCGCCGAGTCCGCTCCAGCATTTTTGGTCGCTAGCAATAGAAGAGCAGTTCTATGTGATCTTTCCCTTGTTCGTCATGATCGTGATGAAGGTCGGCGGCCGCCGGTTGCTTACAACGCTTCTGGTTATGGCGACCGGCGCGTCGGTAATTCTCGAAGTCGTCCTGCGCAACAACGTGGACCGCGTGTATTACGGCACCGACACTCGGGCGGCAGAGTTGCTCCTTGGTTGCCTGCTCGCGGTGTGGTGGTCTGGGCGACAATCTTCGACAGTCGATCAAAAAACCCGGCGAGACCGAGGAGTGTCAACACTCTGGACCGATGCGCTTGGTGGACTCGCGATCGTTGGGATGTTCTGGGCCTGGTATGCGGTCCCAGAAAGTTCCATGGGGTTAGCCCGAGGCGGGTTCCCGCTCTACGCGTGTGGGACCACGGCGATCATCTTTGCCGTCACCCGGAACGGCCTGATCGCAAAGATGATCTCGATCAAGGTTCTTTGCTGGGCCGGCATGATCTCTTACGGGCTCTATCTCTATCACTGGCCAATTTTCCTTTGGCTCGATGCCGAGCGGACCGGTATCAACAATCAAGCGATTCTGTTTGCACTGCGCATGGCAGTCACGATCGCGATTGCGCTTGCTTCGTATTATTTGGTTGAGAACCCCATCCGGCGCGGCACGATGCTCAAGACCGATAGTTTGGCGTTGAGCTCGGCGCTCGTGGGTGCTGTGGTCGTTGTGGCGGTCGCGTTCGCTGTCACACTGAAACCGCCAGCGAGCAAGATCCCTTTTGCCAACTTCGACATCGGAAGTCAGCAGTCTCAGGTGTTCAAGGGAGAAACGTCGACGGGACCGGTTGCTCCCAGCATCGCCGGGGCGACCGCCGACTCGGTTCTGTGGCTTGGCGATTCAGGGGCCTACGACGAGGCTCCAGCGGTCGGCGCGGCGTTCAACGCCAGCGGAACTCGCCTATTCGTGAGCGGTGCATTCCCTGGATACGGACTCACAAATCCCAAGATCGACTGGCGCACAAAATGGAAACAACTGATCGACGAGCACCATCCGACGCTCGTCATGATCATGCTCGGCGGTTGGGATCTCGGTTTTCAAAAGGAAAAGGGTGATGCCGCCTATTTGCAGATCGCGAAGGAGGCGACAGAACTCTTCACAACCAATGGCGCAAAAGTCCTCTGGATCAGCATGCTCCCGGGCGGTACTACCCCACAGCGCGACACCGATCGGGTGTTCGAGATGGTTCCTTCTTTTTATGCCGGCAACGTTGCCTTCACCGATATTGAATCTTCTCTCCGCCGACCCGCCGGCGAGTTTGGCGACTACCCGCGGTCCTACGTCGACGCGACGGGTCAAACCATCATGTTGCGAAAGCCTGATAATTGGCACTTGTGTCCGGTGGGGGCCGCTCGTGTAGCAGATGCGATCAATACCAAAACTGCCTCGATCGGTTGGTCGAATCGGGCCGTCACTGGTTGGCAAGTAGGCAGTTGGACAACCGACGCGCGCTATGACGATCCAAAGGGTGGCTGCCTCGTCCGCTGACGGACCGATCCGCGAGACGAGAGCTCTTAGTCTTTGGAGGTGTCGGGATCGACGGAGGGTCGATTGGCGCCGTTTTGTTCGGGAACCGCCGAGCGGGTCCCACCTGTGTCGGCGAGACGCAACATCGGAGACTCGATCCACCGATGAGTGAGCCATGCCAGTGCTGTGCTTAGCGTTGCCACCGCAAAGAAGACGACGAAGAAGTTGCCTTCGAAAAATCCCCAGCCGAACCATTCCTGAACTTTCGGGATCAGGCTCTTGTGCCAGAGGTAGACGCCGTAGGACACGACACCGAGCATCACCATCGGTCGTGAACCAAGAGTGACCGACGTGAGGCGATCGGGAAGACGGCGCAGAGCGATGGGTGCGATGAGCAGCACTGCGAACAACCCGAACGCGATCTGACGCGTGAATTCTGTGCTGTCACCGAATGAAAACGGGGTGCCAACCGGAACGATGGGGCGACGGAGACCGGCGGCGCAGGTGAAGGCAAAGACGCAAGCCGTGGCGATCCACCACAGCGCCGGTGTCCGGACGAAAGCCTGGATCCGTTGATTGAACCGCTCGTCGCGTTCGGTCCGTGCTCGCAGCACAGCGAGACCGAGACCGAGGGAGAAGAGATCGAGTTGGCCTGGTAACCACAAAAGCGCGACGCGACCGAACGAGGGATGGAATCCGTACATCGCCAGTCGCCATGCCGTGCTGGCGAGATAAAGAAAAATGCAACCGGCGAGAAGGGCGGTATCGGGGCGGATCCGCTTCAACCTTCCCACCAAGAACTTCGCGGAAATGGCGATGAACGGAAGTACGGCATAGAAGGCGAGCTCCGTGCACAAGGTCCACGCCTGCACCATGCCCCCGAAGAGAAGGTCGGCGTCATAGATCTGAACGAGGCCGTAGTACACGACGAACTGGTAGAGCGACGTGATGGACGTGCCGAG
The DNA here is from genome assembly GCA_945862505.1 of Bifidobacterium breve. Classification (GTDB taxonomy): domain Bacteria; phylum Actinomycetota; class Acidimicrobiia; order Acidimicrobiales; family Acidimicrobilacustridaceae; genus Acidimicrobilacustris. The sequence goes on along the minus strand of CAMAYJ010000020.1, from coordinate 29,080 downwards.
AAAGAGGACCATGCACGTGAGTACGAGCCAATACGCGGGGTAGATGCGTAGGACACGTCGCAACCAGAAACGACCAATCCCGTCGATCGGTCGGTCGTCGAGGATCCGCTTAATGAACGGTGCTCCCAGCAGGAAACCCGAAAGAACAAAGAATACGGCGACACCAATATCGAGTTGCTCGAGAATGATGCCGAATCGGGAACGGGACGTTGTTCCGGTATCGAACCCGACGTGATGTGCCACTACCGCAAACGCTGCGAGCGCCCTCAGGCCGTCGATGCCGTGAATGTGTGCACGGGTAAAACTTCGTATGGACCCCATTTACTTGGGACTTTAGTTGTACGACGTCGATGAGCGCTTCACAGAGATCGCTTTGGGGGCCGCACGACCGATCGGATGGAGGTCCCGATAACTCGGAGGCGAGACGGAAGGGGAGCGGTGGTGCGGCACTACGATCCCTACGACACCGCACGAGGAGATTCGCTATGCCATGGCCTGCTGACAACGACGACACGCTTTTCGGACTCATCGACTCCGAAGTCGAACGTCAGAACACCACGTTGCAACTCATCGCCTCGGAGAATTTCACCTCTCCCGCCGTGATGCGAGCAACTGGCTCAGTTCTCACGAACAAGTACTCCGAGGGGTACCCGGGCAAGCGCTACTACGGCGGCAATCAGATCGTCGATGAGATCGAGGACATTGCTCGCGATCGGGTGAAGGAACTCTTTGGCGCTGAACATGCCAACGTCCAACCTCATTCGGGCGCCAATGCCAACCTCGGCGTGTACCTCGCACTTCTTGAGCAGGGCGACACCGTGATGGGTCTAAGCCTTGATCACGGTGGTCATCTCACGCACGGGTCACCGGTGAATATTTCTGGGCGCTTCTACAACTTTGTTGCCTATGGCGTCACCCCGTCTGATGAACGAATCGATATGGATCAAATGCGCGAAATCGCATTGCGTGAGCGCCCGAAGATGATCATCGCTGGGGCCACTGCCTATCCACGCATCATTGACCCTGCGCCGATCCGTGAGATCGCCGATGAAATTGGCGCGCTACTGATGTTCGATGCTGCGCATATCGCCGGGCTTATCGCCGGTGGAGTGCATCCGAATCCGGTGTCGTACGCCGATGTCGTTACCTTTACGACACACAAGACACTCCGCGGTCCTCGTGGTGGCTGCATCCTCAGTCGCGCTGAACATGCAGCAGCGATCGACAAAGCGATGTTCCCGGGCTTGCAGGGTGGTCCGCTCGAACATGCGATTGCTGCCAAAGCTGTTGCATTCCGTGAAGCGGCCGATCCCTCGTTCAAGGGTTACGCGCAACAGATCGTCAAGAACTCCGCTGCACTTGCTGAAGCACTTGCAAAGGAAGGGTTCCGTTTGGTTTCGGGCGGCACCGACAATCACCTCTGTTTGGTTGATCTGCGCGGATTCGATGCCGAACTCACTGGCAAAGAAGCGCAAGCAGTGCTCGATCTTGCGGGGATCACGCTGAACAAGAACACCATTCCTGACGATCCTCGTTCGCCGTTTGTAACGAGTGGTGTTCGCATCGGAACTCCTGCGGTCACAACGCAGGGAATGTTAGAACCGGAAATGGCTCAGATCGCTTCGCTCATTGCCCGAGCGCTTCGCGGTCGTACCGACGACGCGGCAGTTGCTGCAGTGCGTTCCGATGTCGCTGCGCTCTGCGCCAAGTTCACTCCCTACGACTGAGCCGGGAAGTCTTCGACCTCGTGCCAAGCATCGGCGCATACGCAATCGTTTTGGCGGTCGTCGCCGTCACGACGTTTGTCGCGTTGTTCGGAGTCCGACGTTTGTCGGTTCGAATCGGTGCAGTCGTTCGCCCCGATGCACGACATGTGCACGAGCGATCAACGCCAACTCTCGGCGGGGTCGCCATGCTGCTTGGTGTTCTTGCCGGCATGTTTACAGCGTGGTGTATGGGTTCGTTCGATGTTGTTTTCAATGGGAGCACTGAACCACTTGGGTTAGTGCTTGCCGCGTTAGTCATCGCTGGCGTCGGAGCGATTGATGATCTCCGCGATGTTTCTGCGCCTGCGAAAGTCGCAGGAATAGTTATCGCTGCGAGCGTCTTGGTTATTTCTGGTATTTCGATTCTCGTTTTTCGAGTGCCGTTTGCCGGAGTCTTTTTGCTCTCTACCGACTGGTCGTACTTGTTGTCGGTTCTTTGGGTCGTCGGTATGGCCAATGCCATCAACCTCATTGACGGGCTTGATGGCCTGGCCGGCGGAATCGTCGCCATCGCGGCAGCCACGTTCTTTCTTTACGCCCATGAATTAAGTGGTGACGGTTTGCTTGCTGCCGGCAACGTTGGCCCGCTTATTGCCGTTGTTGCGCTCGGGGCCTGTATCGGCTTTCTGCCGCACAACTTCCATCCCGCCAAAATTTTTATGGGCGATGCCGGAGCGCTCCTATTGGGTTTGTTGATGGCAGCATCAACCATGGTCGTTGGTGGTCGCACCGATCGGTCCTACTCGGGTAATTCCTTCTTCTTCTTCGCCCCTCTGCTGATCCCATTGGTGATTCTGGGCGTACCCATCATCGACACCCTCTTCGCCATCATCCGTAGAGCCCGATCTCGCAGTGGAATCTCCAATGCCGATAAGGGCCACCTCCATCACCGCCTCATGGCACTGGGGCACGGACACCGCCGCAGCGTGCTCATCTTGTGGACCTGGACCGCGTTACTCAGCGGCTTTGTTCTCTGGCCCATTTACAGCGGTTCGGGCGACGGGATTGCGCCTTTTGGGATCGCTGCGATTCTGCTTTCTCTCTTCACCGTTCTCCATCCCGGGGTCCGTCTTGAACGGCGGCGGCTTGAGCGCGATGAAGGCTCGTGAGAGCGGAGCATGAGACCTCGGCGAAAGTTGCAGCACCGAAGGTTGTGTCCTAGTTTGAGCAAACATTCACAAGCACCCGGCACTGCGGAGTCGAGAGTCCCGAGTTCGCTTGGGTCTCCTCAATCTGTAGGCCGCTGACGACAGGGCACTTTCGGTGGCAGTTTCGCAACGGCGCGAGATTACAGAGCAAATGAACCGCTCCGCCGGTGGGTATGAGCTCGTTTTGTCACCGTTGATCCTCGCCCTTATCGGATTCGGAATCGACAAGTTGTTCGGCACTGTTCCGGTATTCACCGTGCTGTTTGCTGTGCTCGGTTTCGTTGGTGTTGTTGTGAAGCTGTATATCAATTACCGGACCGAGATGGAACAACACGATGCGGCAGGCCCATGGGTGCGCTGATCACTTCCACCGCTCGGGTTGAAGGCCCGGCTCCCGAGGCCGTAATTGCACGCGACATCATCAAGCGCGCCGCCTATGTCACCCCGGCATTCCTTCTTGTTTCTGGTCTCATTTGGGGTATGAACGGTGCCTTTTCAGCGGCCTATGGTTTGGCGATAGTCGTAAGTAATTTCGCGCTTGCCGCGGCATTACTGACTTGGTCAGCCAATATCTCCGCTGGTTTGATGATGGGTGCAGCGCTGTTTGGCTACCTCATCCGTCTTGCTCTTATATTTACAGCGATCTGGCTCGTTCGTGACGCAGCCTGGGTCGTGATGCTGCCACTTGGCCTCACGATTATCATCGCCCACCTCGGTCTTTTGTTTTGGGAGATGAAGTTCATCTCTGCGTCCCTCGCCTTCCCGGCGCTCAAGCCCTCCGCTGTCTCCAAGGAGTCGTCAGCCCAGTGATTTTCGGACTCGAGTTCCCACCCATCGAGAACCTCGTCGAATGGCCCAACTGGTTTGGTCCAGAAGGCTCTTGGTATGGGTTCAACAAGATTGCGTTCATCAGCTTGGTTGCCATTGTGGCCACCTCGGTGTTGTTCATTCTTGGTAACCGCAAGCGTTCAATGGTGCCGAAGGGCGCGCAGAACCTCGTCGAGAGTTCCGTGGCGTTCATCCGTGACGGCATCGTGCTCGAGACCATGGGTCCCGGTGGCATGCGCTATTTGCCTTACCTCGTGAGTCTTTTCTTCTTCATCCTCATCGGCAACATCTTCGAGGTCATCCCGTTCTTCCATATGCCGGCGAACGCCCGTATGGCTGGCCCGGCTGTGCTTGCGCTCATCACTTGGGCCTATTACATCGCTGTTGGTCTGAAGCATCAGGGGCCGAAGTACTTCATCAATGCGATCGCACCTCCCGGCGTGCCCAAGGCGCTCTACATCCTTGTGGTCCCGATCGAGTTCCTCTCGACCTTCATCGTTCGGCCCTTCTCCCTCGCCGTCCGACTCTTCGCCAACATGCTCGCTGGTCACATTCTTCTCGTGACCTTCAGCGTGCTGTGCATCACGCTGTTCACCGCGTCGCTTCTGGCGCTAGTCCTGCCGCTGTCGTTCTTCATGCTCGTCGCTCTTACCGGCTTCGAAGTCATGGTGGCGTTCCTGCAGGCCTACATCTTCACCATTCTCGCCGCGGTGTACATCGGCAGTTCGATGCACGCCGAGCACTGATCACGTTCGCAACCATGGAGTATCCGCTCCAGCAACCAATGTCGCTTCCGGTCGTCGCCGGGGGTGCAACACCCAAACAGGAGAGCAACCAGCAATGAGCATCCTCGCACAAGCATCCGAAGTAGTAGTTGACAAGGCAACCGCCCAGGCGATCGCCGGCGCAACCAATGCAGGTATGGCGTACGGCCTTGCCGCCATTGGCCCAGGCATCGGCATCGGCTACCTCGTCGGTCAGTCGGTCCAGGCTATGGCCCGTCAGCCAGAAGCCGCAGGCATGGTGCGTACCACCATGTTCCTCGGCATCGCATTCACCGAAGCCCTTGCCCTCATCGGCTTCGTTGTTTTCATTCTTCTCAAGTTCGTCTGAACCATCCTCTGGGTGTTGCGCCTGTCCGTCTTCGCTTCGGCGGAGGCGGACGGCACTCCCGGCCTGTCCTTTCTTGACTCCGACGCTCCAAGGAGTACGCAGTGCTTGCACTCGTCAATGTTTTCGCTGAAACAGCGGCAAACGATGTGAATCAGGCTGTCGCTGAGGTGACGGCAAAGAACCCAATTCTCCCGGTCGTGAACGAAATGTTCTGGACCTTGGTGTTCTTTGCCATTCTCTGGGCCCTGATGAAGTTCGTTCTGTTGCCACCAGTCATGCGCACGTTTAAAGAGCGTGCCGACAAGGTCCGCGACGACCAACAGGCTGCAGAAGCCGCCGATACCGCTCGGGTCGATCGTCTCGCACAGTACGAAGCTGGTCTTGCTGGTGCTCGTTCAGAGGCTGTGAAGCTCATCGAGCAAGCTCGTGCCGAAGGCGACGCTGAGCGTCGCGTTCAGGTCGGAGCTGCCGAGGCCGATGTCGCTTCGCTGCGAACCGAGGCTGCTGCGGAAATTGCAGGCGCCAAGGAACGTGCTCGCGGCGAACTCACCTCGAGCATCACCGACATTGCCGTCGGAGCTGCCGAAGCCGTTGTTCAAAAGTCGATCGATCGTTCCGCTCAGGTGAGCGTGGTCGAGGACTATGTCGCTCAAGCCGGAAAGAACTAAGGGGGAACTGACCAATGAATGCATTTCTCCTTTTCGCTTCCGAGGCTCATGAGCCCAACAGCCTCGTGCTGCCTTCAGATATCAATGAGGTCATCTGGGGCACCATCGGCTTTCTTACTGTCTTTACGTTGATCGTCTGGAAGGGCGGTCCGGCAATCAAGAACATGTGGAACGCTCGCATCGCACGCATCCGTTCCGAGATCGAAACTGCTGAAGCGGCACGTTCAGAAGCAGAAGCCAAGTTGGCCAAGATCGATTCCGATATTGCCAACGCCGATGCCGAACGTCAGCGCATCCTTGACGAAGCCCGCGAAACCGCTGCATCGCTCAAGACGCAGATTGTTGCGAAGGCTGGCACCGATGCATCGGATCTCCGTGCTCGTGGCGCCGCCGATGTTGACTCCGCGAAGACCCAAGCCACCAGCGATCTCCAGGCAGAAATCGCTGTGCTCGCACTTGGTGCTGCTGAAAAGGTCGTAGCGAACAATCTTGATAGTGCGACGCAAGCCGAACTCATCGAGAACTACATCCAGAAGGTGGGTGCTGGCTCATGAGTGAACACAGTGCTCTTTACGCCGATGCCTTTCTCTCGCTCCTCCGAGCAGAGGGAAGCGGCAACGAGGTAACCGACGAGCTGTTCCGAATCTCTCGAACGATCGAGGGCAATGACGAACTGAATCAGGCGCTTTCCAATCCGCGACTTCCTGCCGACAAGCGTCAGCAGATCATCGAAGACATTCTCGGAGACAAGGCGCTTCCATTAACGACATCACTTGTTTCACTTGTTGTCGGCAATGGTCGAATTCGTGAACTTCCCCAAATCGTTGAGCGTCTTCTTGACCTCAATGCGGCCAAAGGCGAGAAAGTTGTCGCCCAGGTTCGTTCGGCCGTCGCACTGTCCGACGACCAAATCCAGCGTCTCGCTGCTGCCCTGGCCAAGAGCCAAGGCAAGCAGGTCGAGATCATCGTCATTGTCGATCCGTCGGTTCTCGGCGGCATCGTTACCCAGATCGGCGACACCGTTATTGACGGCTCGGTGCGCCAACGTCTGTCCCAACTCCGCGAATCGTTCTGAGATCAGAGGATCCCGTAATGGCTGAACTCACCATCAACACCGGCGACATCACTGCCGCCCTCCAAAAGAATCTGTCGGGATACAACCCGTCACTTGAGTCGACGCAGGTCGGCCGTGTGCTCGAAGTGGGCGACGGTATTGCTCGCGTGTCGGGTCTTCCCGATGTCGGCGTGAACGAGCTCCTCGAGTTCGAAGGCGGCACCGTTGGTCTCGCCCTCAACCTCGACGAAGACTCGATCGGCGCCGTTATCGTCGGCGATGGCGAACACGCGGCAGCGGTGGAAGAGGGCTCGCCCGTTCGTGCCACCGGCCGCATTCTTTCGATGCCAGTAGGCGATCCGCTTCTTGGTCGCGTTGTGAACGCTCTCGGTGAGCCGATCGATGGCAAGGGACCAATCATTGGTGCCATTTCCCGTCGTATGGAAATTCAGGCTCCTGGCATTACTGGCCGTCAGCCCGTACACGAGCCATTGCAGACCGGCATCAAGTCAATCGATGCCATGACCCCAATCGGTCGTGGTCAGCGTGAACTCGTTATTGGTGACCGCAAGACCGGCAAGACCACGGTGTGCATCGACACGATCCTGAACCAAAAGGGTCTTGGCGTGAAGTGCATCTACGTCGCCATCGGTCAGAAGGCATCGACCGTTGCGCAGACCGTAAGCCTGCTCACCGAATTCGGTGCGATGGACTACACCGTCGTGGTTGTGGCTCCCGCCTCTGATCCGGCGCCCTACAAGTACCTCGCACCATTCGCTGGTTGCGCAATTGGTCAGCACTGGATGGACAACGGCGAACACAGCCTCATCGTGTACGACGATCTTTCCAAGCAGGCCGAGGCCTACCGCCAGATGTCACTTCTTCTTCGTCGCCCACCAGGCCGCGAGGCATACCCCGGTGACGTATTCTATCTCCACAGCCGTCTTCTTGAGCGTTCGGCGAAATTGTCCGACGCTCTCGGTGCTGGTTCACTCACCGCTCTCCCCGTCATCGAGACCAAAGCCGGCGACGTGTCGGCTTACATCCCGACCAACGTGATTTCGATCACCGACGGTCAGGTCTATCTCCAGGACGATCTGTTCAAGTCCGGTGTGCGTCCTGCGGTTGACGTAGGTATCTCGGTGTCTCGTGTGGGTTCTGCCGCACAGATCAAGGCCATGAAGAAGGTTTCGGGCACACTCAAGCTCGACCTTGCGCAGTTCCGTGAACTCGAAGCGTTCGCAACCTTCGGTTCCGAACTCGACAAGATCTCTGCCGCTCAGCTTGAACGTGGCTACCGCCTCGTTGAACTGCTCAAGCAGAACCTCAACTCCCCGATGCCCGTCGAAGAGCAGGTTGTTGTGATCTTCGCCGGCGCGAACGGTTACCTCGATGCCATTCCGGTCACCGATGTCAAGCGTTACGAAACGGACCTTCTCGATTTCATGCGAGGCCGTTACAGCTCGCTGCTCGACGAGATCCGTTCCACCGGAGACCTTCCCGATTCCGTCAAGGGTGCTGTCGAAGCGTTCACGCAAGAGTTCGTGCCGACCGCCGCTGCTTCCACCGGATCTGTCGAGGACTGACATGGCTGGTGGTCAGGAGCGGATCCTTCGTCGACGCATTAAGAGCGTCGAGTCAACGAAGAAGATCACGCGCGCCATGGAGCTCATCGCGGCCACTCGTGTCGTGAAGGCCCAGGACCGCGCCGCTTCAGCGCGTCCTTACAGCGACGAAATCACTTCAGTGATCGTCGACCTTCTTCGCGCTGGTGCGGCCAAGGAACACCCGCTTCTGCGTGACAACCCCACCGCGAACGTCGCCGCCTTTGTTGTCATCACTTCTGACCGTGGCATGTGCGGTGGTTACAACACCAACGTGTTGCGCATGGCCGAGCGGGCAATCGATGCCGCTCGTGCTCAAGGCCAGGGTTATTCGGTCATCGCTGTCGGCAAGAAGGCCATCAAGCACTTCCGATTCCGCGGACTTCAGATCGATGCGGAATTCGAAGGCATGACCGATCAGCCGATCTACGACAACGCACGCGACATTGCCGCTGCGGTTCGTCGTCGTTACGAATCAGGCGAGCTCGCTTCGGTCGATCTTTCCTACACACGCTTTCTTTCCTCTGGCGTTCAGCAAGCGGTTTTGCGTCGCTTCCTTCCGCTTGAAACTCCGGCTATCGATGAGGCCGCTGGTCCCAGCGCCGATCTGGAATACGAACCGTCGCCCACCGGCATTCTCAACGAGATCCTTCCCCGTTACCTCGAGTCGCGGCTGTTCTCAGCGCTTCTCGATGCGTCAGCGTCGGAGCATGCATCACGTCAGCGGGCCATGAAGGCCGCAACCGAAAATGCCGAAGACCTGAAGACATCGCTCAGTCGCATCATGAACCGGGCTCGTCAGGATTCCATCACGACCGAGATAATGGAGATCGTCGGTGGTGCCGAGGCAATGTCGGCCGATAAGGGTTCGGCACACGAACTCATTCCGTCTCATCTTGAACCGCAACATGCTTTCCCCGTCCACCTCGACCGAACAGATCACGCGCCGTCGATTCACTAATCGACGCGCAGATCTGAATCCACCGTTCGCCACACACAGGAGACCCATCCCACGATGACCGTCACCGAGAATCCCACCAACCTGAAAGACGGCCGAGTCGTCGCCATCGCCGGCCCTGTGGTCGACGTTGAGTTCCCGCGTGGATCTCTTCCCGAGATCAACACGGCACTCGAGATGACCGTGACCGTTGACGGCAAGGACATCGTTGTTGTGTCCGAGGTTGCTCAGCAGATCGGCGACAGCCGAGTTCGTGTTGTCACCATGAAGCCCACCGATGGTCTTCGTCGTGGCACGCCAGTGCGCAATACCGGTCGCGGCATCACCGTTCCGGTTGGCGACGCTGTGCTTGGTCACGTGTTTAACGTCATCGGCGAACCGCTCGATTCACCGCTCACCGACGCGAATGTCGAGCGCTGGGAAATCCACCGCGAACCGCCGGCATTCGACACCCTTGAGCCCAAGGCGCTGGTCTTCCCGACCGGTATCAAGGTCATCGACCTTCTCACCCCGTACCTCTCAGGCGGCAAGATCGGCCTGTTCGGTGGTGCCGGTGTGGGTAAGACCGTTCTCATCCAGGAAATGATCAACCGCGTTGCTTCGCAGCACGGTGGCGTGTCGGTATTCGCCGGTGTGGGCGAGCGCACCCGTGAGGGAACCGACCTCTGGATCGAAATGCAGGAGTCCGGCGTTATCAACAAGACCGCTCTGGTCTACGGCCAGATGGATGAGCCCCCGGGCGTTCGTCTCCGTGTTGCGCTTTCGGCTCTCACCATGGCCGAGTACTTCCGTGACGTGCAGAACCAGGACGTGTTGTTGTTCGTCGACAACATCTTCCGTTTCGTGCAGGCCGGTTCCGAAGTGTCGACCCTTCTTGGTCGTATGCCATCAGCGGTGGGTTACCAGCCCACACTCGCCGACGAAATGGGCGAGCTGCAGGAGCGCATCACCTCGACCCGTGGTCGTTCGATCACCTCGCTGCAGGCCGTGTACGTGCCCGCCGACGATTACACCGACCCGGCGCCGTTCACTACCTTCACCCATCTCGATGCCACCACCGAGCTTTCACGTCAGATCGCTTCGCTCGGCATCTACCCAGCCGTGGATCCGCTGGCGTCGACCTCAACGATTCTCGCTCCTGAAATCGTTGGTCAGCGTCACTACGACGTTGCTCGTCGCGTGCAGGAAGTTCTGCAGCGCTACAAGGAACTTCAGGACATCATCGCCATTCTTGGTCTCGACGAACTTTCTGAAGAAGACCGCATCACTGTCGACCGTGCCCGAAAGGTGCAGCGTTTCCTGTCGCAGCCGTTCTTCGTGGCCGAGGTCTTCACCGGCATGCCCGGCATCTTCGTTCCTGTCGAAGACACCGTGGAGTCGTTTGAACAACTCGTCAACGGCGACCTCGATGATCTTCCGGAGCAGGCATTCCTCAACGTCGGCGATGCCGACAGCGCTCGTGCCAAGGCACGCGAACTCGAGGCCAACTCCTGATGCCTCTGGCCGTCGAACTCGTTTCTCCCGAGCGCACGTTGTTCTCGGGTGACGCCACCATGGTGCGTGCGCGCACCGTGGGTGGTGGCGATATCGCGTTTCTCGCTGGCCATGCTCCGTTCGTCGGTGCATTGGCCATCGCGACGGTCGAGATCACCCTCGCCGAAGGTGGCAGTGAAAAGGCCGCGGTGCATGGTGGCTTCATCGAAGTCAGTCACGACCGAGTGAAGATCCTTTCCGATCTTGCCGAGCTGTCATCGACGATCGATGTTGAACGTGCTCGCAAGGCGCAGGAAAAAGCCCAGGCTGCTGTGCAAAACGGCGACGATGCCGACGCGATCGCAGCGCTTGCTCGTTCCACTGCCCGTCTTGTGGCGGTAGAACAGTTCCACTAAATCCTCGCCGCCTTGGCGCCGCAGTGGTGCTGGTGCTGGCGGTGATTTTGGTTGCGTGCGGTTCAACGGCAACGTCTTCGCCGTCAACGACGTCATCTACGACGACCACGACCATTCCCGCAATCGCCGAAGGCACAGCGGGTGCGTATTTGGACGTGCCTACTACCTCGGTGGTTGCTGGTGGAGAGTTGGCGGCAACAGTGGTCGTAGTGAATCGCACCGGAGCGCCGATTTCGATTGCTTCCTGCGGCCCCACCTTCTATGGCGCGGGGTTTGAATCGGACACAGTGACTCACACCGCTCCTTCATTCTTGACCTGCTTGGGACCCCCGGTCTCCATCCCTGTCGGGGAATCGCGCTGGCCAGTCACGGCTGCAGCGAGGTATTCGGGTTGCGGCGGTACAGGACTGCGACCACCTCCGGCCTGTGTTGATGGCCGACCCCCGTCGCTGCCCACCGGCGACTATCGGCTCGTCGTAGGCGGTTCCGACCCTCGTGCCCCGATTCCCGCAAAGGTTGACGTCACCATTCGTTGAGGAATGGTCTATTTCGTGAGGCGTAGGTCACGATTGCGTTAAAGCGGTCGCAGCGTTGGCTCGTGCGTCAGCCTGTTTCGCAGCGGCTTCGCAATTAGCTATCGCTGATTGCCGATTTCGATGCCATTCAACGAAGAAGATCTTTGAGATCGACCACATTGTGGCTTACGCGGTACTCAGTTGTTAGGTCAGAATCCCAGTCGATTGCTCGGTCGTCGATAGTTAGGTGATCGAATGAACTGAACATATCGACGCGAATATCTTCAAGGAACCAACTGTCACGTGAGATAGAAACAACGCCATTAGTTAGATGGAAAATGATTCCATGGTCAAAAGTGAGTGAAAATGTTTGGACTCCATTCTCAAACATATGGACAGTTGCTTGGACGATCGAAATCGACTCGATGCACTCGCCCTTGTGTTGGAAAAATTGGAGTCCAAGTTTCGAAGCTTTCCTGCTATCAGTGGTGCCGATCCGAATCGAAAGTTGCGTTATCTCTTCTTCTCCAGTTGGTAAAGGGCACTGGATCAACGAACTTGAAATCGTGTAAGTCCCGTTCGACGTCTTCAAGTAGCAATCTTCGAACGCGAATCGTCCATCGTCTGAAAGCGATGAACCTCCGTAATTGTCCCAATTTGACCCGATAGCCGAGCTGAGTGCCGAGAGTTCCACCACGCTCAAGTGGTTTGCGAACACATTCATTGAACTTTCTCCTCCACAAAGTGAATCTTCTGAGCTTTCACGACTCCACTACTTTTTGTTGGCTTGATTTGTATTGCGGGGCTCCCGTCGAACCGCGAAGTAGGTCGAAGGCTTACTGCAGATCCATCGGGAAAACGAGCGACTGTCACCGAGCCATCGCGGGAGGGATTGATCTTTGCACCTTGGCTTGCCAGTTTGAAGAATTGAACTGAAGCTTGATTCGGATTATCGGACGAGATCTCTCGCACTCTGGAGGTTGACCCTGGTGAGCCAAAGTAACCATTCCTGATTCCACCAAATGCCCGAGCAACAGGTGAGAGATTCTCGCGAATTGAACCGGAACGATCACCTTTGCCGCTACCGCCACCCATTACGTGACCTACTTTGCTTCATCATTCGAACTTCGGGCTCGAAGTATTGAACTGATTGTTCAGGGAGCAAATGATCGACAGCGCCGGACAATCGAGAACCATGGAGAATGACTCGCTTTGGATTGAGGACAGAGACCATCCTTTCAAAGCCATGCATGAAGTGATACTTGTCATCCCGAGACCTCCAGCAACCATGGTTTGAGACAATCACTGTCTCGCCTTTCGGGACCCCGGCGAAGCAGTAGTCGTAGTCGGATTCCATGGACCAGCGAATCGTTGGAACGACGTGGATGCCTCGCGACTGGAAATACGATCCAATCGCTCTGTTTGCCCAGACACTCGCAATTCGACGATGGCGGGGCATATCCCGGTACATCGAAAAGTCTGGAGTCGCTACGGCGTCGAAACGGCTCAACCCGTGGAGGTACGGTGCAGGATTGTGCGCAAGAGGGCGAAATTTTTCATCCGACACGAAAAAGTGAATAAGGGTTCGGTCGCAGGACTTCTCCGACTTGCGTTTATGAAATGGAACCAGTCTTGAAAAACTGGTCATACTCGGAGATTGGCGGCTCAAAATTGGGATTGATTCCGTCCCTTCCGTCTCACACGCGGGAACCCACGATGAATCACCGATCAATATCCAAGGCGACGTCGTCGGGCGCTTTGGTATGCGTATCATTACTGAAACTCCTTCATATTCACTGACTGGGTATTGGGAGAAGGCAGTTTGTTCTGCCTTGTTCGGGCGGGCGGAGGTGCAACTCCGCCCGCCCGTATGCTTACCAACTCATTAGCGTTTCCATCACGGACGGAATTCGTTTGTTGAATTGAGAATTCCACGGAATCATGCCCTCTTTTTGAAGACGTCCGATTACAAGGGATTCGCTGATTCCACGCTGTTCGGCAAATTCAACGATTCGTGCCCAAGTGATTGAACGGCCGCGAAGTTCGTCGAAATCGGCGATCAACCAGTTAGCAGCTTGCAGGTCTGCTTGGTCTTCGCGCACATCTGTTGAACTACTGGATGTGAGCTCTCCGTCGCTGACGAACATCGACTGCAACTCAAGATGCCCGAGGCTGAGGTGCGCGAGCTCGTGAGCGATCGTGAAAATCACTTTGTCTGCTCTACCGCCGCGACCAGATATCGCAATTAGCGGGTGTGAATTGACGGTGGTGCATACGCCATCAATTTTCGATCCTGAAATCGCTGGCACGTAGATGAGAGCCACTCCAAGTTCCGCAAAACGTTTCGGGAGTTCGCGCAGGTCGTCTTGAGTTCGAACTGTTGTCGACAGTGACTTACCGAGATCTATTAGTGAGGCGTTGGGTGCTAGGGGCGGGAACTCGGATGTGACTTTCCTGCGCGCCTCGGCGACCCAGGCGAGTTGATGCCGCGACGGGATTAGTTCCCGATTGGATCGTCGGGCGGACGCAGCAAACGGGATCTCATCGTCTATGGAAGAGATCTCAAGTAGATGTAAAGCAGCATCCTCGATCTCGCTGGGACTTGCATTTGGAAGCGTTCCTCTACGGATCAACTCTCGCGTAGGTAACTTCTCTTCTACGCGCGCCCTAGATGCCACGTCGCTAAGTCGTTCCATTACCCCGGCAACTTGAAGCTCATCGGTGACATCAGCTCGTGCTTGAACGCTGAGCCAATCGACAGCTGGCCTGCCGAAAGCATGACTCAGGTCTAACGCTTCGCTAGCCCGAAGGCGAGAGCGGCTATTCACGAGATCGGACAACGACTGTGTTGACCAACCTAGAACGCGAGCGAGATCAGATTGAGACCATTGCCGCCGACCCATGTGCCATTCGATCGCGGCCGATAATGACTGAAACTCGGCCAATTCAGGGCCGCTCGCTTGAAGCGAAGTGTTATCGTTATTTCGGGGAATCACGGAATCGAGTATAAGGCCTGTGGATATTTCCCGTCAACTTGTTCCCTTGATTCTTTTTTCACGCTGACTACCGAGATCAGGATCAACCTTGTCTGCGGAAATCAGCGAATAGCTAGGACTGCGCTTGCTGAAGGTGGCAGTGAAAAGGCGGCGGTACATGGTGGCTTCATCGAGGTCAGCGATGACCACGTGAAGATCCTTTCCGACCTGGCTGAGCTCGCATCCACGATCGATGTTGAACGTGCTCGCAAGGCGCAGGAAAAGGCCCAAGCGGCAGTGCAGAACTCCGACGACGCCGACGCGATCGCAGCGCTTGCTCGTGCAACCGCTTGTCTCACGACGGTCGAAGGCTTTCACTAGACCGATTGTGTGACGACACTTGGTTTGTACGGGGCGCCTAGGGGCGTCTCGTTCGCTTCCGAGTCGAGGGTCACTAGTGTTTGGACTCGTTCGATCGGCGTGGGAGACACGATGAGTATCAACCTGCTGATCCTCGGCCTCGCCACGACGATCTCGCCCCTATTCATCATCGCCGCCGTCGTAATGATGTCGGAATCAGAAAAGGTGCGAACCTCATGGGCCGCAGCATTCGGATGGGCGACCTCAATCGGAGTGGCGTGTCTCGCGATCGTTCTTGTTGGCGGAGCGGTCCATGGTTCAGGTTCTTCGCATCGCAGACACTGGTGGCTCGGCGCCATTGATCTTGGGATCGGCCTTGTCGTGGCGTTCTTTGCGCTACGCGAGTTCCGACGATCGCGCAGCACGAGTGCCCGGGAACTGCCGAAGTGGATGAACCGAGTCGGCACGATGTCGGTCATACCTGCCTACGGGCTTGGCCTCTTTCTGCCAGCCAATGTGCTTTCCTACGCCGCCGGAAGCGAAATCGTGCAGCAGCACTACCACAGCGCCGAGAAGTGGATCGCAGTCGCTCTGTACGTTGCTATTGGTTCCACCCTTGAAGTTCTGCCCGTGCTGTATCTCACCGTTCGACCGAAGAGCCGTGAACTCTTGTTGGGCGTCTGGCACCGGTGGCTCAACAAACACTGGCAGCAGGTGCTTGTTGGTTTGTTCAGCGTGGTGTCGGCATTCTTGATCGCGAAGGGCAGTGTTGCCATTGTGCGATCGCTCACCTAGCGATCGATGACGATGTTCTCGATGCCGATCGCTGGTTCGGGGAAGGACATCTTCAGCGCTTCAAGTTTGTCGATTAGCAATTGCGAAATCACGAGATTCCGGTACCACTTGCGATCGAAGGCGATAAGGGGGGCTATGGCAACCGGATCACCTAGCAACTCTTGGCCGGTGTCCGACGGTGGTAGGCACAGGACGGATGTGTCTTGATCGATTCGCTGGTTGCGACATGATCGATGCTACTGGTAGAGATTCTTAGGTGATCGCGCGAAGCGGTTCTGCGGCAGCGGGACGCGTGGCGGGGGGTGGACTCGGAGGAGCCGCTTGCCATGCTGTTCTCGGACGGTATTTCTTTTCGTCAAAAGTGGTATCGCGCTGATAACGGAAATGCAGGCACCGAAACGATCGGTCCGCATGCGATGTCGTTGTCATAAGTGCTGACGACGCTTGAGGTATGATGTGGAGGCGGAAGAGCGTTTTGAGGCTCGGGAAAAGGCGGCAATGTCATGGGAATTAGATTGCTCAGATGGTGGGTTCTCGCGATTTTCGGGGTCTTTTCTGTAGTTGTCGGGGCAGCCAGTGCGCTTCCAATTCATCCGGCCGCTGCTGCGATCGGCCATAGCGTTGGAACCGTTTCGTCAGATGAAGTCGAGCTGTCTGCAGTTGCCAACGTCGTACTTTCGATTTCGTCGACACTCGAGCGCGAATTCGAGAAGTCGTACGGCGGGATGTTTGAGATTTCGAAAGACGTTTCGGTGATTCGGGTTGTCGACCTCGAGTCAGCATCGGCCCAGGAGTTGATTTCGTTCGTTCGTGCTGTTCAGGCGGATTCGTTTGAACGGGTCGGTCGAACGATTGAGTATCGATTTGAGCAATACCCAGTCACATTCCAGCGGCTTAAGTTGGCTCGGAATCTGGTCGTCGACCTCATGAAGAGCGAGGAGGCCCGAGCGCGATTCGGAATCGTTTCGGTCGGGATCGGGTTCGATGGCGTTGAAGTCGGTGTTGAGCGCTATGAGGAAGTCGAATCTCTTCAATCGCTACTCGATCAGCAATTTCCAGACGTCCGCATCGAGATACGGGCTGCAACTGCTTCGCAAACGACAGCCGACCGCTATTCGGACTCGCAACCGTGGAACGGTGGTGACATGTTGGCTATTTCGCTGGGAGGGAATGCCACCTACGCGTGTTCAAGTGGCCCTGGCGCACACGATTCGCAGGGAAACCGGTTCCTTCTGATGGCCGCACACTGCGGGATGAATTTCTTCTACAACACGAATTTCGGAAACCCGCAACTCAACAACCCTGTCGGCCCGATGACTTCCCGCATCTACTCAAATTATTACCCTGAGGTCGGGATCATTTCTACGAATTCGAGCCAGTACTTCTGGGAAGGAGCAGGCCCTGGAGTCCGCCGCATCACGATGGCAGCAGTGGACCCAGTTGTGGGGATGCAAGTCTGTGGACAGGGTGTCACCACTGCGGCCTATTGGGGCACCAACTGCGGAAACGTGGCGCTGGTCGATACTTGCGAATGGTTCAAGAACCTGGGTTTGACCTTTTGCGGGCTGTTTCGGTGGGACGGAAGCGCAAGCCTGCCTGGCGATAGCGGTGGATACATCAGTTACTCGTCGATCTACGGTTTCGGGGCGGTCGGAACGATCACGGGGTCGAACTCGTTCTACTCGCAGTCGTTCGGAACTGCAGTTGCCTATCACAAGTTCTTCTGGGGCCTTACTCTGAACACACCGTCGACGCCATGACCGATCATTCGAAGTCCATCCGCCAGATTTCGCTCGTCTTGAGCCGCCTCCGCTTCTGTCTCGGGTTGTGTTCTTTGGTCGTCGCCGTGAGTTGTGGAATTGCCGGTGCATCGAAAGCAACACCAGAACCAGCGGAGGCGATTCCGTCGACACCTGAGGCTTGGTTATCGGGACAGTCGCAAGCTCGACTCGAAGTCGAGCGGACGACCTTCGCTTCAGGTGAATGGGTCAACGTCGTCGTCGTCGTAGCGAATTATTCGGGTGCTGAGATCCCCTATCAGACGTGCGGCAATCTGCCGTATTCCGGCTATCTGGAGGATGGAGACGCGGGCGTTCGCAGCGGTGAGACTGGATCCCAACTCACGTGCATGGGCGAGCCCCGTCAGATCCCAGTAGGAGAGTCATCGTGGTCAGTGCGTGTCCCGACGACATTGTTGAGTTGCACTCGTTCTGACGCCATCGGCGTTGTTGGTTGCACTTCGGACGGACTTCTTCCGAATCTGCCCGCGGGTCGGTATGCACTGAGGATTGAAGGTGCGAACGAGGTGCTGCCCATACCCCCAACTCTGGACATCGAGCTCGAGTGATTCATGTTGGGTTTGATAAAGAGCTGGGGTCATTTGTTTCCAACTCCGGTGGAGCCGGGTCGTTCAGTAGCGTGGAGCGACGCTTCTATCTCGGAGGGAGGGGCGTTACCGCACTAGTGGCGCTGACGCTTGGGGTTGACCCAATGCGCCGATAAAGGCGTTGCGAACAGTCGATTTCCGGAGAGATTCTCCGAGCTCAAGCGTTCACCTCAACCCGTCCTAGTCGCTGATCTCGATGTTCTCGATCCCGACTGCGGGCTCGGGGTAGGACATATTCAGCGATTCAAGTTTGTCGATCAGCAATTGTGAAATCACGAGGTTTCGGTACCACTTGCGATCGGAGGGAACGATGTACCAAGGGGCGTTCTCCGTCGATGTTTCGGAGATGGCTTGTTCATAGGCTGCGGTATAGGCGTCCCAGTGGGCCCGCTCGGCGATATCTCCATGTTCGAACTTCCAATGTTTCGCGGGGTTATCAAGTCGCTCCTGCAGTCGTGCCCGCTGTTCGTCCTTGGAGATGTGAAGGAAGATCTTGATGATGGTCGTGCCCTCATCGGCCAGCATGTTCTCGAACCCGCGGATGTGCTCATAACGCTTTTCCCAAACCTTCTTGGGCACGAGTTCATTCACGCGGACCACGAGAACGTCCTCGTAATGGCTGCGATTGAAGATCACGATGCGGCCGTTTCGTGGGGTGTGCTCGTGCACTCGCCACAGGTAATCGTGGGCCAGTTCGACATCGTTTGGTCGCTTGAAGTCTTTTACTTTCACGCCGACAGGGTTGATGATTCGGAACACGTGCTTGATCGTTCCGTCCTTGCCGGAGGTGTCCATACCCTGCAGCACAATAAGCACCTTGTGTTTGGATTCGGCGTAAAGCATTCCCTGCAGGGCAGCGAGTTGTTCGTTGAGGTCGGGGAGTAGCGCAGCGCCTTGCTGCTTGTCGCCGTCGAAGCCATCGGTGGTGTTGGTTGACCATCGGCCCAGATCAACCGACGAGCCGGGTTGAACCCGGTACGCGTCAGGATCGATTCGATCGGGACTCATGGTTTGTCCTTTTGGGTTTTGAGTCGACGTCCGACCATCATGCCGATGGATCGAGCTGCATCATCAAGTGTCGGTTTGGGAGGCGACACCTGAGAATCGGAGTCTGAAGAGGCCGATCCAGTTGTCTTCGACTCAGCCGACGTGTCGGAACTCGCGGGCGTTGGTTGCGATCGGCCGGTGACTTTGGCGAGACCGCTTCCGACGACCTTTCCCGCTTTGCGACCATGTGCTTCGAGGCGGTCACCCCGGGCGGCATCGGCTTCTTGGGCACCGCGTTGCACGCCACGGGCAGTGTTCAGTCCGAGTGACAGGACGACGAAGCCCATCCACGTTCCGACGAGGAAGAGTCCGATAGTCCAGGCCCACCCGGGGCCGGTACGAGGTGTGCTCAACAGCATGAACAGCACGATGACCAGCAAGGCTCCGATGCCCACTGACAGTGCAGCGGCGATCCAGAACATGACATCGCGCCAGAACGGAGGTCCGTAGGCGCGCAGTGTGCTGGTGCGCTTTGCACGGGAAGGCGACGAGGGGGCCACGGAAGAACCGTAGCCCCCTCGATCGAAGTGTTCAGGTTGTGGCGGATTCAGTCGAGATCAAGATGCAGCATCTTGATGGCGTTGCCACGGATGATCTTGTACAGCGACTCATCGTCGAGATCGACAGCCATGTCACGGATGAACTGTTCAGTGTGCGGCCACGTTGAATCGGAGTGCGGATAATCGGTTTCAAACGTGACGTTGTCGATGCCGATGTCTTCAAGATTCTTCAGACCAAAGTTGTCGCGGAAGAAGCATGCGTAGACCTGGCGACGGAAGTAGAACTCGGGCGGTTCGCTGACGATTTCGGGGTCGAATGCCCAACCGCGGAATTCCGACCACACGTTCTGGGCCCGCTCGAGGAAGTACGGGATCCATCCCATTTGCGCTTCGGAGTAGGCGAGCTTGATGTCGGGGAAACGGGGGAGGATGCCGGAGAAGATCCAGTCAGCCAACGACGCCATTCCTTGGTTGAAGCTCAGCGTGGCCTGCACGGCAGCCGGTGCATCGGGTGACGTTGCGGGCATTCGTGAGGACGAACCGATGTGCATGTTGATAACGGTTTGGGTGTCGTTGCAGGCCTGGAAGAACGGATCCCAGTAGCCCGAGTGAATGGTGGGGAGGCCAAGGAAGTGCGGAACTTCCGAGAAGCACACTGCGTGCACACCGCGTGCGGCATTGCGGTAGATCTCGGCAGCGGCGAGTTCGGCATCCCACATCGGAACAATGATGAGCGGAATGAGTCGGCCCTTGCCGGCGCCGCCGCACCATTCCTCGACCATAAAATCGTTGTACGCCTGGACGCACAGAAGTGCGAGTTCCTTGTCTTTGGCTTCAGCAAAAGTCTGTCCGCAGAAACGAGGGAAGGTTGGGAAGCAAAGAGATGCTTCGGTGTGGTTTGCGTCCATGTCGGCAAGGCGAGCGGTTTGATCCCAACATCCCTTGCGCATTTCTTCGTATGTAACCGGAAGCATCGTGCGCTCTTCGACGTCGAAGCCAACGGCAGTGATGATGCGACGCATCGGGACCTTGAGGTCCTCGTAGCACCAGAAGTCAGCGAACTTTCCGCCGGGGCTGTTGTCGCCGACGATGTCGAACGAGTAGTTCATGCCGTCGAACTTGAGGTTGTCGACGCGCAAACGCTCAAGGCGCGGGCCAACGTCGAGGTACTTCTTCGGGAGGCGACTCGTCCAAACATCGGCCGGTTCGATGATGTGGTCATCGACGGAAACGATCTTCGGAATGACGCGCTTCGTGTCGGGCGAAGCGGGATTGGGAGCGGTGATGGTCATGGCTCTCCTCAAGGGCGCTGACATCGGGGCTAGTCCCCGTGCAGAGGACTTTAGGACAAAACCTGACGACCCGTCAGGTTTTGCTACGAATCAGTCGCGTGACGTTCGTCGCTGAGGCCGCTCAACCTGACCGATCAATGATGGAGGGCCTACGATCGCCCCTCCGGAGCGAACGTTCCCCCAACGGAGTCCCCATGGATCTGACCTTCACACCGGCCGAAGAGGCCTTTCGGGCCGAAGCTCGGGAATGGCTCGAAGCCAATGTTCCTGTCGGCCTTCCTTCCGGCGATACCGCCGAGGGCTTTGCCCTTCACGTCGAGTGGGAAAAGAAACTGTTCGAAGCTCGTTGGTCAGTGGTGTCGTGGCCCGAGGAATTCGGCGGGCGCGGTGCATCGTTGTGGGAATGGCTGATTTTTGAAGAGGAGTACTACCGAGTCGGTGGTCCGCAGCGCGTGACACAGAACGGCATCTTCCTTCTCGCACCAACAATCTTTGAGTTTGGAACCGACGAGCAGAAGGAGCGTTTCCTTCCGCGCATGGCAGCGGCCGATGACCTGTGGTGTCAGGGATGGTCGGAACCCGACGCTGGTTCCGATCTTGCTGGCATCAAGAGCCGAGCTGCACGCGACGATGAGCGCGGCGGCTGGGTCATTAATGGTCAAAAGACTTGGACAACTCGCGGTGCGTTCTGCAATTGGGTATTCGGTTTGTTCCGCACCGACCCAGAAGCGGCGCGCCACAGCGGCATGACGTACCTCTTGGTTCCGCTCGATGCACCTGGCGTGACTGTGCGCGGCGTTGAGCGTCTTGATGGCGATGAAGGTTTCGCTGAAGTGTTCTTCGACGACGTCTTCGTTTCCGATGACTTGGTATTGGGTGGCGTCAACGAAGGTTGGGGCGTCGCCATGGCGACTGCATCTTCTGAGCGTGGCCTCACCCTGCGTTCTCCTGGTCGTTTTTGTGCAGCTGCCGATCGCCTTGTTGATCTTTGGAAGCGTCAGGCTGCTGCCGGCGAATATCCAGAGCGCATCGATTCGCTGCGCAGCGATGTAGCGCAGTCGTGGATGGAAGCCGAGGCGTATCGACTGGCCACACTTGTCGATGTCACTGGTCTTGTGAAGGGTGTTTCACAGGGCGCTCGATCAAGTCTCACAAAGATCTACTGGTCGGAACTTGATGTGAAACTCAATGAGACCGCGCTTCGTTTGCTCGGCCCTGCCGCCGAACTCATTGAAACCTCACCCGATGCAGTCGATGGGGGAGCGTGGATGAAGGGATTCGAGTTCGCACTGAGTGGCCCGATCTATGCGGGCACGAATGAAATTCAACGCAACGTCGTCGCCGAGCGCGTGCTCGGTCTGCCCCGGAAGTAGGCCGAGATGCAATTCGCTTTCACCGAAGATCAACTGCTGTTTCGCGACACCGTCGCTGAATTCTTTGCCAATGAATGCCCGCCCGAAAAGGTGCGCTGGTCATGGGACGACGCGGTCGGTCGCGACGCGTCAACATGGGCGGCACTCGCTGAAATGGGTGTGATTGGCCTCACTGTTCCCGAAGCCTTTGGTGGCATGGGGATGAACGAGATTGACCTGCTGCCGATCCTGACCGAAGCCGGTCGCTACGCCTACCCGGCGCCCCTTGTTGAAACAGTTGCCGTTGTCGCTCCGCTTCTTACCGAGTCGGCTCCCGCGGCAATTGCCGAAAAGTGGTTGCCAGGAATCGCCGACGGTTCCGTTATCGCAACCGTTCAACTCGATGATCAGCCGTTTGTGAACGACATGCACATCGCCAACCTTTTGATTGCGCAGCGTGGTGATCAACTCTTTGCCATTCCCGCCGAACACGTTCGCTCGACTCCGCAGGTGTCCGTCGATGGCGCACGTCGTTTGTTCAGTATCGAATGGGACGAAGCCGATGCCGAACTCGTCGTTTCGGGCGAAGCCGCTCTGCAAGCAGCGAACCGCGCGTTTGACCGCGGTGCGGCCGCGACAGCCGCACAACTCATCGGCTTATCAGAGCAAATGATTGCGATGACTGTCGCCTATGTCGTTGATCGCAAGCAATTCGGTGTACCGATCGGAAGCTTCCAAGCAGTCAAGCATCACTTGGCCGATGCCGAACTCAAGGTGTCATTTGCTCGACCAGCGGTTTGGGCTGCTGCCTATGGCCTTGCCAATGGTTCGGCTGATGTCGATCGTGAAGTCTCGATGGCGAAATGTTTCGCATCCGATGCCGCCGAGGTCGTTGCCCGAAAGGCGCTGCAAAATCACGGCGCCATCGGCTACACCACCGAACACGATCTGCACTTCTGGCTGAAGCGTTCATGGGCGCTCGCATCAAGTTGGGGTGACGCGGCATGGCATCGCCGTCGCGTGGCTCACCTATTGCTCGACGCCTGATCTCGTGACCACATCTGAGTCAGTTGCCTCGCTTGTTTCGCGCTGTTTGCGCGCAGCCGGAGCGACTCGAGCATTTGCTGCTCAAGGTCACGGACTCGACGCACTCGAAGGCATTGCGCTCATTCCTGTCGCATCAGAGGCTGCGGCGATTGCACTGGCCGATGCTGACGGACGTCTGTCTGTTACGCCCGATGCTCGGCCAGGTGTCGCACTTCTTCCTGGTCGTCGGTTGCGTCTTTCTTCGCAACCAGGCGAGGAGACGGCCCCACTTTCAATTGCGATAGAAGATTTGCCGGCTGCAATTGCGGGCTGGTCGCTGGGCCGTGTGTTCAGTGCGATCGAGATTGAACTGCCGGGTGACCTGCTGGCCGAGGCTCCGGAAGGCGCCCAACCACTTATTTTGCAACGAAGTGATCAGCTCCTTCGTCTTTCATCTGGTCTCGCCGACTTCCGCACGATGATCGTCATTGGCCCGGGTGTGATCCGTGACGGCGTTGGGGCCGATGTTGCCGATTTCGTTACGCGCACTGGTGCCGGAGTTATGACCACGATGGGCGCGACTGGGGTTGTTCCGTTCGATCACCCGTCATGGTGTGGTGTTGTCGGGATTCAGTCTGATGATCCTGCGCTGGGTGGTCTCGATGAATGCGAACTTGTTGTAGCGGTTGGTGTTGACGATGACGAACTCGGTGAGTCATTGCCGGTGAACGCGCAACTCCTTGAAGTTGAGCCGTGGCATCTACCGTTCCTCGCAACGGACTGGCCCACGGTCAAACCGGAACCTGCTCGGTCGTCGCTCGTCGAAGCGTGCGCGGCGGTGTTCGGCGATCACCGAGATGCGAACACTTCGCCGTTACATCCCGTTCGCGCCGTGCTCGATGTCTTCGATGCAATCGATGCTGATGTGCAGGTCTACGTCGATGGCGGCGCTGCAGGGTTTTGGTTCGCTCGCGGCCTCGTTCCTGTTCCGATGGGTCGCGTTGTAGTGCCCGCTCTGATCGCTGATGGTTTCGCGATCGCTTCGGCGATCGTTGCCGCGCTTGATGGCACTCGTTCAGTGGCAATTACGACGCCAGGTGGATTGCTTGAGAACGAGTTGCTCGATCTTGCCGCATCACTCGATCTCTCCATAGTCGTTGAGCAATGGGGCGACGATGTCTCCGGCAGCGATCCTTCGCAACACCGAGCAAATCTTGTTGCGGCCATGAGTGATTCAGGCGTGAGCGTCACCGGTATTGCTGTCGACCTTTCGGCCGCCGCAGAGTTCGTCGATCTTGCTGGTTCAGTCGTGGCCTGGCGGCCAGATAACTAAGTCGTAAAACGGAACCGGGGGCCGACCGTGTGGTCGACCCCCGGGAACTGCACAACGTTGGTGGAGCGATCAGCCGCCGATGGGAAGATCAATGCCACCGGGGAGCGAGATGGTCTTGCACTCGCAGAATGCTTCGATGCCTTCGGGGCCAAGCTCGCGGCCTACGCCAGAGCTCTTGAAGCCACCGAATGGGCCGTTGAAGTCCATGCCCTGAGCAGTGTTCACGCCGAAGGTGCCGGTGCGAACCTTGCGAGCGACTTTGATGCCCTTTTCGATGTCTGCGGTGTAGCAGGCGCCGGCAAGGCCGTAATCATTGTCGTTCGCAATGGCGATGGCATCTTCGAGGGTGTCGTATTTGATGAGCGACAGCACTGGGCCGAAGATTTCTTCACGGGCGATGGTCATGTCGTTGGTGACATCGGCGAACAGCGTGGGGGACACGAAGTGACCCTTTGCTTCGTCGGGACGTCCGCCACCGACAACAACGGTTGCGCCTTCGGCGACACCCTTGGCGATGTAGCCCTCGACGCGCTCACGTTGACGTTCGGCGATGAGTGGTCCACACATGTTTTCGG
The DNA here is from genome assembly GCA_945862505.1 of Bifidobacterium breve. GTDB lineage: Bacteria > Actinomycetota > Acidimicrobiia > Acidimicrobiales > Acidimicrobilacustridaceae > Acidimicrobilacustris. Next base: position 3,896 of record CAMAYJ010000020.1, on the reverse strand, counting down.
GATTGGCGGGGTCACCGGCAACCTGTGCGCTCACTGCAGCAGCAAGCGCATCGCGGATCTCGTCGTACTTGCTCGCTGGAGCAAGAACGCGAGTGAGTGCCACGCAAGCCTGACCGTTGTTCATGAGGCCACCCTGAATGATGTGGCCGACTGCTTCTTCGATGTTGGCGTCGTCGCAGATGATTGCTGCGGACTTGCCACCAAGTTCGAGGGTGCAGCGCTTGAGCTGTTCGCCGCAGATGGCGCCGATCTTGCGGCCGGCAGCGGTCGAACCGGTGAAGCTGACCTTGTTGACGTCAGGATGACGCACGAGGTACTCGCCAACCTCGCGGTCGGCCGGAACGATGTTGATGACGCCAGCAGGAACGCCAGCTTCGATGAGCACCTCGGCAAAGAGGTTGGCATCGAGAGGAGTTTCCGGAGCGGGCTTCAACACGATGGTCGAACCCGAAGCAAGTGTCGGGCCAACCTTGAGGGTGGTGATGAACAGCGGCACGTTCCACGGAATGATGCCGGCGCAAACGCCAACTGGTTCGCGGCGAACGATGATCTGTCCGCCGAGAGCGCCATCACGACGCTCTTCGAACGGGAAGTTCAACGTGTGCTGTGCGAATGAGTTGAGCACCATGGTTGCGGACAGGACCTGACCGAACATGGAGAAGTAGTACGGAGCACCAACTTCGCTCACGATGAGGTTGGTGAACTCTTCCTGGCGAGCGGTAAGGAGCTCAGCAACCTTCGCGAGCAGAGCGGAACGCTCCTGCGGCGTGTAATCGGCCCAAGGGCCGGTGAGTGCTGCCTTGGCTGCGGCAACGGCGCGATCCATGTCGGCGTTGGTTGCAACAGGAACGGAACCAATGACCTCTTCGGTCGTTGGCGAGAGCACCTTGAGCGTTTCGTTCCCGGCGGGTTCGACCCACTCGCCTCCGATAAAGAACTTGTCGTACGTCAGCATGACTTCCCCTTCTCATTACCCGGATCGGCCGGGTGTTCAGGGGAGTGAATCTATCGGCCCACGGACGTGCCGGCCCACCGGGCCGGGGTGAAGTCCTACGGGGCAGAAATCGGCAGGATCTTGCCGGAGTTGAGTTCGTTGACGACCTGCAGGGCATCGCCAATTTCGACGAAGTTCACCCCAACGATCGTGGGGAATTTGCCTCGTTGGGTCATGCAGTCCCGCACCCGAGGCATGAGAACGTCATAGGCATTGAGATCTTTGGCCTCGCCAATGGTGGGGGCGGCGCCGGCTGGAGTGATCCAGTGATTGATTTGGAAAAGTGTTGAACTGGGGGTTCCGCGGTTCGGGGCGCAACTCGGGAGGCCAGTCCAGTCCTTGGTCCATTGTTCGGATCCATCTGCACCCGTGACGGTCGCAGGGACCGGGCCTTCCACCGTCGCTGTTCCGGTGTACCTAGACGAGCCCGGGGTGTAGAGCTCGGAGTCCTTGCGGAATGTAAACGGTGTGTCTTGAAAAACCCCGTAACCGCGAATGTTCCACGCTGGTGGTGCGCCGCTGAACTCAGAGATCATGATGATGTTCTTCTGCGCATCAATCATCTCGCCAAGCGTGGGCATCGGTGCAGTGGGGTCGTAGTCCCAAACTCTGTCAAAGACCTTTGCCTCGCGAAGTGCCTTCTCAGTATCGGCCTTCGAGACGTAATCGCCGACGAACAGCATGATGACATTGTCAGGGTTAGTGATGAGGAACTGATTAATGTAAGAAAGCGCTGTTGTGAACTTGGTTGCGCCATATTCGCAATAGACGTGGCACAAGTAGACGTCTCGGAGATTCGGATCAACCTTGATGTTGGCCTGAAGCTCTTTTGCTTTTGCTTGCTGTTCATTCGAGTACTGATTGTCTTGATCGATGGGGTTCACTGCACGCTCGGCAATGCTGTCCGTGATGACAGCATTTGCGCCAGTGATATTGACGGTTGTGGGAATGCCGTAGTGGGTCTTCACGAGAAGAGCGCGCACTCCGAAATCCAGCTGTGCGGGGATGCTTTTGGTTTGTTCGTAGAACAACCAGCCCGGATCAGCAGCAGTTGACATTGCATTGTGAGCGCCCAGGAAGGCGACCTCGTTAAGCGGCTTGTCGCACAATTCGGCAGATCCGTTGCACTTACGTTGCTCGTTTGCTGTGGACTTCGACCGAGCTCCCGAAGTCGTAGTCCATGCTCCGATGCCGATTGTGACGAACAGCACCAGAGTGACAAGTGCAACGCGAGTAGATGGGCTATTGAACCGAACGTTCTTGACGTCGGCCGCTATCGCGCTTCGTGTTGTAACTGGTGATCGGCGGCCAACGATGGAAAGGAGTTGGGATGCGCCGACGTAGGCGAGGACTGCGCCGAAGACAACGACGATAAGGGGAATGATCGTCTCTCGCCCAATGACCATCAGGAGCCCGATGGCCATAAGGGCGAGGGCGTGAGCGACTCGTCCGCGCTGCGAAGTTGGCTTGTGTCGATCGATTGCAGAGCGCACTCGATTAATCACTGACAGAACAGTGACAACTTCACCATGAGGGGTTGTTGCAGTTCCGAACGCACACAGCACCACGCCGATTCCAACAATCCATATGGAATAGAGCCGGTAATCACTGACAAAGAACTCTGTAGCGGAAACGAGTGCTCGCTGAGTTTCAGAATTGCTGGCATACGAACCGGCAATGATCGGCGCGATCGTCGCCAGAACAAACATGACGATTCCGCTGAATGCCGCGGAAATTCCTAGAGCAAACGTGGACCTGTGACGGTTGGAGTCGAGGGCGATCGTGCCGAATGCAAAAAGACCAGCCGCAAGGAGAAGGCCGGCACCTGCGAGGGTCAACCTTTCGGCGATTCTCCAAAGCCCAAGGCCACGGGTTTGGTCGCCGATCTTTACGAGTAGTTCATTGGTTCCTGTCGGGATTGATGTCGCCACGTCGGGGTTCGTCGCCTGAAGGCTTCCCGAAAGCACATTGAGACCTTCGCTCAGGTTGATGAGTTGGCTATTGCCGTTTTGGGTAAAGAGGTAATCGTGACTGGTGTCGAGGGCTCTTCGGAAGATGGAACGAAACGCGGGTGTTTGCAAAATCGGATCAAGTGTCGAGCGGATGATCGTGCGAAACGACGCAAGATTCGACGGGCCGGTATTGATGATGGCATCGGTGATTTCGTCAGCAAGCGTTGACCGCACCGCTTGAGAGTCAAGGACCCTCTCGGCTCGTTCCGCGAATCGGGCCGAATCGAAAACCGTCATTCGGGTCCAAATGGAGGTCACCCCGAGAGTGAACGTCACAAAGAAAAGAAATGCGCAGACGACCGAGCCCAGGTGACGGGCGGTGGGCTTTCGAGTTCGTGCGCCTGATTGTTGGCCTGCTGTAGCGGTCATTCGTGACACCTTCGCCCTTGGACTCAGAAAACCTGCCACACCGCTGGTCGATTTCAGTCGGTTGCGTGGCTTTGTCAGCAGACGCGGGTGGTGTTTGGCAGGATGGTAGCCCCGCTACCCGGCGGGATCGAAAGGACTCTGATGCAGCTCGGCATGGTCGGTCTTGGGCGTATGGGTGCAAATCTCGTTCGTCGTCTCGTTCGTGATGGCCATACCTGCGTGGTGTTTGATGTTGATGCCAAGGCGGTCGCAACCCTCGCGGCCGAAAGTGATGCCATTACCGGAGCCAGCGATCTCGCTGATTTCGTCGCGAGGCTTGATGTGCCCCGCGCCGCCTGGGTGATGGTTCCGGCGGCATATGCCGGTGGCACCGTGGATGACCTTGCCGCACTCATGGAGTCGGGCGACATCGTGATCGATGGAGGAAATACCTACTACCGCGACGATGTCGACCGTGCCGAGGCGCTCGCACCGAAAGGCATTCACTACGTCGATGTCGGAACTAGTGGTGGCGTCTTCGG
>CAMAYJ010000019.1 GCA_945862505.1 Bifidobacterium breve | reverse complement strand
CCCGTGCCATGTAGGCAACAAAAAGAGAGCGCCGACCGAAGCCGACGCCCTCCAGAAACTCGTTTGTCTTGGCAGCCGTTACTTAATCGGATACCACTTGGCATCGACAGGCACCCAGCACTGAATATCAACGGGGCAGTTGTTGTAGGTGCCGTTGGCATTCTTTGCCGTACCGGTGGGCGCAGCAGTCAACTTGTCACCATGGACGTAAAGGGCCAGATATGTCTTACCTGGGGCCTGTGAACCCTTGCCATCGGAACCCAGCGCGTAGGGCAGGTCACCCAGGCCGCGAACGGCCTTCATGAAGCTCTCACGGGTCAGGTTCTTCCCGGCCTTTTCGAGGCCCTTCTTGATGACGTCTGCGAACATGCACTCATTCGGCGGATAGTCAGAGCTGACCTTCATGCCGTCAGGAAGTGTTCGGGTTTCGCCCGAAGGAATACCGGCGTAGGACTTTGCTCCTGCAAAATCGTTGACCACGAGTGCGTCGTAGGTTGCACGACACTGCTTTTCGAAGTCGGTTTCAGGACGCAACTTTCCGTCAGACGTGGTTGAGTCGCCATCAGAGGTGAAGCAGACGCTGCCGACAGCTGATGCCTTAAGGCTCTTACCGCCATAGGCCGAACACATCGAAGAAGCAACGTCGAGAATTGAAAAGTTCCATTTGTTGCCAGCGACGTTGTCCCAGAACCCACCAGAAGCAGTGAACTGAAGAGCAACAACCACATCGGTCACATTCGCTGCCTTGAATGTGTTCACCGCTGCTGCCGATTCGGTGTTCTGAATACCCGGATCACCCTGAAGGGTATTGATCTGAGCAACAGTGACCTTGTTGCCGTTTGCTTCAAGCGCGGCCTTTGCGGTTGCGGTCGCAGCAACGTGCTCTGGTCCGTTACCCGCCAAGATTCCAACAACCGCAGTCTTGGTAATTCGACCTGAATCGATTGCTGCCTTGATGCCGGCTGCAGCGTTGGTTTCCACTGGAGCCTTTGTCGAAGTCAACCATCCGGTGTCATGAGCCAATTGCGGCGCCACGTCGCCGAAGAAGGACGGAACCCCCGCGGCGACAATGCATTCGATGTATTTCGCGCCAAGACCATTCGCGTTGATGAACGCAAACAACTCGTTGTTGATGGTGGCGTCGTCGCATACTTTCTGGCCGGTTGCGGGCTTGACCGGATCCCATGTCAACACAACGCCTTCGACCTTGCGACCGTTAATGCCGCCAGCGGCATTCCACGCATCGAAGTATGAGGTGAGGCGCTTTGAAAGGTTTTGGGTTGTCAACGCCGGGGCAAGAGCGATACCGGCGGCACGAAGTCCATCGAGATCGGAAACCGCGACGCCGATCTTGATCGTGGTGTCAGTGACACCGATGGTGTTGCCGCCGCCCGAAGATTCGCCGTCACTGCTCGAGCCGCATGCAGCGGCTCCTACTGTGAGCAACATGGCACACGTGATGGCACCCAACGTTCGCACTATCGATGACCGTCTCATTAACGCCCCTTGTCTTGAATCCCGATTTACCCCGGTTGAGGTCGGCCCCTGGTCGCCCATGCACCACGAAAGGAACGACTGGTCGTCAGCCACAGGGGTGTCATAAGTCACAGTACTCTGAGAGATGTCAATTTGCAACGACGTTCTAGAAATCTCTCGAACTCTGTCACCGCCTATAAATCGCGAAGGAAACCCAAATGCCGGTCGATCCTGAATCCCAACCAGACACAAGTCTCCTCCGACTCCAGATTCATCTCGCCGCCAGAGGCGGTTGCCGAGAAGGGTTGTCTGCCCGAGTGCATGATCTTGCCCTCGCCGCCACCCTCGACGACAACGTCTCGATCACCTTGTTGACCGAGGTCGAGGACGACCCCTTCCCCGCAGCAAATCCGTTGTGTCGCCCCTTTGATGTCGTCCTTGAGGTCGAAACTGACTCGATCTCGGACCTCGACTCATTTCTTGATGCGATGCAAGATTTCGGCGACCGCGTGGCTGATCTTTCCCACCTTGATCTTTCGGCAGCATTAGTTGGCGCCCCGCAGAAACTCATTGAAAGCACTCCCCCGCCGTTGCGCTACCTCTACCTGATGCGCCGCAAAGCTCACACAACACATGCCGCGTATATCGATTACTACTTCCACAATCATTCAAACTTTGGCTTTATCACCCCAAATATTTCTGGCTATACCCAGTTTCATGTCGATGCAGCAGCATCCTCGGAAGCGGCCAAACGCCTGGGCGTAGGAACGACCGTCGTTGACAGTGTGAGTGAACTTTCGATTGAGTCTCTCGATTCGTTTTTCGAAGGGATTGGCGATGGTCGACTCGGCATCGAAGCAGCTGCAGACGAAGCGCGTTTCGTCGACCGCGATAATTCTGTTTCGTTTCTCTGCACTACTGAGACGATCGTTCCGTGAGCACGACGGAATTCACTTCTAACTATGGGCCGTGGGCTGTTGTCGCTGGGGCTTCAGAGGGAATCGGAGAATCATTTTCGCGACAGATCGCTGCTGCTGGAATCAATCTCGTACTCGTCGCACGGCGACCCGACCCTCTGACAGCGCTTGCCACCTCGTTGGAGTCTGAATTCCAGATCCAGACGCGTCCAATAGCCCTTAATCTCACCGACGACGACATGTGCGATCGACTCGCCGACGCGACCTCCGACATTGAAGTCGGACTTGTTGTCTATAACGCCGGCGCAACACACGGCGCAGTGCGTTTCCATGATGAACCAGTCGAGAAATCTCTCGGCCTTGTCCGACTCAATTGCACGGGCCCCGTGCAACTCACTCATCATTTCGGCGGCCTGATGCGTGCGCGCGGACGAGGCGGCATCATCCTCCTCTCGTCGGTCTCCTCCGTTTCCGGTTCGGCGCGAACCGCTACCTATTCGGCCACAAAGGCATTCGACGTGAACCTTGCCGAAGGCCTCTGGGCCGAACTCAAACCACTGGGAGTCGATGTCCTCGCTCTCGTCGCTGGAGCCACTCACACGCCGGCGATGGAACGCAGCGGTGCGCTAATTGGAAGTGCCGAATTCCCTGGCATGGACCCCAACGATGTCGCGCGCGAAGGACTCGCCAATCTCGCCAACGGACCAACTTGGGTGGCCGGCGATCAAAATCGGGCGACCTATGACATGTTGCGAGCGCTACCGAAAAAGGACGCGGTCGGATTTATGAGCGCAGGCGCCCGCACCATTTACGGACTCCCCGATGAACCGTAATCAGAGAAAATCTCCAACTGATTGGAGTGATTGAACCCATGAACAATAATGGTTTTGCTTCGCATGCATAGGAAGATTGTGCGCAAACACTGACTGACTCGGAGATCGCACAGAACATCAAAACTGCCCAGGTTTGGATCGAATCCTCGCTGCGCTTCTGGAATGGTCATGTCGCCAACGCCCGAAGTTCTGCCGAAGTCAACACAATCGCTGCTGCCTCATCTGCACTTGGCGGTGCCACCGATATCGCCTACGGATCAGGTTTTTGCTCGATCGGTGACGACGAAGCATTCGTTATTGAGGGCGAAGCGCCAGATGCTTGGACCTGGAACTTCCTGCTCTACAACGGTGGATGGTTCGAGTCACTTGATATCGCCACTCGGACATGCAGCCGAAACGGCACCCAGCTCACAATCGATCCCGATGGTCGATTTCGGATCGTTGTTTCTCATACCGATCCGGGCGTCGCCAACTGGCTCGATACCACAGGGCTTCGCGACACATTGGTTACCTATCGATTTATTCGAACCACGACATCGCCAGTCCCATCGGGTCGCGTCGTGAAACTGACAGACCTTGCCGAAGATCTCTACCCCGACACCAACCCTTCTCGCCCGAGCAACGACGAGCCGAAATCGTCGTACATCAACATCACATTGCCAGTCGCTTTCGACGTTGACTTCGCTGCCGAGAAGTCGGCCGTAACTGCGAATTATTTCGATGCTCCCGACAGTAAAGATCTGGCGTAACTCTCGACGCGTGTGCCGTCGAAAAAGGATGGGTTCATAGAACCGTGCAATTTAATGGTGTTATCGCAAACAAATTCCCGGAAATCTGAACGATCAAGCAGCTCATGTTCTACGAGTTCGTAGGCCTCGGAAAGCACCTCGGCCATGTCGTGAACATCCCAATGTCCGAGGTCCGAGCCGAGAATCGGCTTCAGGCGTGCTCTGCATGGATTCACATCATCGGCAAATGCCCACGCAATCGTCCGATCATCGGCTTCACAACCGAAATAGAAACGATCGAATTGATTGACTATGTCGCTGGCTGATGAGACACCGCACTCGCGAAAATCATCTAACTCGACAGGTGGGTTATCGCTCTGCGAAAGCATTGCTTCACGCACGAGCGGATCAGCAAACCGCTCGCCTCCGTAGATATCAAATAATTGATCCCACACCTCGTGATCAAGATTCGCAGGGTCATACTGGCCGATCGCCGCGCCGCCTCGTTTCTGCCAGCGATCAACGAGATCACAAAGCAACTGGACACCTGTCGCAACTCCACCTTCTAAGAAGGCAAAAGAGAGAGTCGGGAACCGGTGGCTTACTCCACCAAAGAAAAGTGCCTTCGCAAACGCGTCGCCGGCGGCACCGAAATTGCCAATGTGGTTGTACATGTAACGCGATGACGAAGTTCGTAAGCCGTGGCCTTGCGCTGGAGAATGCACCGTGACCGCAACTCCAAGGTCAACACACCGCTGCCAGACCGGGTCGTAATCGTGATCGCTATCTAGAGCGAGCAAATCAATATGCCCTGGAGCATTCCCCGATGGTGCTCGCATCACCATGTTATTGAGCATGACGACTTTGAAGCCCAGCGTCAGTACCGCATGATCAAGCGCTGCGATGGCCTCCTCTGGGGTAGCGGTCGGAATAGCAGCCGCTGCAGTCAGTCGGTCTTCAAAGCCACCAAGTAGGTCAGCGAGGTAGGTGTTCAGCCCCATGCAGGCCCCAATGCGCAGTGCATCGTCTGGATGACCGATACATGCAAGCGCGGCGCTCGGATACAAGATTGAAAAGTCGATACCGATTTCATCGAGTCGCTCATAGAGCAGCCCAGGCATGAAACCAGTGGCCCGATCAAGGGCATTTCCCGGCAACGCCCACCACGGGGTCATCCATACCCCCGGTCGGGGGATCCGTCCGCGTGACTTGATTTCCGCGGTGTCTCCCGATCGCGTCGAGAACGACGGGGAAATAGCCGAGAAACCTGACGCCACATCGGCACCAGCAACTTTGGCGATGTACTCAACAAGAACCGGTAGGGATTCGACGACATGCCCGTCGGCATCGACGACAGGATGCTCGATTGCTGCACGGATCCCTGCTATCGAAGATGACATGGCAAACGGTACCGCGGACCCCTCGTTGCGTGCGATCAAAATCCACCAAACGATCTGATGGCCGCGCGAGCTTCAAGGTCAGCGACTGCAGCCTGCGCTCGATCGAGGAATGCAGCGGCAAATACCTGTCGCTGAAGTGTCACATCGGCTGGGAAAGTAACAACCTGACACGAGGCCAAAACCGTGTATGCGGCGTGGATCCGATGGGCCAGCCAAGCGTCATCCCACGAAAGTGGTTCTCCCCCGCCGGCGTTCCAAATTTCGAGATAGTGCGAAAGCAGATCACGATCATGGATACGTCGATCTTCCACCGAGAGCGCCATCGTGAGGAAGTAACTGACATCCCTCATCGGCGTGTTGATGTTGATGATTCCCCAATCTAAAAATCCCGTTCGACCTCCATCGAAGAAAAGATTGCCGATATGGGGATCACCGTGAATCACAGTCTGTGGACCTCGATGCCACAGCTCCTGCAATTGGGCTGGATGCGCGATGCAGAGCTCTGCCATCTCAGCAAACTCATCGCTCAATCGATCTCGGTAGTTCTCGAGTCCGTAACGGAGCATGACCGATCCGTAGTCGCTGCTTGAACTCGTTGCCAGAATCCAAGATGCTTCCGAAGCTCGGGTCTTTGGGCTGAGATAACGCAGATGAAGCGCTGCTAAATCTTCGAGCGCTCCAGCCGCTGAATCTGGGGTGACCCCAAGGCGTCCGTCGGAAATCACACAACCGGATGCATTGAGATCTTCGAGAAGAAGGATGAACGTTCCATCGGAGCGCTCTTGGGCAACCAATACTTCGGGAAAGCGCATGCCGAGCCTCGGAGCAAGCTGCTCGTAAAACTTCACCTCACGCTCGCCCATGCCGGTGCGGAGAATCGCTTCACGGCGGTTCGGGTCGCTTGGCGGAAGTTTGCAAAACATTGTTTCAGGTGCGCCGCCAGAAACGTCATACGAAACGCGCAATTGCGCATGCGCATTAGTGACTTGTCGTTGTTGCGTCACTTCTATCGATGAAACAGCAACCCCGGGGAATTTCGCAGTCAGCGCCTGCGAAAGCCACTCGGGGTGGATCTCCGTTGCATCTGATGGCAATACAGGCAGGCCTGTCACATCTCCCCTAGGTCGATCTCGTTGGCAAAGACAACCTGGTTCTTGAGTGATTCGCCAGCGAGGTAGCGCTGCAGATTTTCACGGAAGAGAGCGTGCAGGGCTGCCCAGAAGTTGTCACTGGATGTTGAGCAATGTGCAGAAATCAAAAGATTCGGAACTCCCCAAAGTGCCGAACTTGCGCCAAGTGGTTCCGTGCTGGCCACATCAATCGCCGCACCAGCAAGATGTCCCGATGTAAGTGCATCGGTCAGTGCTCGTTCATCGACTGCGCTTCCACGCCCAACGTTGATGAACAGCGAACCTTTCGGCATCGCGGCGAATTCGATATCTCCGAATAATCCTCGGGTCGCCGCCAACTCAGGTACCGCTGAAACCACTGCGTCGCATCTGGCCAACATGTCGTGAAGTTGATCGGCGGGAAAGAGCCCGTCGACATCGGGATCGGTGTCGCCCGGGCGAGCAGATGCTCGAGTTGCAAGCACTTCCATTCCAAACGCTCGGGCCCGCAGCGCCACCTGGCGTCCTATGGCGCCAAAACCGACGATTCCGATCGTTGAGCCGGCGATTTCTTTCCCGTACTTCGGCTCCCAACTATGAGCTCGTTGCATTGCATCGATCTCAGGAAGGCGCTTCCACTGCTGGAGCAAACGAGCGAGAACGAATTCAGAAATAGAGACAGCGTTGACGCCAGCAGCATTCGTAAGGCGTATCCCTGCCGGACCGAGACCCGCCGACAACAACTGACTGGCGCCGGCCCCCATGCCCTGCACCCAGCGAAGATTTGGAGCAACAGCGACAACGTCGAACGGTAGATCCATCGCAAGGGCAATCTCAACTCGCCCAAAAGCATCTCGCTGTTGTTGTGTCAACTCGGGGCACAATTGGCGATAATCCTCATTGGGTTTCGCACCGCGTTGGGTGCGGAGTTGTTCAGTCTCGCTGTAGCGCACATCGAGAACTTCAATGCGCGGATCTACGGCTTTCAGCGCAGCGATATCGCGCTCAAATTCCTCGCGTGGGCGCAGTTCCCATTCTCCTGGGTACATGATGCCCACCACGATTGGCGCACTCGTATCGCTCTCACCATCGCGCATGCAGTCCCCCCCCATGAGATTCTGAGGAGGCAGCAGGACCGCCTCGTCGCCATTCACAGTGTTCCAGACTTTCATTGCGCTCGCCGAACCAATCCGCGGGAGATTTCACGGCCCACCGAAGCAACTTGCCGAATAGAGTTTCGAAGGACTTAGGGGGAAGATCGTGGACATCGAAATAGTTGCTGAAGGACTGGGCTTTGCCGAAGGTCCGGTCGAGATGCCCAACGGCGACATCATCACTGTTGATGTGCGTGGTGGGCGGATCATGCGGACTCAGCCCGACGGTTCAACCCGAGAGATCGCATCGCCCGGCGGTGGACCGAACGGAGCCGCAATCGGCCCCGATGGCGCGTTGTATGTGGTCAACAACGGCGGCTTTCCCTGGAGCGAACGCAGCGGACTGCTGATTCCCGTCGACGAAAACGGCAGCACGCGACCACCCAACTTTGAAGGCGGTTGGGTCGACAGAATCGATCCGGAAACTGGCGACATTGATCGACTCTTCGATGGTCTCGACGGCGAACGGTTCCTTGGCCCCAACGACATCGTCTTCGACCAAAGCGGCGGATTCTGGTTCACCGACCTCGGAAAGTCCGACGCGCGATCGATGGACCGTGGCTCTCTGTTCTATGCCCGTCCCGACGGAACGGGATTACGCCGTGTCGCCTCAAACCTCACGGGCCCCAACGGCGTAGGCCTTTCACCCGATGGTTCAATCGTCTATGTCGCCGAAACAAACACCGGTCGCCTCTTGGCATGGAACATCGCTGGCCCCGGCGAGGTTTCTGGTTCTCCGAAAATCATGATGGCTACGCCGAATCACTTTGATTCGTTAGCCGTCGAAGCCGACGGCACGGTTGTTGTGGCGGCAATTTCCCACGGGATTTGTGTGCTCCGACCAGGCGGCGAAATCGACTATGTCGAAGTTCCTGATGTCATGACCACCAATGTTTGTTTCGCGGGCGATGACATGCAGTCGGCGTACATCACGATGTCGGCGTCCGGCCGTCTCGGCAAAGTGCGCTGGCCGCGACCGGGTCTACGCCTGGCGTTTTAAATCAGCCAAGGTCTCGGCCATCAACAGCACGCAACTATTCCGACTCTTCGGTTCGTTGTCGTGCGGCAGTCTCGCGACCCGCCTTCGCAAATGTCTCAGCGTTGAATGGTCGACGAGCGCTACTCGTTGCTTCCAAGTTTAAAGCTCCCTGCAACGAGAGTTCTTCGCCTTGGCGGTAAAGGGAGAGGATTTCCCCAACCGCCGACGTAGATGCGATTTGCTCGGCCAGTTGCAACGAAAAGGGAATCAACTCTTCGTGCGCCACAACGTGATTCACAAGTCCAATCTGCAACGCAGTGGCTGCATCAATAAAATTACCTGTGATCGAAAGTTCACGCGCGCGACGGACCCCGATCGCACGGGGAAGTAGAGCGGTCAAACCCCAGGTCGGAACAACGCCAAGTCGCGCATGAGTATCGGCGAATCGTGCCTGAGTCGACGCCACGATAAATGTTGCGCTGAGGGCAATTTCGAGGCCACCAGATACACAAGCGCCATTGACTGCACAAAGAACTGGTGTCATCATCGCTCGGAGCGCGCGACCTGGGTTTACTGAAAATTGTGCATCGCTGGCCTTAAAAGCAGGATCGGTGTCGGTGAAGTCAACACCTGCAGTGAAAGCAGGATCGGTGCCCGTCAGGACGACGGCTTTAACCGCTGCGTCCGCGTCAAGGTCGGCAAGAAGTCCGCAAAGTTGCGAGCGCATCTCGTTCGACAACGCATTTTTCTTTTCAGGGCGATCAAAGGTCACGAGACGAACGTCCCCATGAGATTCACAGCGCAGATGTTTCATAGAGTTCGTCATTAGTTCTCCCGCAACGCGATGCGCTCATTGTCCCAAGAAAGAATTCGGTCATCGGGGACCAACCGGAGATACACCGTTGACGCGTAATGATCACTTGTGGCATCAGGCATCTGTGTTGTTGCCGTTCTGAAATTTGCGTACTTGGCATCGATCAGGTTTCTTACAGAATCACGAGAGATGTCATCTTCGATACGTTCCACACGCCCCGTTAAGTGGACCGCCAACAGTTCAGACCAACGTTCTCCTGATTCGACGAGAAACGATGCCCGTGGATCATTCGTAACTCGAGAGATTTTCTTTGTCCGAGCCGGAGCCCCGAGACAGATCGTACGATCGAGCGCGACAAACCAGACCGGCAAAGCGACCGGCCAACCATCGGCCCGTAACGTGGTGAAAATCCCCGTATGGGCATTCTCAATGACGGTCCATGCTTCTTCGGTCGACAATCGCAGGCTCATTACGTCGCTTTCTTTCTCGCTAGCATTTAGAACGTATTCCAAATTTAGGGGCGGACGCATTGGCTACTGACGGGGCGAACAATCCAGACCGGCACCATATGACGACCCCTGAGATCTTGCGAGGAGAAGCTCTTTTCACCGCCGACGCTCAATCCCCGGGCTTGGTGCATCTGCATTTCGTTCGATCCACATGCGCTTCGGCGCGAATTGCTGCTCTAAGCACCGATGATGCAAAGGCGTTTCCCGGGGTTGTCGCCGTGTTCTGCGCCGAGGATTTACCGATCATCCCAGTCTGGGAAATTGCTTTGCTCCCCGAAGACTTTGCTCAACCTCCACTTGCACAGAAATTTGTGCGTTACGTCGGCGAGAAAGTGGTGGCCGTCATTGCCGAAAGCCCAGCCATCGCCGCCGATGCCGCCGAACTTGTCGTGATTGATTACGAGCCGCTGCCTGCTCTCACTGATATGCGAGACGTCGGCCTCGAAACTGCACCTGTTCTCTTCCCAAACCACCCGAGCAACGTTTGTTTACAGTGGCCCAGCGACAATGCAACACCGGACCTTTCTGGCACCGAAGTAGTGACGTCTGTTTCACACTCAATACCGCGATTGAGCTGCGCCCCGATCGAGGGACATGCCATCGTCGCTACCCCGCAGCCTGGCGATCGACTCGAAATTTTGGTTTCGACACAAGTACCCGTCGCCGCTCAACGCCAAATAGCGCGGTCTCTGCAGATGGAACTTTCCGATGTTCGTGTCGTGGTCCCCAACGTCGGTGGTGGATTCGGAGGGAAAGCTGCCGGCGGCGTTTGTGAGCACGTCGTCGTCGCTGCCGTAGCCCGATTACTTGGTCGACCCGTGAGTTTTATTGAGGATCGCAACGCCAATCTCAGTTCGATGCAAGGTCGTGGTGTTCGTAATCACGTGAAGTTGCACGCCACTTCTGATGGACGAGTACTAGCCATCGAAGCGGATATCACAGCTGATGCCGGGGCGTACCCAAACGTTGGCGCAGTGGAACCGGGAAAGACCCGGATGATGGTGTGCGGCCCCTACGGGATCGCCGCTGCCAACATCACGGCCCAATCAGTCGTCACGAACCTTCCACCTGTCGGCGCCTACCGAGGACCTGGTCGTTCCGAATCCGCAGTGATGCTCGAACGAACACTTGATGTTCTTGCCCATGCTCTGTGTATTGACCCTGTTGAGATTAGAAAACGGAACCTTCTCACCGCCGACGCGTTCCCTTACATGACTCCCACCGGACTCGAGTACGACTCGGGGAACTACCACGGCTTGCTCGATCTCCTTGTGGCAGAAAGTGGATACCACAACCTGCGCCAAGAACAGCTCGAACGTCGCGCCACAAGCGGCCAACTCTTGGGAATTGGCGTTTCAATCGTTGTTGATTCAACGGCCTGGTTCTCGCGCACTGAAGGTGCCTCGATCCGCCTCGATGACGACGGAAACATCATTGTTTTGACTGGTTCGGCGTCTGCTGGTCAGCAACACGGCAACCTGTACCGATCAATCGTTCAACGATTACTCCCCGTCACAAGTGACCAGATTTATGTCGTTGAGGGGGACACCGACCAGTGGTCGCAGAGCGATGGAACGATGGGATCACGAACGGCTCAGCTTGCAGGTACCGCAGTTCTTCGATCTGTCGAACGATTACACGACTCGCTTCGAGAAGCCGCCGCCAAACAGTTCGAAGCCGACATCGAAGACATCGTCTTCTACCCCGGGGGCTCAATCGGCGTACGCGGCGTCCCTTCCCGTTCATTGACATTCGCTCAACTCGTTACTTTTTCGGAGGAACCAATCGAGGCGAACTGCATCTACGAACAAGCCGGAGCAAGTTATCCAGCAGCCGCGCACCTGTCGGTGGTTGAAATCGATAGAGCGACAGGGAAAGTCGTCCCGATACGTCATGTGGCTGTCACCGATTGTGGCGTTGTCCTTGATCCGGATTCGGCTCGATCGCAAGTCATTGGTGCGACAGCCCAAGGAATCTCGCAGGCGCTTTATGAAGAGTTCGTCTTCGACGAGGATGGGAATCCATTAACAAACTCGTTCGCTGACTACGCGGTGCCCAGCGCGGCGGAGATCCCCGCAATCGAAACACATTTCATTGAGACCCCCAGCCCGCGCAATCCCCTGGGGGCAAAAGGCATTGGCGAAATCGGAATGATCGCTGCTCCGGTCGCTGTGCAGAACGCGGTCATCGATGCCGTGAGGCACCTCGGCGTTCAGCACCTAGATATGCCCTGCACCCCACAAAAGATCTGGGCTGCAATCAATCACATCGAAAACTGATTTTTACGTTGAGGTCGGGAAATCAAATCGAAACGGTGGTCCGCCACATCCCGTTATTAATGAAGTCCGAGCACTCTTTGTAAATTTCCTCCGAGTACCGCTCGACGGATTTCTAGGTCTACCTCATGTTTTTCGAAATGGTCTAGAACCACACTCGGTTGAGGATCAGGCAACATTGAGTAGTAATCGGTGCCAAAACAGACCCGCTCAAATCCAACCGCATCGATCATGGCCTGAACAAACATGTAGTGATAAGCGAAACTGGTATCAAACACGAGATTCGGCGTTTCACGAGCAATGATTGTTGCGTGGCGTGCCTGTTCGACGCCATTTAACGCGTCAAGCACAAGAATCGTTGTCTCTGGAATCTCCTGAGCTAACTGCTGAACGCGCCAAATCGATTCATCGGGGACCCCATCCATGGCGTGGACGAATGGGACAAGTCCAAGATCTGCTGCTTCACGGACCAGAGCTTTAACAAGCGGACTATCGGTCTGAACCCCTTGGAAACGAACGTGGATGCTCACACCCACAAAACCCAAAACATCCCGCATTCGATGTAGTTCCGCGAGACCAGCACTCCCGTGAAGTGGTTCGGCGATACCCACTGCCGCCGGAAATCGCTCTGGGGCACTGTCGCGAAAAGCGGCGACGGCATCATTCACACTACGGGTATCGGCAACTCCATTGGGACGAAGATAGCCATGACCAGGGATCACGACCGCCTGGTCAACGCCCTGTCTACTCATCACCGCGATACGGAGGTCTCTGTCTGCCCCTTGCAAATCTTTCTGGTTGTCATCCAGAGAAAAGATCATTCCATGCGCTTCGAGCGTTCCAACATGATGATGACAGTCGATCACTGCTACTTCGTTAACGGGCACTGCCGCCTCCTTTATCTGAAGTTGGGCGCAATCTCACGAGCAAAAGTTTCCATCCACGTGAACTGGTCAGCCACAAATTGACTCACGATCAAGTTCGTCGCTCCAATCTTTGCCACTTCCTGAATTCTTTCAACACAGTGCTCCGGCGGGCCCGCAATCGTGCCCAGTGGGGCGAGGTAGTCACGAAGCCCATATTGATCCACAAGTTTTTCATTCGGGTTCGCCAATCCAGGATGCGCATGGAAACGAGACTGGTAGTCACCCATCATCGCTGCCATCGGGCCCTCAAGATGTTCAGGTAACCCTTTCCCTTTCAAAGTGAAACGAAAGACATGATTCGCTGTTCCTGCCAGAACTGAGCGGATCGAATCAATTCCAGCTTCTTCCGTTGGAGCGAAAATCAGATTGCACATGTGCCAAATCTCTATGGACTCGGGATCTCGACCAACTTCGATTGCGCCCGCAGCAATATTGGCTTTTGCTAGTGAAAGCCGCTCAGAAGTTAAAGAATTCGAAAGAATGACTCCATCGGCAATCTGGCCAGCAAGTCGTTGGGTTTTGGGTCCCTCTGCGGCGATCCACACCGGCACCCGAACCGGATCAGTCAGCCACCGAAGCGAAAGATCGTTCCCCTCCCAAGTGACAGTTTCACCTGCCGTGAGACCTTTCATGGCCGTCACGTACTCCCCCAGTTCCTTGACAGTACTGGGGTTAACCCCAATGTTTCGGAGCGCGGAGTCACCCGAAGATATGCCGTAGGAGAATCGACCGCCCGAGATTTGTTGGACTGACGCTGCCGCCGCCGCGGAAACAGAAGGGTGGCGTGTTTGCGGATTAGTGACAGTTAGCGCGAGCCGAGGACGGCTGGTGACGGTGGCGGCAACTGTGAGCATCGAAAAGCAATCTGCCCACAATGTTTGCGAGTCGCCCGCAGTGAGCAAATCAAATCCAGCAAACTCGGCTGCTTCCAACCATCGCCGATACTCGCCAAAGTCACGAGCAGTTGTACCGGTCCCGAATTGAACTTTGGCCGCCACTGCCCCTCCTGTCTCCCCAAATCGATTTAGCCATTGGCATTGGTCACCAAGCCACTGAGAGTTCCTGCGGTCCACGTAGTTGAAGCGTGTCGCGCCATCGAAACTCACCTGTGGCAGGTCGTAGTTCCGGCAGCCGATCAAGCAAAGTCCTGATGCCAACCGCAGTTTCGATACGGGCGAGTGAAGCCCCGATGCAGTAGTACGCACCAAACGAGAATGCTAGATGACTTGTGACATCACGGGTGATCTCAAGTCGATCAGGATCCGGATAGCGAGTTGGATCGCGGTTAATTGCTCCAAGAAATATATAAATCATCCCGCCGACTGGGATCTCAATATCGCCGATAGTCATTCCATCTAGCACAACCCGATGATTGATCTGCACCGAAGCGTCGTACCGAAGAAACTCTTCGACTGCATTCTTCATGAGCTCTTGATTATCGCGAAGCATTGACAATTGATCAGGGTTACGGAAAAGAGCTACCTGAGCATTGCCTAATAGGTCCTGAGTGGTTTCGTGACCCGCTTGGAGTAAAAGAATGCAGTTCGCAACGAGTTCTCGCCGCGACAACCGCGCACCATCTGTCTCTGCTGCGAGCAACGACGACATCAAGTCATCACCAGGATTTCCCGATCGGACTTCCGCAAGATTCTCGAAATATGCGACCAAGCCGCGAGCCGCTTCATCACCGCGCTTGGAGACTTCCGGAGTTACCAGTTTTTCGCCAGCACGCGCAAAGTCCCATGCGAACTCCCTAATCTTCGGGAAGTCCTCTTCAGGAATACCAAGAATGTGGGCGATGACGTTGAACGGGATTTCATAGTTGTACTGCTTCACAAGGTCTGCCTGATCATCGCCCTCAAATCTGTCGATGAGATCATTTGCAACCCGCTCCGCAATCGGCTGCCACCGAGCTATCGCTCTTGGAGTGAACGCGGATTTCACAAGATTGCGTACCCGTTGATGGGGCTCCGGCTCTTGCCACAACATGACATCACGCATAACCCCCGTGAATGAGCCATCTCCATGATTGAAAGCCTCATCAATCACCTGTGGATTATTCACGACCCGCTGATCACGGAATATCTCATCAGTTTCCTGAAACCGAGTAAACATCCATGCCCCATGGAAAAACTCCGGACGGTTCTTGTAGACGGGTGCAACTTCGCGCAACTTGCGCAGAAGCGGGTAGTACTCGCCCCGTTTTTCACCATCAATGAGCCAGTCCAAAATCTCATCAGGATCATCCGGCAGACCCGATGGATTCCAATTCACCGCCTCAAAACTTGCTGCGACACCTGGTGACTTCATTTTCTTTTCCATTTTCCCTCGCTTTTTTGAGTATTTTGATTCGAAATGACTTTGATGAACTGCCTGTCCCCACTATCGGTTTTCTCCGTGCGCAACTTCTTTTGTGGCCGCTATTGCTGCGGCAGCCTCATCAAAATTTTCAAAAACTGGAAGACCAACTGCAGCTGCAGTCTGTAGAACGTTGTCTCGCTCAACCCCGGGTGCCGCATTCAAGTTCCGCAGAACAAGTGCGAATCGAGATTTCTCGTAGCGCGGTGCACTCCAGGACGAAGCTACCGATCTGATCAATTCACAAAGCGGCGCAACACCTGCTGTACCGAACCCGTAATACGACTGCACATTCACATGCAACAGAACATCAGAGAATTTTTGGGTTGACAGAACATTCTCAAGAACCTCATCAAAGACATTTGGTGGTGCCGCCGGACCCACCCCAATCTCAATGGGGTTTGAAACACTGGTTCCGGCACCGTAACCAAGCACCCGTAATGACTCAACGATTTCGGGTTGGACTGGTTCAAGATTTAATCCGGCGCGATCACACGCATCTGCAGCAAGTACTGAGGCTCCACCACCGACGCCCACCACCAGAACTTCAGAGCCACCTTCAATCACAGACCCTGAATATCGTTGTATGTAAACCAGCGCCCCAATGAAGTCTTCAAGCCGTTCAACAACAGCCACATTCGTTGCACTGCGAATCGCACTCCAGATGCGTCGATCTCCTGTGAGCGCACCCGTGTGTGAGGCAGCAGCGCGGGATCCTTGGTCGCTCAACCCACCGGTCATAACGACTACAGGCACGCGTCCTTGCGCCTCGCGAAATGCAGCCACCAACCGTTCACCGCCTGAACAACCTTCGAGATAGCAACCAATCACCTGTGTCTCGCCATCGTTAAGAAAGTGCTCGACAAATTCTGCTGGAGCAACGTCAACTCCATTACCAACTGAAATAACTTTTGCAAAGCGCAGCCCTCGGGCCGCTCCAATCTTTAAGATGTCACCAGCAAGACCTCCGCTCTGGCTGACAACACTCACACCTCCGCTTTGTGATGGAGCACCTAACAAAAATGTCTGCCGACCAGCAGCCGCATAAACGCCAATACAATTGGGGCCAATAACGCGGACTCCCGAATCTCTAGCCGCCTTCAGAAGGTCAGATTCGTAAGAAGTTCCTTGAGGCCCTGCTTCACTGAAACCACCGCTTACGACATGAACCACACGGGCAAACCCAGCCGCTGATCGAATGAGATCGGCGCACGCCGCAGCAGGAACCGCAGCTAGGAGGTAATCCACTCCTCCGGGGATCTCCTTTACAGACGAGTAAGCCGGAGTGTCGTCAACGCTCGCTGCGGAAGGATGAATAACAGAAAGACCCTCGGTCCAGCCGAAGGCCCGATAGGCGGCGATTGCGCGATTCCCGAACCCTGTCCCCTTGGTTGATACCCCAGCGACCGCTATGGACGCCGGTGAAAAGAGCGCTTCGAAATCAACCGGCAGTGCGCGGTCGTCGACGATTGGATCAGGGTCTTTCAAAATGAGCCGGGCGTCAGCGACCGTCGCCCCATCAGGGCGCGCGATTACTGGATTGCAATCAAGATCTGTGAATTGTTCGCCCAGACTCATGATGAATCCATCTGTACCAGCAATTGCTAAAAGCAATTCGACAAGTGCATTTCGGTCCACCGGAGGTGAATTCCGCGCTCCGCGTAAAAGCGCTGACGAGCGAAACCCGTCTAAGAGCGTCTCCACACTCTCAACGGTTAGCGGAGCAAGTTGCACCGATACGTCATCATGGATCTCGGCCATAACACCACCAAGGCCAAAAGCGATTGTGATTCCAAAGGGTGTCCGTGTTGCCCCAATCACTAATTCAATTCCAGGCGGCACCGTTTCTTCGATTAGAAAACCTGTTGGGGATAGACCGAGACTGGATAAGTTGCCCGCCATTACTCGAACAGTTGCGGCAACCTCTTCGTGGGTAACCCCTAAAACAACTGCTCCAAGTTCAGATTTATGGACGATCCCCGGGCCGAAAGCTTTTACAACGAGCGGGGAAGACAAATGTGACACTCGCAACTGAGGATCGGTGCAGTCTGATTCGATGGCAACGCTCCGTGGGACAGAGACTCCAAGGATCGAAAGTTCTTGTTTCACCAATGGTTCAGGCACCAAAGATCGGTCTGGTGTCTCCGCCAAACGAAACCCCTGCGCAAGTAGCTCATTTGCTCTCAACATGGCAACCGGGAGAACACTCTGCGAGCGGTACCGCCCAGATAATCCTCACGCGTCTGATCTGTTAGATCGAGCTCAGACACCTGCTCCAAAGCGTTGCGGTGGCCAACTGTGGGAAAATTTGTTCCAAAAAGCGTTTTCGTACGTCCCGGTCCGCGCAGAAATTCCACTAGCGACGAAGACCAGTGTCGAGCCGGATAGGCCGCCGTTCCGAGAAATACATTTGGAAATTTCAGAGCCATCGCAATTGCCTCATCAACCCATGGCCAACCCGTATGGGAGAGCACGAAGCGCACTGTCGGGAAATAAATAGCTGGGCGATCAATCCCGATGGGATGACCGCATTCGCTTGGGACGAGCCCTCCTGACGTTCCCGCTTGCATCACGACGGGAACATCAAGTTCCGATGCAAGCATGTAATAGGGATAGAAGTCGGCATGATCAAATGGCCGATCCCAAGAGTGGACATGGTTATACAAACCAACCACCCAGTCGTTACGGAGAACTTCCCGAGCCCGTTCAACGCCTGCGATTCCGCCGTTTGCGTCAAAACACCAAAGCCCATAGAACCGGCTTGGGTACGAGCGCACGAGATCGGAAACCTCGTCATATCGGGCAGTGACATCGGAAAAGTTGAACGCGCCATGGTGATGCTGTTCATCGCTCATAACAATCTGCAATGCAGAGATTCCTAGTGCGTCCATTCGCTCAACGAGAGTTGACGGATCACAAAAACCGTCATCGGGATTTTGACGAATCTTGAGAGAGAGACCTTGGGCTTCGATCGATCGTTGCCATGCTTCAGAAGCAGACGGCGAGAACCCATTACATAAATAATCGATAATGAGAGTCATGACTTATTGTCCGATGGAGCGGAAAACGCTCCAGTCAAAAAATCAATGAGTCTTTCCGGTAATTCATCGTCTGCACCAGGAGCCCGAATCTCTAACCATGCGTGAACTGGCCCATCAGGTTGGCCGATCACACGATTGACCATGTCTTTTGCTAGCGCGAGTCGCAACTCCCGCACATTTGGATCGAGGTGTGGAGTGACCCGAGCTAACGCGATCTCAAATCGGTGGGTATACGGCTCAAATGCGGCGATCATCAAAGGCATGTGCGCAGGGTTCGCTAACACCGCCGCCAAGAAGCCAATGTGGAACTGCCCACCTCCTTCTATATCGGCAGCCATCTCCGCAGTCGGAATGACAAACGCCTCGAGAACCTGGCGCAAAGAAGCGTCCAGATTGCTCTCGATTTGGTCAAGCCATGTTGCCCGTCTGGCTCCGACTTCCGCAGCTCTCCAGTCAAGGATCGCTGCAACAAGTTCCGCCTTTGAGCCAAAGTGATAGTGAATTGAAGCGGAACTTACATCGGCTTCATTGGTGATATCGCGAATTGATACTCCATCGATACCGCGCTCCGCGAAGAGTTTTTCAGCAACCTGCATCAAACGAATTCGAGTGGTCTTGCCAATTTCGGTTGTGGTAGCAGTCATCGACAACCCTCTCCATCCCGTCCTGCCCGATAAGCGGACTGGGCGGCCGTTGCTAATCGCGCCACTTGATCAAGAGCTGCGCTTAATTCAGGTTGATTGATCATGCCAGCCAGTTCCGCGCCACCAGCGGCCGTCAACATCTGGGGGAGCCGGGTCGCAATTCGTGCCAAGGCCCACTCAAGCATGTCGCCTTCCGCCGCAGCGTCGAAGTCAATCACCTGATTCGTCACTTCTCCGCCGGGTACGACCTTATGAACGTAGTGATAGTGCGGTTCGCCATCGAAGACATCGAACCGAAGATATTCGTGCCCATCAACAGTTCCTGCAATGTGCAGTGACACTCCTTCATCGGAGAATCCACCCACCGGAGACTTCTCGCGCAATTCGGCAAGCTCCGCCGCATCGCGCGAATAGAGCGCCTCAAGATCCTCCGGGGATACATCCCGGTACTCGACACCGATGCGTACCACTCCTGCATCGATCCACTGCGTGTTCGATTCATCGTGTGGTTGAGGCGCGATGTTGTACACCTTGCCGATCGGACGCTGTTCGGTCATTTGCAGTTCCTCCTATCGTTCGTCGCGGAAGCGTTTTGATTTTGGTGATGTATGCAATTCAGTGTCTGAGTCAAGAGCTCCCGGAGCAACCACCTTGGCGTGAATTCTCACTCCGAAACGATGGTTGAGCACCGCTTCGAGTTCCGACTGCTGGGAGCCGAACAACGCGGGATCTCTGCGACTGACAACCGCGATTTCCATCTCATCTCGATTTCCATCGCGCCAGACCCGAACGAAATAATCCGGATCGATGCCATCCACAGCACATGCAACCTCGCCGACTCCCTCCGGCCACAGATTTATTCCCCTCAGTTTCACCATGTTGTCACCGCGACCTGCGAACGGCCCCATTCGTCGCAACCAGGATCCACACTCACATTGTCCGCGGGGATGGAGAAAGGAGAGGTCCATAATGTTGTACCGAAACTGTGAACTCCCGGTTTTGTAGAGCTCGGTTACGACAACCGCTCCCAGTTCACCGTCAGGGAGTTCTTCACCGGTTTCAGCATCGACCACCTGAACGATGTAGGCATCTTCGAAAATGTGAAGGCCGTCATGCGCTGGACATTCCACGGATACCCACTGGACTTCGTGGAATCCATATGACCTGAAATACTCGACTCCGAACGTTTCCGAGAGCACCTCGGGATCACCGATGTTCGGCAGCGCCCGGAGCTTGAGGTCAACCTTCGGGTCATATCCCAAAGCGCGTGCTGCCTCCGCGATGCGCAGGAGGTAGTCACCCGTTGTGCAGATGGCCGACGCTCCGTATTCGATCGCCAGCTCGACTTGCCGTTCGGTGCTTGTCACATTGCCCGTACTCGTTGTGATCACGACGCAATTGAGCCAACGAGCGAGTGCCTCATCAAACGAGAAGGCGCCATTGTGGAGGCCGTAGGCCCACGAGTTTAAGACCACGTCGCCAGGCCGGATCCCCTGCATGTAGAGCGCACGCGCGGTCAGGAGTGCACCGACATCCCGATCCCACTGCGTATAGAACGTCGGTCGCGACTTGCCGGTTGTTCCACCCGACATGAAGACACGCATAGGTTCGCGCGTGGCGTCTGATGGAACTACACCCTGGTAATCGCCGAATGGAGGGTGATCATCGATGCTCTTCCGAATGTCATCGACGGTATAGGTCGGGAATCTGGACAGGTCTTTGACCGACCGCAGATCGTCAGGACCCACTCCTGCTTTCGCCCATCGATCGCGGAAGAACGGGATTTTCGATGCCCGGTGGACCTTCGCTTTGAGGCGCTCCAACTGCACCGACTCGATTTCAGCCGGAGAGTCAAGGTAGGACGAATTGAAGTAGTCGGGGGCCGGCGCGTACTTGCGCATTAAATCCTGATAGTCGACCGCGTCCCATGGCCGGACAAGGTTCTCAGCCATCGCGAGGACCCCACGAAAGCACGGCATGGTCCGAGTCACCAGTTTCGGATTCGATGTCTTCGAATCCGACCACCACCGAGAGACCGACCGAGAGGCCAGCGCCATCGGCCGAACCAGCCCACCCGCCGGGTAGAAGCAAGTCATCCTGCTCTGCAAGGCGGACCAGAACCACTGTCGATGGCAAAGGAAATGCCCCCCCGAACCCATGCCGGTTGACGATCCAGCTCGCTATCGTTCCGTTGCCAGTGAGTTCCTGCCATTCCCAAGTCATTGAACCGCACGCCCCACAAATTGCTCGGGCGGGCCAGCGCCACACATTGCAATCGGTACAACGCGCGCAGACAAATTCATGCCGCGAAACTGCAGACCACCAAGCGACAGAATCAAGATCAGCAATAGGGAGCGGACGATTGATGCTCACTTGTCCGCCCGAAGGATCAATGCTGACGAAGTACCGGCCACATATCCGGGTTGACCGGTGACGAGGGCGACTTCGGCCCCATCTGTCTGACGCGGACCCGCATCGCCACGAAGTTGGTCGACAGCTTCTGCTAGATGATTCAACCCGTGAACGTAACCTTCGGAAAGGTGACCTCCGTGAGTGTTCACAGGGAGTGAACCACCTAGCGACGTCGACCCCGCAGCAACCAGCGCAGCTCCTTCGCCCTTCGCCACAAATCCGTAGTCCTCGAGTTGCAAGAGAACCAGTGGCGTGAAGGCGTCGTATAACTCAGCGACATCAATGTCGCTCGGGGACATCTCAGCGGCATCAAAAAGTCTCGGTGCAAGTTGAGCCGCACCGCTCGTCGATAGATCGTCGCGGCCATTCGAGTAGAGCGTGTGGCCACCGCCACAGGCGGCACTGGACACGAGGACCGGGCGTTGGCGCAAAGTTCGTGCCCGTTCCGTTGACGTGATCACGACGGCCACAGCTGCATCCGTTTCGAGACAGCAATCGAAAAGCCGGAAAGGTTCAACAATCATGCGTGATTCCAGATAGTCATCCATGGAAAGCGGGGCCTGCATCATCGCCCGCGGATTCAGCGTTGCGAATTCTCTTTGGCTAATCGCAACACGTCCCAGATCTTCCGAAGTCACGCCGTACTTGTCCATGTATGCACGCCCGTACATCGCAAACTGCTGCGGTGGCGTTGCGAACCAATACGGGCTCTGATACTGGAACTCGATCGAATCCGGCGCAGCGCGACCTGTTCCCCCCATGCGGAAACCCGAACGGGCGTTGATCGACCGCCAACACACGATGCAGTCGGCAACCCCGGCGGCAACTGCCTGGGCGGCGAGTCCGACCGTCCACGCCGACTGGCTGCCACCTCCAAAGAGATCCAGATGAAACCGAACGTCCTTGATTCCCAGACTTTGGGCGACGATCGTGGCTTGCACTGAATCACCGACACGATGACACGCAACTCCGTCAACATCAGATGTCGCAAGTCCCGCGTCATCAAGAGCCGCACGAATGGCTCGCAACGCGAGCGTGAGGGTGCTCACCCCAGAATTCTTGGAGTAATCCGTTCGGCCGATACCAGCAATCGCGGTCCGATCACGAAATGGATGAGTGCCGCTCATGAAAGATCGACCCAACCGGTCTTGATGCGAGTGTTCTCGAGCACGCTCTCGAGACCTGAGTCCTTCCCAAATCCCGAATTCCCGAATCCCCCGAATGGAAGCGCCCAGTGGATCCGCCGGTAGGCGTTGACCCAGACTGAGCCGACTTGGAGATCGCGAATCATCCGGTGGCCTCGCTTCAGGTCACTTGTCCAGACGCCGGCTGCGAGTCCGTACTTTGTGTCATTTGCGAGCGCCACGGCTTCTTCATCATCGGCAAACGGCATGATGACTGCAACGGGGCCAAAGATCTCTTGCTGGCAAATCGACAGGTCGTTCCCCGGAACGCGGAACAGCGTGGGTTCGACCCAGTATCCGGAAGCCATCGGCGAATCTGACGGGAAGATCTCGACCGCACGGGATCGGCCGCCGAGGAGGAGTTCAGCTCCGTCGGCGGGAGCGTTCTCGATAAAACCGCGCACCCGATCCAACTGATCGGCCGAAACGATAGGGCCCATCGTTGTGGCCAGATCGGCGGGATCCCCTAGAACGACGCTTGACGCGATCTCTGTTATTCGCCCAATCATCTCGTCAAGGATCGACTCGTGTATCAGGATCCGGGAACCAGCGACACATGTCTGACCGGCGCCTCCAGTAAAGATCGCTGCCGTGCTCACACCAACGGCAGCCGCATCGAGGTCGGCGTCTGCGAACACGATGTTCGCCGACTTCCCTCCGAGTTCGAAGTGGAGAGGTCGGATCAAGGACGACCCGCGATCTTGGATGATGCGGGCTGTTTCGGTTGAACCAGTGAACGTCAACCTACCGATACTGGAATCGCACACCAGGGCATCGCCAGCAACTTCCCCGAGTCCGGCAACCACGTTGACAACACCGCGCGGGAGGCCTGCAGATTCAAGCAGTGATGCCCACCGGAGAACCGAGCATGCCGCCTGTTCTGCAGCCTTTATGACCACGGTGTTCCCGGCCGCCAGTGCCGCTCCAACCTTCGACGACATAAGTGAAAGTGGTGCATTCCAAGGGATGATCACTGCAACCACGCCATGGGGTTCGCGTCGCGTGAAATTGAAACTGTGTGGACCGACTTGGACGGTATCGCCATGCACTTTGTCGGCGGCGCCAGCGAAGAAATGAAACATCTGCTCGCATGCCGGGATATCGCCCATCAGCGTTTCGTTCAGAACACGCCCGTTGTCACGTGTCTCGATCTCGGCGAGCTCACGACCATTGACACGAATAACGTCAGCCACCGCTCGCAGATGAGCCGCCCGCTGCAAGGACGGAAGCGCCCACCACGCGGGAAACGAATTGGCGGCGGCTTGAACAGCAGCGGCGACATCGGCAGCGTCACTTTGCGGGATGCGGGCCCACGCGACTCCCGTCGCTGGATTGATGCTCTCGATCCATCTCCCGGATGAAGCAGGACAAAGCTCCCCATCGATCAACTGCAGGAAATCGACGAGCTCGATCGAGGCCATTGTCATCACCTATTGAAAGAGTTGACCGGCGTTGACGTCGAGTGTGGCGCCGGTGATACCGGACGACATGTCCGATGCAAAAAACAGCACAGCACTTGCCACTTCATCCTCTGTCGCTATTCGACGTAGCGCCATCGACTGGACATGTCGCTCCAGCATCGACTCGTAAGAAATGCCCTCGTCGCGAGCCGTTGTCGCGATCCAATCCTCGAGAACCGAACTCCAGATCAATCCCGGTGCGACTGCATTCACCCTCACACCCGATGGCCCGAGTTCATCGGCTAGAGCCCAGCCGAGACGATGTGCAGCGGCCTTGCCTGCGGCGTAGTCACTTCGACCCCCGTAGGCGATTCGGCTCGACATCGACGTCAGGTTCACTATCGATCCGCTACCGGCCGAAACCATAAGCGGCGCCACAAACCGCGACATCAGCAACGTCCCGTATGCAGCGACATCGATACAATGCCGCCACAAGTCAAGGTATTCATCGTCCATTGCAAGGACGTTCTTACGATGAGTGGGCGGAAATGCCGCATTTACAAGCGCGTCGATCTTTCCGAACTCCTCGAAAGCACGTTCAGCCAAGACACGAACCTGATCCCTGTCGATGACGTCGGTCGCCACCGGCAATGCCCGGCGACCAAGTTTCCGGACATCGGCGGCGATTGCTTCAACAGTCGCAAGCGTGCGCGCCGCGAGTACGACGTGGGCACCCTCGCGAGCGCAGCGCAGCGCAAGGGTTCGTCCGAGCCCTGGTCCGGCACCGCCAATGATGACAACCCGATCTTCGAGGAGCATGGCCTTAGATTCCGTAAACCCGCGCGGCATTACCTGCCAAAACGCTGTGTCGGTCCGCACTGCTCATGCCCACAGTAAGTCGCTCGATATAAGAAGCACTTTCGGGCCACAAGCAAACGCTGTGCGGGTAGTCAGTCGAAAACATTGAGCAGGATGCAAGTTGCGGCCAGAACCCGTCGGCGATCATTTTGAAGCCGAGATCGTCATCGAGAACCGTTACAAAAAGATTTTCTCCGAGTAACTCACTCGGCCGACGATCGATACGAACTCCACCCGTTGCGCGGTAGTAGGGATTGTCGAAACACTGATCCATTGTCTGGGCCCAGAACGGCAACCATGAACAGTTCACTTCTCCGGCTACGAGTTTGAGGTCCGGATGCCTCTCAAAGACCCCGCCATAGGTCATGTAGGTGAACGGACGAGCTGCGCTGAAGAACCGGTACACGGTTCCACTGACCGTCACTTGTTGGTTGACAAGCTCGTCCCAATCCGATTCAGAAGGTTTTCCGCCGAAGGTGCGGTGGAAGGTGAGCGGGACTCCGGCTTCGACAGCCGCCTTGTAGAGCGGATCGAAATAACTGTCGTGATACGGGCGAGCAGGATTTCCTGGAATAAACGCAGCTTTCGCACCTTTTTCAAGGACTCGATCGAGTTCAGCGAGATACACATCAATCCCATCGTCCACAGGCAGGAGGGGAAGACCGACGATTCGCCCAGGAGCCGCCGCAGCGAAATCATCAAGAAGCCAATCGTTATAGGACTTTATGCACGCGATCGCCACCTCTCGATCCGTTTCGACGTACATGTGAATCACATTGGCCGGATACACGACGCTGACATCGATTCCGTCGCGATCCATGTCCGCGGCATGAGCAACACCATCGAAGTTTCCCGGAAGGATTTCATCAAAGCGAAGACCACTAGCTTTCCCGTTCGCCTGCCCAGCCATCGCCTCCACGCCCAATGTCCGCTTGGGCGGTTTGCCGTCAAAACTCCAGCCTTCCCCACCATCGGCACCGGTCATCACTTTCGGAACCCGGTCTCGCAATGATTTTGGGACTCGATCAAAGACTGAAGGAGGCTCAGTCACATGGCAGTCTGCCGATATCACTCTTTCAATCATGCTTGTGCTCCAGTCGCCAATGTCGCCGGTGCTTCAACGAACGTCTCTGGCAGATACGAGGGTGGGAACCGATAGAGATCAACTGCGTTGTCCCAAAGAATCTTGCGTTTCGATTCTTCGGAAATCTCGCTTGGCAAGAGATCAAAGAAATGATCGGTGGCGTGAGGGTACTTAGAATCAGGATGGGGAAAATCGGTTTCAAAGACAATGTGGTCATCGCCCAACCAGCGGATCACGTCAGCAACAAATGGATCATCACATTCTGTTGAGATCCAACAATTACGCCGAAAATAGTCAGTGGCGCTCATGGACAGGTCGGGGAACTCTTGAGCTCCTGCTAGTTCCAAATGTTCATCGATGCGGTGCAGCCAAGACGGAAGCCAGCCGCAACCCGCTTCCATGTACGCGCACCGCAGTTTTGGATAGCGCTCGAACACGCCGTTGACGATCATGGACAACGACGCGTACTGGGCCTCGTGTGCGTGCACCACGGTGTGCCATTCGGTGAAGGTGGTGAACCTGTCCGAGCCGGCTGTCGTTGCATTGAGACCCATGTACTCATGGGTTGCGAAGGCACAGTCCAGTTCCTCGAGAAGTTCATATACCGGGTCGTAATAACGGTCGCCAAGATTGCGATGGTTGAACTGATTCGGTCGTGCCCAGAAGCAACGAACACCCAATTCGTCATACGCGTACTGGATCTCCTCAACCGCTCGTCCGACGTCGTTTAACGGGACGGGACCCGATGTCAGGACCTTTCCGCCCGAGATTTCGCGCATCTCCGCGCCCCAACGGTTGTAGGCACGGGCCATCGCAGCCTGCAGCTCCGGATCAATCCCATCGAGCCACATGTCATATTCGGGCCCGTAAATGACCATGACATCGACACCCTCCACCTCGAGTGCCTTCGCCACACGATCTCCGGTGAATCCCTCGATCACCATGTCGCCGTATTGGGCGACCATGTCCTCAGTGGTCCAGTTGATCGCCTTCTGGAAGTTTCCGTAGACACTCGTCGAATGCTGCGACCATCGACCATCGACCGTCACCGGGTTGTAGTGATCGAATCCAGGAGGCGCCTTGCGGCCGATTCGGTCACGGTATTTCTGGTCCAGATACCGCGGCCAGAGATCCGCCGGATAGATGACATGTGCGTCAGCATCGAAGATCTTGAATCCACGTTTCATCGTGCCCCCCGGTAGAATAAGCGTCACATTTTGCGAGCTAATTTACGGTAAATGAAACGATCGTTTGTGTCAAGCGTTTCATATACTGCCGACTCAAGTTCCCCCTCGATGGCGCGACGGATTCTCCCTTGCGTGGCCCACAGGAACCTAAGCAAGATCGACGTATCAGCACGATTGGCCGCAGCGACGAGGTCAGCTGCTGCAAGAAAGACCCGTCAAATATCCCAAGGGGTCAGATCGATGCCGAGTTCCTGAAGGCGACCAATCAACTTTTCCGGGCTCATCGACTGACTCGGCCAGTGATAGTCCCAACCTCGTGTACCCACTGCGGGTTCCACGTAGGCGTGCACCTGATCCATCGTGAAATAGATGCCGCGTCGACCGATCTGCCGTTCATAGCGTTCTCCATGTTCACGATCGAGCACAAAGTTGGTGTGGTCACACATCGATTTCATGTCGTCATGCACCCAGTCCCACACTTGAGCTGCTACGTGTACGAGCGGTTCAATTGGTTCGTATCGGGTGACTTCGAATTCCCGCGACCAGAACGTGATCGGCTCAAGGCAACACGCGCAATACGATTCGAGCCTCACCTCTTTACCGGCGAAGTGAGGCATCTTTGAAACAGCCACAGCTTCGTGGGCGCAACCGATGAAGGAATGAAATGAGTCGTCGACATAAAGTGCGACTTGGCTCGGGAATGCCGAATAAGGGGGAATCTTGATGATGTCGCAATTCGGTGAGTCTTGATCGACCACTACGACAATGCCTGTTTGCAATTCCTTATACGCCTGCACGATGTCGCGTCTTGACAGGCCCGTCCCTTCATAGACGTCTCGCAAATTGGGGCCGCGTCGCTGTTCCGCCCAGAAGTCGAACACGAAGGCTCGCACCTGCAATGCCCGCTCGGACCATTCCATCGCATTAGGCACGTACTGGGCCATAGAGGCCTCCTGTAATTCAGTGCCTTTGGTAGGCATCCCCAGAAGAAACGGTAGTCGCGGTCCCCCTGCACGTGCTGTGAAAAGCGTGCCGCAAGGAGAAGGCGGAGGAATGGCTCGTCCTCGAGATGATCGTCTCTGACTACCAAAAGACCGAGGGCAAACAAGTCCTTACTTCTGCATGCCCCCTGAAACTGAAATCTCATCGCCGGTGACATACGAAGAGGCATCACTGGCGAGATACAGCACAGGACCAACGATTTCATCGGCGTCAGCAACACGCTTCATGAGCGTGCCGTTGGCAATCATGTCGATGAAGCCTTCGCGAACTCGTTCAGCTCCGGCAACCATCTCGGTCATAAACGGACCTGGACACAGTGCATTGACGCGAATGTTCCATGGCGCCCATTCCTGAGCCATCGATTTCGTGAGATTGATCAGCCCCGCTTTCGATGAGCCATACGCGCAAACATTCGAACCCCCTGAATAGGCCGCCATCGTCACGATATTCACAATGGAGCCACCCCCGTTGTCGCGCATAAACGGCGCCACTTGCTGTGCCATGCGCAGTGGTCCTTCGAGATTGACGTTGAACATCTTGCGCCAGTACTCAATCGACATATCTGAAACTGTCGTAGGAGCCGGATTGATGCCGGCGTTGTTCACGAGAACATCAATCTTTCCGAAACGGGCAATTACCGCTTCGACAAACGAAGGGATTCCTTCCCAGTCGCCGACATGACAGGCGAGTCCGAGCGTCTCTTGCCCAGTCGATGCTGCTACCTCAGCAGCAACTTCGTCACAAAGGTCTTGTTTGCGAGAGCTAACGACCACCTTGGCTCCAGATTCAGCGAGCCCTTGCACCATCGCGCGACCGATTCCCTTCGTGGAACCAGTAACGATCGTAACTTTGCCGGTCAGATCGAACAGATCTTTTGCTCCCATAATCAAAACACCTTCCGCTCGCCGATGACACCGGACTCTTCGGTATCGAGCACCGTATGCAACGCAGAAAAACGAAGTACCCCACCTTCAAGGCGGACCGTTCCCGTGACAAGCGCGGTCGAAAGATCCGAAGGAGAACCACTAATGATTTGCGAGACGCGAATGTACGAACGGAAGTCAGCATCATCACCGCGGTTCGCGCTGATGTGAACGTTCTCTCCTCCGTGACGGAGCGGATGAGGGCTTCCCTTGCGGTGTTCGATCTGCCACGCGAGTACCACTGCTTTTCCACACACATCGGCGTTGACGAACTCCTCATAGTTCGTCTTGCCGGTATCGGTTCGACACGTGAAGTGCACATCATCGGTAAACATGTCTGCCCATTCGTCATAGATCGCGTTGTCGTAGGCAAACCACCAGTGGGAAACCAGTTCGTGGACATCAGCAGGCTGGATCATCGTCTTCTTCTCTCTTCGAGGGTGCAACTTCGGAGCTATGGAGATGCTGCGGATCAATCACCGGAGCATTCCCCCGCCAGCGATTGATGCGAATCCATAAGATACCATTGTTATATTCTGAATGTCTTCAAGGAGAGCTCTGCTCTCGAAAAGGGGAAGCCTCCGCAATGACGATCACCAACGAAGATCTCGCGAAAGCCCTTCAACCTGTCGCCCCGCCCCGCGTCATCGAAGACGTCTATACCGACGACCAGCACGAGCGCATCATGGACGTGCTCAAACGTCAAGGTCCATGGCCCACGATTACCGCCCACCACTTCGACACCGTCGAGGAACTCGTCGCGACGACTTCAGGGCCGATGCGCGAAGGCGAAGGCCCCAAGTTGACCCTCGACGACATCGCAACTGGCCACTTCCGCGGCTACTTGGCCAAAGGGTCGACGTGTTTCTATCCCGAGCTTGAAGATTGCTTCTATAACGAGAAGTTTCTTGACCTCGCTCGCGACTACTGGGGCGCCGCCTATGCGAAGCCCACACACATGCTCTTCAATTTCTGCGGCGCGCATCACAGTGGACTCAACCCACACCTCGACGCAGTTCAGTTCCGCGGAATCCGTCTGGAGAACTCTCCGGTGTGGCTGGCCAACATCATGGGAAAGTCAGGGCTGTTCCAAGATCACATTGTGAAGATGGCCCAAGTCATCGTCTGGTGGTATCGGGGTGAGAACGGAACATTTACCTACTGGCCCGATGGTCCATTCGGTCAACCCAAGGTTCTTGAACACCCACTGTGGGGTAAAGGCGTAGTCGTGCAGAACGAAGTGATGTTTCATCGCGGCGATCCTGTCGGTCGACCCGAAGATCGTGACATCGCTGGGCTCAAGCACCGTTCGATGATCGGATACGACGCCGATCGCGATGACTGGGCAATCACAACCGACGGCGAGGCCATCCGTCGCTACCAACCAGAAGAGACGCGCCTGCTAGTTCATTGGAGCGCTGAGTTGTACTCCGACATGGAAGAACTCGAGAAGTCACTCGATCATTCCGACGACCTCACCACCGATGTGATTTTTGATCGCCTTATTGCCGACATGAAAAACCGTGGCGTCAAAGTCGAACAACCTTCAGACCCTATGCACGATTCGGACTTCATCCGATCGCTCATCGCGACCTACACAATTGCGCCAACAACTGATTGGATTCCGAAACCCGCGGCCTGAGGTTGCGCACGGAAATACTGCCAATGACCACAAAACACGCCACTCTTCGAAAACGTCCTGCGACCAAACGAAACCAACTTCCCGTTCGTCCTTCAGCCAAAGCAGTGGCGACTCGTGCCGCGCTCATCGAGTTAGCCGCCGAAATGTTTGCGACGAACGGCTATCTCCAAACTTCGATTCGAGATATCGCACGCGAGGCATCACTCACCACTGGTGCGATTTACGGGCATTTCCGCAATAAGGCAGAGTTGCTTGCCGAAGCAATCAGTTCACGCACAGAAACCGACCTTGAAAGCATTCCGGCAACCAGTGATCGACAGCCGCAACATGTTGATGTCTTAAAACGTGCCGCATTTCAGTTCGCTGAGCGGCGACAACTGCGCTCGCTCATCCTCCAAGGCGCGGCGGCCGCGATCACTGACAGCGAGACTCAGGATCGTTTGCGCGACGAACAACTGGAACATCTCCAGGACTGGGTTGATCGCTACGAGACGAACCAAGAACAACTCGGTATTGACCCATCTGTCGATATTCGCGACGCGGTGCTGTTCACCTGGGCAGCAGAGGTAGGGCTCGGCGTTCTCGAAGCCCTCGGAATCGAGCCACGGTCAAAGAAGAGTTGGGCCGACATGGCGGCAAGATTCGGTCGGTCACTCACGCTCCCACCGCTCGACTAGTCCGCGCTTCCCTTCAGTAACTCTTCGAGCCCTTTGACGAGTTCAGCCGGTGTGTACTCGCCGAGGGTGACCCGTTGCAGCGTTCGAGATTCCGAAAGATCGAACGCCGGCCGTCCGTGTTGAAGAGAAATGTTGTCCCAGAGCAACAAATCGCCAACTGCCCAGTGATGTTCAATAACGTTCGAACTGTCGTACATGACCTCAAAGAGATCTCGAAGAAGCGCGCGTCCTTCGCTCGTGGACATCCCAACGATGGAATCCGAATGCAATTCATTCGCAGTGACCACTTCGGTTCCCGTTCTCGGATGGGTTCCAAAGATGGGCCGTTCACAGCGGGGTGAATTCGGCCTTATGTTCTCAACTCTCATCGGCGCGTCATCGGGCAGGTGAAAGTCGTAGACGTTGAGCACCGAACGCCCTTCAAGTGCTGTCCTCAGATCAGCGGGAAGCGCTCTGATCGCGTGTTCAACATCAATAAAGCTCGTGGGTGCTCCACTCGCAGACGCCTCAAGGCAATGCAAGGAAATTCCAAATACTGGATGCGGCGTGAAGGCGAAGTCGGAATGAAACAGCAATCCTCCTTCGCGGATGATTCCGTCCGGTCGCGAATTCGAAACGTACGACCAGAGGTTTCGCTCGGCCAAAAGCGGCCCGAACCTTGCAACAAAAGACACCTGCTGCTCGCCAGTCATGCATCCGCCTCGGAACACCAATAAATGTCGCGAGTCGAATTCCGCGCGTAACGCTTCCATCTCAGCGAGCGTCCACTGACTTGAAAGCCCGCGTTCACTGCTGAGATCGCTACCAATAGCCTCAGTCCCGAACGATCCTGGGAACGGCTTTAGTTCAAGCGCCATTGGCAGATCATCACAGGTTCCGTGGGCGCGTGAGTTTCTTGATCGAAAGGTCTTCAGCCTTGTTGTTCGCTAGGCGGAGGTTATTTTCCGAAAGGCACCTCAAGCCCCTCAGAGGTCGCGGTCGGACCGGTCGACATCGACCACCCGCCCGGCGGCTATGGACACTGCCAGCGCCGAGCTGAGATCCGAGATCACCGCTGCGGTGCGTTCGAAGTCGGCTCGGGACATCCCGATCGGATCGGCGATGTCATCAAACGGGGACTCACCCATCAGTTCGCTAACGTCGCGATGCGAACTCAACCGAGCCGCCCAGATCCCGACGGGCTCATCACCAGCCGGACCACCGAAACGATGGGCGCGCCGCACCAGATCGCGCAGCGTAAAGGCTCGCGCGTAACAGGAGGATTCGAGCAGGGCCGCGGCACGGACGTGCTCGCGGGCCATCCCGATCACGAGATCGGTGCCCGACAGGATCTCCTTTGTGAGCAGACGCGACCGATGCGGCCAAATGTCAATGCCCCGTCCGGCCATCACCGCCACTGCGTTCGGGTCCGCCTGCGAGTCCAGACCAAGAGTTCCGGCTGAGGCAACGTCGGCCCGCACGCCACGCACGTGCAGGTCATGCATGAGTAGCGCCTCGGCCATCGGCGACCGGCAGATGTTTCCGGTGCAGATCACCACGATCGAAAGTGTCGCGTCGCTGTTCACTTCCACCTACCTCCGCCTAGATGTCTGCGATACACATGGTGCGAGACGTTCCGGCGGTAGACCCAACGTGTCACCGCTGGTTCACACCGGACCGGTGAGACTTCCGCGCTTGCTGGCCCGCTTACTGCCCGAACCCGAGTCGCCCGAAGAGCTCGCCGGGTCCGAGGGCTGGGAGTACTTGTACTGGTAACTGGAGGCGCCATAGCTGTACGCGCCGTAATAGCGCGAGTAGCGGCCCTTGGTCGGAACGCCGTTGAGCACGACACCGATGATGTGCGTGTTCACCTGTTGAAGACGCTCGAGCGTCTCGCGGAGATGGTTGCGAGGTGTCTCGCCGACGAGGCACAGCACCACAGCTCCATCAGCAAACTGGGAAAGAGCCAACGAGTCGGCCACAGGCAAAAGCGGCGGCGAGTCGATGAGGATGAAGTCGGCGCCGGCCGCCTCGAGGCGATCGAGCAACGAGCCCATGGCCGCCGAACCCACGATCTCAGCGGGATTCTGGGGCAGTGGTCCCGCTGGCAGCACGGCCAGACGGCGGCCTGAGGCCAATACGACTGGCTTCACGGCGTCGTCGAGGGTGTGGTCGCCGAGGAGAACGCTGGTGAGGCCAGACTCCTTGGAATCCAAACCGAAGAACGATTCGACCGTGGGCTTGCGTAGATCGCCGGAGACGATGACGACGCGCTGGCCGCTCTCGGCCAACACGATCGCGAGGTTGGCGGTCACGGTGGATTTGCCCTCTGAACCCTCGGACGAGGTCACGAGGATGCGGGTCCGCTTGGCGCCGAGGGCGGAGAACCGGAGATTGGAGGCCAAGGCGCGGTAGGCCTCCGCGGCAAGCGAGTCGAGTGGCACCAACATTCTCTGGGAATGACGGTCGATGCGCCGTGACCCCTTCTCGCCGCGCACGGCAATAGGGATGCCACCGATGACCGGCACGCCCTTACTTATGTTTTCGACGTCCTCCAGGGTGCGGACACCGTTGTCGAGACGATCGAGCAGGAAGGCGAGTCCGATGCCCAAAAGGAGGGCGAGGACCCCAGCGAGACTGGCATCACGCCGAGGAGTGGGCGAATACGGCGACGTCGGCAGCGTTGCCGTTTGCGACACTTCCGACGCACCGGAGCGCGTGGCCGCTTCCACATCGAACTGAGTGGCCCGCGTGCGGAGATCGGCCTGCTGGACCACCAACGCGGACCGCTGCGAACGCAGGACGTCGACCAGCGTTGCAGGCGTGCCCCTGTCCGCCAGTTGACCATCGAGTTTGGCAATCTCAGCGTCGATCTCGCGAGCCTTGCTACGCAACTCGTCAGCGCGATCGGTGAAACTGCCCGTGACCTGCGCTCGCCTCTGCTTTACAAAGAGTTCGGCCATGGCATTGGCGCCCGCCTGAGCCACTTGGGGGGACGGGCTCGACACGGTGATGCTGATGAGATCGGTGGAACCGACCGAGGACACCGTGATGGACGAGATTTCCAATGCGTCGCCGCCGAGATTTTCGTCTACGGCGCGACGAAGGTCAGGCGATCGCAGCAGCTGTATCTGCGTATCAACCTCGCGCTTGGGATCCACTCGAATCTGCACACCATTGAACACCGCTTGGGCGTTGGGATCGACCACGCTGATCTTGGCCGTCGCTTGGTAGAGATCGGTTTGGAAGGAGGAATACGCGTAGGTGCCGGCGACGGCGATCACCACCAGCGCGATGATGAGTGGGGCGCGCAGCCACACGATGGCCCACACTCGCCGGAGATCGAGTTCGGTTGCTTCGGGTTCATTTGCCAACGGAACGTCCAGCACTTTCATGTCGATCAGCATGGTGGCGCGCTTGAGCGCCGCGCGGTTTGATGAATTGAGAAGTTACCAGTTGGATCCTCTCGGCCAGATCATCCCATCGGATCAGCAAGCGGGGTTCTGGCGCGGACTGACGTTCATCCGCCCTGCCACCATCTCCTGCATTACCAACCTGGCCGAGTCGTCGTCGATCCCGCCCAGGACGCAAAGATCGGCGCAATCGATCACCGGGACAGGGACATGAAAGATCAGAGGATGGACGGCTCGGACGCCGACCTCACCGTCATTGAAGAGGTCCTCGTGCAACTTCTCGCCGGGCCGAAGGCCGGTGTAGACGATCTCGATGGGCACCGTCGCCTGCGCTATCAATTGCATAGCGATATCGATGATCGGCACCGGTTCGCCCATATCGAGCACCATGACTTCCCCGTCGTTGCCAACCACTGCGGCCTGGAATACCAGTTGCACGGCCTCGGATACGGTCATGAAGAAGCGGCTGACCTCGGGATCGGTCACCGTGACTGGCCCGCCGGCGGCGATCTGGGCCTGAAACGTTTCGATGGCGGTCCCCCGGCTCCCCAGCACGTTACCGAACCGCACCGACAGGTACTTCCCGTCGAAGGCTTCGGAGGCCGAAGCCGTGAGACCCTCGGCCAGACGCTTCGATGCTCCGAGGACACTGACGGGGTTGGCGGCCTTGTCGGTCGAGATGTTCACGAAGTGGGTGACGCCGACTGCGCCGGCGCACTCCAGAACGTTCTGTGTGCCGAACACATTCGATTTGATCGCCTCGGTGGGATACATCTCGAGCAACGGTAGGTGCTTGAGAGCCGCGGCGTGGAACACCACCTCAGGTCTGTGCTCCTCGAACACCCACAGAAGGCGATCCCGATCGCGGATATCGGCAACTACCAGATGGCGGGAATCGAGCAGGGCTCGACCCTCGAGTTGCAGTTGGAGCGAATGGAGCGCGGATTCGTCGCGGTCAAGCAGGGTCAGTGACGCAAGGCCCAACCCGGACACCTGCCGGGCGATCTCCGAGCCGATCGAACCACCGGCCCCGGTGATCAGGACGCGTTTCCCGGCGATGAAATCGATGAAGGAATCGAGGTCGATCGTGGTTACGGTTCGGCCTAGCAGGTCAAACTCGGTCACCAAGCGCACATCGCCCACGCCGACCTGACCGGACAGCAGATCCGCGATGGCCGGCAGCACCAGGACCTCGAGCCCGGCCTCGACGCCGAGTTTCGCGAGCTCGCGGATAAGCGCGGAATTCGCTCCGGGCATGGCGATGATAAGCACCGTCGCGCCCAACCGATCCGCCGTTGATCTGATCGATTCGCGACCTCCGACCACCCGCACGCCGCGGATGCTGAGATCACGCTTGGCGGGATCGTCGTCGAGGATGGCAGCGAGGCGGTAATCGCTCGACGAATCCCGCATGATGGCCTCGATGATCTGGGTGCCGCCGACGCCGCCACCGAAGATGATCGTGGGCTTGGCCAAGGCCGATCGGCCCCGGAGCCGCTGATCTCGATCCCGCAGCGCGCCCCGCCAAATCATCGACAGCAAGGTGGCCGCCGCCGTCGCAGTGAAGCAGGTCGAGAGGGGGATCAACCTCGGCGAGGTGAGAAGAGCGACAACCACCAGCGTGCTTCCGGCGGCGAGGTTGCGAACGGAAAGGAACCAGATGTCCTCGAAAGAACCGACCTTAGGCCGACCATTGCGAATCAGGACGACGACACCGACACCGCTCGAGACTGCGCTGACGAGAATTATGGCGATGACCACTCGCATCTTGGCGCCTGCCGGTTCGAACCCAGCCCACCCCTCGAAGCGGAGCGCGATGGACGCGGGAATGAAAAAGGCCCACGCGCCCAAGTCGACCAAAAGCTCGGCCGCCCTCCGTCGGCCTCGGTTAAATCGCTTTGACATGGTCAAATCCACCCATAAATCTATGAACTTTCAAGATAGTGGCATTCGCAGAATCTTCTAGATTCTTGGGTTGTTTTTCTACATAATGGTACACAATAACGGCACACACTAAAACTTCTGAAGTTGGTTTAGATGGGTGCGGCGTACTTCCGAGGCGGACCGTGAACACACGTGCCCCGCCCGCGGCTGCTACGAAAGGACTTGTGGGATCACCGGGACGACATCAACGAACACGTCCCCTGCGGCTCTCGGCGTCCGCCCGGGTGAACGTCCTCGCCATCGCCTCGGCCTCCGCCGTGGTCGCCGCCCTGGCTTCCGCAAGCCCTGTCGGTGAGAGCATCGCCGACCGGTTCTGGTGCGCCCTCGCCGGAGCCCTGGTGCCCCTCGTCGCCTCCCGGTCCCGCCGCGTTGCATTGTTGTGGGCCGGCGGAATCGCCGCCGTGGTCGCCATGGGTGGAGATGCGGTCACGATCGGGGCCGGGATCGCGCTGTTGATCCTTGTCGCCATCGCCGCCACCTCGAAGCATGGCGGCGCCTCGCTGGGCGCCTCCATCGGTGCCGTCGCCGTCCAGGTGTTTCTCCGCGGACCCTCCTATGGTCCCGTCCTCCTCCCGACTCTGGTGACGATTGTGGCGCTCGCCCCGATCGTCGTTTCGGCCTGGCGAACCGCTCGCCGGAGCGAACGTCGGGTGGTCGTGTGGACGATCGCCGGAGCCACCGGCCTCATCGTGCTCGTGGTGGTCGGGTTGGGCATCACCGTCCTTCGGGTGCGGTCGAACATCGAGAGCGCGACGGCGAAGGCCACCAGCGGCCTCACATTGCTCGGCAAGGGCAAGTCGGAACAGGCGACCGCCGAATTCGATGGCAGCGCCTCACTCTTCACCGAGTCCTCGAACTCCCTTGATTCGATGCTCGCATGGCCGGCGCGGTTCCTCCCGGTGGCCGCGCAGAACCTCGATGCCCTGCGTGCCGCGGCATCCTCGGGCTCAGACCTGGCCGTCAGTGCAGCCAACACCTCAGCGCAGGCCGACTACCGCCTGCTCACCGTGCAGTCCGGCCGGATCGACCTCGCCCGGATCGCAGCGTTCGAACAACCAGTCGCATCCTCTTTGGACACCATCTCGACCGCACTCGACGCCATCGACGCCGCCTCCTCGCCTTGGCTCCTCGCCCCCATCGACAAGCAGTTCGGCCGACTCCGGAGCCGTCTCGTCGAGGCCCGAGACCAGGCCGACATCGCCCTCGACGGCATCAGGGTCGCCCCCGAACTGTTCGGCGGCGACGAACCGAAGCGATGGTTCCTCTCGTTCGGCAGTTCCGGTGAGAGCCGCAACGCCGGCGGTTTTATCGGGGCCTACGCGATACTCGTTGCCGATGGCGGTCGTCTCTCGCTAGAGAAAACCGGCCCAATTGGTGAGCTCTACCGATTGAGGCCCCCGCTTTATGACTTCACTCCACCACCGGATTGGGAAGAGCGGTATTCCACCTACAACGTGCCGGTGAACCTCGGAAACATTTCAGTAAGCCCATCGTGGCCAGTCGATGCGTCAGTGATGGCTCAGTTGTACCCGCAAACTTCTGGAGGCGCACCGATCGACGGGGCGATCTATGTCGACCCGGCAGCTCTGGCCGGTTTGTTGTCGCTTACCGGCGCAATCACGGTGCCCGGGCTCGATCAACGTCTTGATGCAACGAACGTCGAGACCTATCTCCTGCGCGACCAGTACATCGAATTCGCATCATCGAACAATCAACGAAAGGACATTCTTGGTGACGTGGCATCAGCAACGTTCA
>CAMAYJ010000018.1 GCA_945862505.1 Bifidobacterium breve | reverse complement strand
TAAATGGATTATCGCTTCGAAACCCCCGCGGACGTCAGCACCCGGCTGCGCGACGTCGACTACCTCTCTGACGAGGCCATTGCCGGAGTCGTGTTCCTTGCCGATCGGCTCGGCAAACCAATTTTGGTTGAGGGCCCCGCTGGCACTGGCAAGACCCAATTAGCGAAGTCCGTAGCCGAGATACTCGGTGCTCGACTCATCCGTCTGCAGTGTTACGAGGGACTTGACGAGTCAAAGGCTCTCTACGAATGGAACTACAAAAAGCAGTTGCTTCGTATTCAAGCGGAACGAAATACCGATTCAAGTTGGGAAGATATCGAGACCGACATCTTCTCCGACGAGTTTCTTCTGACCCGTCCCCTTCTTGAAGCGATTCTTGCTGAAGACCCCGTCGTGCTCTTGATCGACGAGGTCGACAGAGTAGAAGTTGAGACCGAAGCATTGCTCCTCGAAATCCTCTCGGATTATCAAGTTTCCATTCCTGAACTCGGAACGATTGCGGCTCGCCAAATTCCGATGGTTTTCCTCACCTCAAACAACACTCGCGAATTGTCTGAAGCGCTGAAACGTCGTTGTCTTTTCCTCCATATCGATTATCCTGATATGGAACGGGAGAAGGAAATCGTGCTCACAAAGATCCCCGAAATCACCGAGAGTTTGGCCGACCAAGTTGCCCGAATCGTGCGCTCAATCCGCCAACTCGAACTGAAGAAGTCGCCGTCGGTTTCCGAGACACTCGATTGGGCACGAACGTTGCTTCTTCTTGGCGTCGACTCCGTCACCGAAGCTGACGCTATTGAGACACTCAACATCCTGTTGAAATATCAGAGCGATATCACGAAAGCCTCGAAAGAACTTCAGGGCGATAGCGGAGCCAAACGTCCTGGCGTCCCGCGCACGAGCTGATTGGCAACCCTGAGACGCTATGAGCTCCACTGAGGTGCCCTCTTCGCCAATGCTCGAACTCCTGTCGGGGTTCATTGTCGAACTTCGTGCTGCGGGATTACCGGTGAGTCTCACCGAGAATCTCGATGCCATGGAGGCCATCACCCATATCCCGATCGAGAACCGAGACGCGTTTAAATACGCTCTTGCTGCGACATTGGTAAAGAACAACACCCATTGGCGGGCCTTCGAGACAGTGTTTGAGGTGTACTTCTCGTTGAGGGGTAGCGAGTACTCGCTTGGCGGCACAGGTGACGATCTTCCTGAAATCACCGAAGACGACGAAGCACCCATGAACCCAGATGCTGGTGGCGCCGGAGCAGGCGGTGCCGGTGAGGCGATGTCGCCCGAGCAGATGGCCGAAATGCTGTTTCAGGCAATGCGCAACGGTGACGATGGTCTTATGCGGGCGCTGGCCCGTCAGGCAGTAACGCGCTTCGCCGGGATGGAGCCGGGACGACCGGTCGGCGGTACCTATTACCTCTATCGCACGCTGCGAAATCTCGACCTCGATGGCGTTCTTGAACGCTTGATGGAAGAAGCGCAAGAACAAAGCCCTTCACCGTTGACCCAGCTCGAAGAACGACTTGAGCGCGATGAATTCGATTCTCGTATCGATCGCATGAAGAAAGAAATCGAAGCAGAGATTCGCCGTCGCCTTGTTGCTGACCGCGGTGTCGAAGCGATGGCCAAGACATTGCGCAAGCCGCTTCCGGAAGATGTCGACTTCATGCACGCCAACCGCGAAGAGTTGGTGGGGCTACGCAAAGCGATGTATCCGCTAACTCGCAAGCTTGCAGTTCGCCTAGCTCGGAAGCGTCGACACGGTCGTAAAGGGCCGCTCGATTTTCGAGCCACCGTCCGTCAGTCACTGAGTTATGGCGGTGTTCCCGCCGATCCGCGATTCCGCTATCCGCGTCCGTCGAAGCCTGAGATCTTCGTTGTTGCCGATATCTCCGGTTCAGTTGCGGCGTTTGCTCGGTTCACTCTGCAACTCGTCTACGCCATTTCCGGTCAATTCTCACGGGTCCGTTCATTCGTATTCATCGACGGTATCGATGAGGTCACTCGCTTCTTCGAGGGTGTTGAGGACATCAGTGTCGCCATTCACCGCGTGAATACCGAAGCTGATGTTGTCTGGGTCGATGGGCATTCCGACTACGGCCACGCATTCGAAGTGTTCTGGGAAAAGTACGGACGCGAGGTAGGGCCGAAAACCACGGTGTTGATTTTGGGCGATGCTCGAAACAATTATCACGCGTCTCAGTCGTGGGTCATCAAGGAAATGAGCCAGAAGGCACGACACGTGTATTGGTTG
Source organism: Bifidobacterium breve (assembly GCA_945862505.1). Lineage (GTDB taxonomy): Bacteria > Actinomycetota > Acidimicrobiia > Acidimicrobiales > Acidimicrobilacustridaceae > Acidimicrobilacustris. Next base: position 36,473 of record CAMAYJ010000018.1, on the reverse strand, counting down.
AATCCTGAGCCCAAGGCGTATTGGGACACTGGTGATTCAATCGTCAGTGACTACGGCGCTCATACCGATGGCGTCTTCGAATGCAGGAATCTTCGCCAACTCGAGAAGTTCGTCGACATCCTTGAATAGCGGCGAGTAGTGGTTGGTCTGCCGCTGAACTCGTGAATGCAGTTCAAGATCTCGCAGCCGGCGCCCATCGCAGCGAGAAATCACCTCACATCAGGTGAAGACCACATTCTGTCTTCGATTGCCCTGACCATCTCCCCGAACGTTGATCGGCGGGATCGGACGGACGCTGCGTGCAGGGTTGACAACCGATTGAGGTGAATCCGTCGAGAAGAAGAGGGTTCACAATCACGTTGTTATTTGCGATGTAGTCGGCGATCTGTTGGTCGGACCAGGCCGCAATGGGATTGATCTTGATCAACCCACGGAGGTCTCGAGCGACCATGAGAGCGGTAACGCGAGAGTCAGCTTCGGCACGACGGAGTCCACTCATCCATGCGGCCTTACCTGAAAGCGCTCGGTCGAGTTGTCCAACTTTGACTGCAGAGCAGCAGCCTTCAGGATCGGCCTTCCAGAGCGGTTCGTTCTGCAGTGCGACGGTCATCATCCGAAGATTGAGTCCGTAGTGCTGGCGAACGCGCTCTACCGTTTCGAGTGTTTCAGGGAAGTGGTAACCGGTGTCGATGAAGACGACTTCGATGGCGGGGTAGACCTTGGTGGCAAGATCGATCAGGACCGCATCGGTCATTGATGCAGTGAGTGCGAGGTGTGGCCCGAACGTTTCCACTGCCCACCCGATGATTTCCTCGGCTGACCAGGTTTCGAAATCGCGACTGAGTTGTGCGAGTTCGTCGTTACTGAAGTCGGGTGCTGAAAGACTTGTGAGGCTCATACCGCACACTCCGATTCGCCAACTTCAGCGGCATACGGACCGGTTTCGTCGTAGTCGACGTAGAAGTCGGGTCCTTCTTCAGGGGTGGGGAAATGATCAAGCTTTTTCAACTCTGCTCCGAGTGTTGCGATCCCGCCAGAACGATCGATCCAACCTCGGAACGATTCTCCAGCAAGGCGTTCGTCGTTAAATTGCCGAACAACATGGACAACAGCCTGCGGTGCTGCTTTGGCGGGAAGACGTGTGGCACGCTCGCCAAATTCGACCCGCTCTTCACCGACGAAGCCGCCGAGCAACATCGTGTAACCGGGGGCGGACTTTCCGTGCGCTCGACGTTCCGCGCCGTGGAATCCAATATCAGCCACGTGATGTTGGCCGCAGGAGTTGGGGCAGCCTGAGATGTTGATGCGAAGTCCACCCACTTCAGCCAGCCCCTCAGCGTGGAGTTCTTTCTCGATCGCATCGGCGAGACCCCGGCTTTGAGTGACTGCAAGGTTGCAGGTGTCGGCGCCAGGGCAGGCCACAACATCGCTTACTAACTCTGCTGAAGGGCTTGCCATGTCGAGCGCTGTGAGTCGATCGAAGACGAGTGGAACTTGTTCTTCACTGAGATTTCGTAGCGCAAAGTTCTGTCGGTTGGTGACGCGCACGTCGATGCCGAACTCACGAACGATTGCAGCGAGACCGCGGAATTGTTCAGCGGTGACATCGCCTAAGCGAGCGTGGGCGATTGCCGAGACGGTGCCTTTGGCCGCGCCGCGAATGACATTTGAGTCTTCCCAGCGTTCAAAGGCTCCAGGTCGACGCAGCACGACTGGAGTGCCTTGGCCCATTGCCGTGGCATCGACAAGATCGGCACGACCGGCGGGCGCATCTCCGGCTTCGTGTACTTCCATCGGGATTCCACCCGGCCATGTTGAGGAGCCGAGGAGGAATTTTCGGATGGTGAGTACTCGCCGCTGCACTTCTTCGAAACCAAGGTTGTCGACAACCCATTTCATACGAGCTCGGAGTTTGTTGTCGCGATTACCGGTTTGCTCAAAAACTCGCAAGACCGATTCGATGGTTGGTAGAAGGTCATCCTTTGCCGTGAATGGTTCAAGAGCAAGGGCAGCGTGAGGATTCGCGCCAAGCCCGCCAGCGATGAACACCCGGAATCCAGCTTCGAGTTCGCCAGCATCGGTGGTTCGGGTGACAGCAATGATGCCGACGTCATTAAACATTGCTTGACCGCAGTCAGTGGCACAGCCAGAGAAGTTAATTTTGAACTTTCGGGGCAAGCGTTGGCCGAGTGGATTGCGCAAGAAGTGCTTGAACGTCGCTTCGGCCCACGGAGTGATATCAAGAATTTCGCTCGGGCAGGCTCCGGCAAGGTGGCAGCCCTGAACATTGCGAACAGTGTCGCCGCAGGCCTCGCGGCTGGTGAGTCCGACCATGGCGATATCGCGAAGAAGATCGGGAACGCGTTCGAGTTGCACGTAATGAAATTGAATGGCTTGGCGAGTCGTGAGATGACCCCAGCCTCGGGAGTATTCGATGGCCAGATCGCCCATGCGGTCGAGTTGCGGTGCAGTGATCGTCCCGTAGGGAGCCTTGATCCGGATCATCTGGTTATGGCCGCCTTGACGTTGGCCATAAATGCCGTTGTTCAGGCGGAAGACGCGAAAGACGTCGTCTTCAAGTTCACCAGCGAGGTAGCGAGCGAGCTGAACTTCAAATTTTGCGATGTCGGCAGCGGACTCGGCATCGATTGTGAATTCAGACATTTGGGCTCTCTCGGGCCAGGGGATGGAAACCTGACTAGACGAGTCATGAATCTACCCTCACCGAGGTCCAATTGTCGACCCATTGGGTCATCTTTCTCCGAGTTCAGCCCTGCTGGAGAAGTTCGGCGACCCGGAAGGCGAGGTCGAGCGACTGACGAGCGTTGAGTCTCGGATCGCACATGGTCTCGTAGCGAGTGTCGAGGTCGGCATCGAGGATCTCTTCGGCGCCGCCCAAGCATTCAGTGACGTTGTCGCCTGTGAGTTCGATGTGGACACCACCGGGCCATGTGCCCTCAGCGCGGTGAGCGGCAAAGAAGCCCGCGATTTCGGCCAAGACCGCGTCGAAATGTCGGGTCTTACGACCACTCGGCGCCGTGAACGTATTGCCATGCATCGGGTCGCAGGCCCACGCGACGGGGTGACCCGAATCGCGAACTGCAGCGAGCAATGGAGGCAGTGCCGTTCCGACGGTCTCGGCGCCCATGCGGCTGATGAGCGTGAGGCGGCCGGGAATGCGATTGGGGTTGAGCGCTTCGCAGAGCGCGACAACTTCATCGGGACTGATTGACGGCCCGACTTTGCAGCCGATGGGGTTGCCGACACCGGAGAGGAAATGAACGTGAGCGCCGTCGAGCTGGCGAGTTCGTTCTCCGATCCAGAGCATGTGCGCTGAACAGTCGTACCAGTCGCCAGTCAGCGAGTCTTGGCGAGTGAGTGCTTGTTCGTAACCGAGAATCAGTGCTTCGTGGCTCGTTGCTACATCGACGGTATGAAGTTGCGGGGTTGATTCGGTATCGATGCCGCACGCCGCCATGAATTGAAGGGTTCGCTCGATTCCTTCAGCGAGTTCTTCGTAGCGCCGTCCTTCCGCACTCGAGGCAACAAACTCTTGGTTCCAGGCGTGGACGCGTGAAAGATCGCCAAATCCACCTTTGGTGAAGGCGCGAACAAGATTGAGTGTTGATGCTGATTGTTGGTACGCAGTGATCAGACGTTCGGGATCGGCAACACGCGCTTGAGCGGAGAAGTCGATGTCGTTGACCATGTGCCCACGGAACGAGGGGAGTTCAATCCCATCGATAGTTTCTGTACCCGCAGAACGAGGCTTTGCGAACTGTCCGGCGATTCGACCGACTTTGACAACGGGAACACCAGACGAATACATAAGAACGACAGCCATCTGAAGAATGACTTTGAGTTTGTCTCGAATCGAATCGGCACTGAACGCGTCGAACGACTCGGCGCAATCGCCCGCTTGTAACAGGAACGCTTCACCCTTCGCGACTTTGGCGAGGTCGGATGTGAGACTGCGGGCTTCACCGGCGAAGACCAACGGTGGCATAGCGCTCAGGCGTTTGACGACGTCGTTGAGCGCGTCAGCATTTACCCAATCGGGCTGCTGCACTGCCTCCCGGTCTTTCCAGGATGATGGGGACCATTCGCTCGTCACAACCACAAGGTTGATTGACTTGGGGCCCTCAACGCAAAGCCATTACTGGCGAGGCTCAGATCAGACTGCATCAATGGTGTCTGGAGCATTCTCTCGGACCGAAGCCATGGCCCGTTTTACAAGACGTCGAGCCGCTTCGGCCGTGACTCCAAGTTCATCGCCAACCTCTCGGTAGGAGCGACGACGTCCATCGTGAAGGCCAAATCGCTGTTCAACGGCGAGACGAGCACGGGGATCGAGAACCGAAAGAAGCGAGGCAACCATTTCGTGATCGATTTGTTCGAGCACGATCTCTTCAGGGCCGGGAAGAGAATCAGGGAGAATGTCGACGAGTTCGTTCGAGTCGTCCTCGCCGATCGTGCGATCAAGCGAGGTGGGGGTCGTGAGGCGATGCAACCAGGCGTTCTCTGAATCGAGTTGGTCGCCATCGCCAGAAACCTGACGGAGCGCGGCACGAAGGCCGGCGGAACGATCTCCGGGCAAACGAACGAGGCTGGCTTTTTGGTCGAGCGCTCGGCCGATGGCTTGGCGGATCCAGAACGTGGCGTAGGTAGAGAACTTGAATCCTTTTCGCCAATCGAACTTGTCGACAGCGTGTTCAAGCCCGATATTTCCCTCTTGGATGAGGTCAAGCAGTTCCATGCCTGGCGGTAGGGGATAGCGACGAGCAACGCTCACTACGAGACGCAGATTGGCTCGAATGAAACGATCTTTGGCCGCAGCGGCTGCACGGACGTCGGTCTTTAGCGCGACCGATCGCTCGCCGTTTTCTAGACAAGCTGAGGCGGCGAGACCCTTTTCAATGGTCTGCGACAGCTCGCGCTCTTCGAGTGCGGTGAGGAGGGGGACAAGGCCAATTTCGTTGAGGTACTGACCGACTGAATCGCTCATAACGGGGACTCCTAAGTGGCGTCGCTGGTAATCCATCGACGTTGTTGTTCTGGACTTTCGTCCTGAACGTGTCGCTTCGGGGGGAAATGACACTGGTGTAACCGCAGTAAGGGGCCGATGTGTTCCCATTGCTGTGGGTGACTTCTGTCACGCCGGTTTGCCTGTCTGAACAAACACTACATGATGGCGACCGTACACTCGGCGAGATGTCAACGGTTCGTCGTGGTCTGGGAATTCTGGGCGGAACCTTTGACCCTCCTCATATCGGCCACATCGCCACTGCGAAAGCGGTCTTTGAGGCTCTTTTGTTAGAGCGTGTTCTTCTCATGGTGGCGAACGAGCCTTGGCAGAAGGTGGGGAATCGTTCGCTTTCCGCACCAGAAGACCGATTGGCAATGACTAGGGCCGCAGTGACGGGGACCGACGGCCTTGAAGCCAGTGATCTCGAGATTCGTCGAGGCGGACCTACCTACACGATCGACTCCCTTGAAGAACTCCGTTTGTCGAACCCAGACACGGACCTCTTTCTCATCCTCGGTGCTGATGCTGCGGCTGGCCTGGAGTCTTGGCATCGATCGAGCGAACTGCCGGCACTGGCCACGCTTGTCATTGTTGAGCGAGATGGAGAAACACGTGCTGAAGCGCCACCCGAATGGTCGATACGACGCGTGACCATGCCTCGAGTTGATATTTCATCGACACATCTGCGGTCCTTTGCCGCAAGAGGAACGACGCTCAGTCCATTTGTTCCGGAGCCTGTCATTGCCGAGATTGAGTCCCGTGGGTTGTACGGTTTGGATAGCTCATGACTCCCGAAATGCCCCCTCCGCCCTCTTCGGGCGACGAGATCGATTTTTCTGCTCTCGTCGCAGAACACAACCAGTCCGCTGCGGAGCAATCTGCAACATCGACTCAGGCGGGAAGCACGTCGAGATGGTGGCGATTCGGTTATCCGGTGCTCTTGGGCGCATTGGCACTCCTCGTTGTCCCGGTTCTTGTTTTCGCAGGTCTCCGAGTAATTCTCGATAGTTCTGACGGTAATTTGATCAAACGAGTCACTGATCCAGCAGCGCCTGGTTACGAAGCGGTGGTCGAGAAAACTCCCACAGCTATGGCTGCAGTTGTGGCGCCAGACGGAAGACTTGACTCGGTAGTTGTGTTCGCCTTGACCTCGGATACATCAGGGGGCGTGCTTCTCATTCCCGGATCTCTTGGAGTTGGCACTGATTTCGGTCTATTCCCGTTGACTGCGCTTTGGAAGTTCGGTCAACTCGAAGCGGTTGAAACCGAAGTCGGTAAAACTCTCAATCTCAATTTCACGGAGAGCTTTGCTATTTCCGCATCTGATTGGTCCGCACTCGTTGGGCCTTATGCGCCGCTCACTTTTTCAATACCCGATGTTGTTCGTGATGCAAAAGACGTTGTTGTTTTCCCAAAGGGCTCCGTCACTCTCAAGTCTGATCAGATCGCCACATTTCTGACAAGCAGAAGCGCGAAAGATATCGAACTCAATCTATTGATTCGACAAGAGTTGTTTTGGAAAGCGTGGCTTGCGAAGGTGAAGTCGTCTTCGTCGGCGTTCCCAACGCCTACGATATCGGGCATAGGTCGGTTTATTGCGACTATTGCTCGTGGGCAAGTGAGCATTTCTTCGCTACCGGTGGTTCCTGGGCCGATCGCTTCAGCTGCGCTTGGAGGAGCCCAGACATACGTGGTGAAAGAAAGTGCAGCGCTTGCTTCTGTGGCGGCGATCATTCCGTTCCCAGATGGCGCGTCAGGGCGACGACCGCGTCTCCGAGTTCTTGATGGAACCGGAAAACTCAGTAACGGAATTACTGCTGCGATTATGTTGAACGCTGCGGGTGGTCAAGTTGATGTCGTTGGAAATGCAAGGTCTTATGGCCAAGCGACGACACAAATTCTTTATTTTGAGGGAACGACCGAAGCACAGGCAAAGACGATGCAGAGCGCGTTGACAATGGGCGAAATTGTCGCCAGCAAACAATCGAATTCAGGGGCAGATATGACTGTGATTCTCGGTGAAGATTTCGTGGCGAAATTTGGGCCAAGCAGCAGTGGTGGTGGGGGTTCTACGTCTTCGACCTCGACCACCATGGCACCAACGACCATGACGGCACGCAAGTGAGTGCGGCCAAGGAATTTGCGGTTCATCTCGAAGCAGCCCGAGCGGCTGCGAAGAAAACTGATTCCTCCACCGTGATCCTTGATGTCGGCGATGTTCTGTCGATCACTAGCTGGTTTGTGATTACCTCTGCGTCGAACACTCGTCTCGTGCGTGCGATTGCTGCAGCGATTGAGGATGATGTGGCTCTTGCTGGCGGACCCAAGCCGGTTCGAGTGGAAGGTCTCGACGGCGGAACATGGGTGTTAATTGATTACGGAGACGTGATCGTGCACATCTTCGAAGATGAAACACGCGAGTTCTACGATCTCGAGCGCTTGTGGCGCGATGTGCCGGTGCTTGAGTGGAGCTAAGGGGATCTTTTCTAGTAGGTTGTTTTATCCGGGATAAAAGTCTCGGCCTTGGAAGGCTTCGAGATTATGACCACTAGCTACTTCCCAGGTATTCGGTTCTTTCGCAACACTCTGGTCCTTGCCACAGCGTTTGCCATTCTCAGTGTGATGACGTCGCCCGAACTTGCCGATGCAATCACACCTTCGACAACCGCCGTCACCCCAATCACGGTTGGCACTAACCCCAACGGCGTTGCTGTGAGTCCGGACGGATCAAGTGTGTGGGTGACAAACTATGGCTCCGGCACCGTCTCGCGTATTAACACCACCACCAATGCCGTCACCTCAATCACGGTTGGCACTAACCCCAACGGCGTTGTTGTGAGTCCTGATGGATCGAGTGTGTGGGTGACCAACTTTAACGATGGCACTGTCTCGCGTATTATTTTCCCGCCGCAACCTCCCGCCAACTTCACAGCCACGCCAGGGAATGCTCAGGCAACTATTTCTTGGACTGCCCCAACCAACACTGGCGGCAGCCCCATCACTGGATACACCGCCACGGCTTCCGTAGGGGGCCAGAGTTGCACGACAACAACAGCCACCTCGTGCACGATTAGCGGCCTGACCAACGGAACCACCTATTACGTATCGGTCACCGCAACCAACGCCGTTGGCATCTCTGACCCTTCCGTCGTTGCTGTCACCCCGACGGCAGATCCAGTCCCACCAGTATTCACCGGATAAGCAGTCGAAAGACAAGTAGTGCGACTCCGAGGGTTTGCGAGGCAACGCCTAAACCAACCTTGAGATGGCCAGCATCGTCTCTGATCGGTGCTGGCCTTATTGGTGTTCTACACTATTGATATAAAGAAAACTTTGGCGGTTGTCATGGCGGTATCGATAGCGGCGTTGCTGTTCGCTGGATGCGGCAGCAAAGCGAAAACAGACACCTCCACAAAAGAGTCATGGCTGTTTGCTTTGCAATCGGCTGCAACCACCAGCTTCGACCAATCCTCAAGCGTGTTGAGCATGCCAGTAGGGAACCTCGTCGGGTTCACTGACCGCCCCAATCGGGAGGTACGAGGATTGACACCCACCGATTTCGCTGCGTTGTGGACCGGCAGAAGTGACGACTCCTTTAGCGCCGATCCGCCAAATGCTTCGCTCACTTACTGGGACAGTGACGGAACCAACGCTGTTGCCCACACCGTCATTGTCGAGATCACCAAAGATGTCAGCGGTGCTGGCAACGTGATGTCAATGACGCTACGGATCCTGTCACCATCCGGAGCCGTACTCCCCACCAAGATGTACCGCGCATCGCTATTCATCGACAACTTTGAGACGATGGAATGTAATATTTACCTTACTAATTCTACAAGTAACGACCCGACGGAGGCGGCGGCGGCTCAGTCTGCGTACAATGACTTGGGTTGTCCTTGGTATTGAGTGACACTGTCCAAGAAGCCTGTAATTGAGAAGATCTTCAGGGTCAATGGGAGATGACTTTGCTAGGGCCTCTCGTTCGGCGATTGCTGAAAGGTACACATTGAGCGCCGGCTTTCATACGCGACCCAAAACGCGACCCAGAACGATTTCGGGCCATTCGCTGAAACCCCTTAGGGGAGCGAATGGCCCTGTGTTTTGCTTACTTTATTCGGAGTGGAGCTAAGGGGAATTGAACCCCTGACCTCTTCCATGCCATGGAAGCGCTCTACCAACTGAGCTATAGCCCCGTAAGGACTTGGAACTGTACCGGCAGTCCCAAGGGCAGCAAAATCGGAACCGTGCTGCCTCGAATTAGTGCGACGCATGTCTCGGTCGAGTCGTTTGAAAGGAATTGGGTAGTTCCTCGCCTACCATCCGCATTCATGGTTGACGGCTACGAACCACCCATTATCGAAGCGAAGTGGCAGCAGCGTTGGGAAGCCGACGGCTTTTACAACGTTGAGAATGATGATCCTCGGCCGCACTGGTACACGCTCTGTATGTACCCGTATCCCAGCGGCGCCGCTCATATGGGTCACGTGCGTAACTACACGTTCGGAGATCTCATCGTTCGGTACCGCACGATGAATGGTTACGCCGTTCTTTCGCCAATGGGATTCGATAGTTTCGGACTCCCGGCTGAGAACGCGGCGATTAAGACCGGGCGCCATCCTCGTGAGTTCACCGATGAGCGCATCGAAATGCTTCGCAGCTCAATTCTCCGAATCGGCGCTGTGTACGACTGGCGCCGCCAAGTCACAAGTCATTCGGCCGAGTATCAGAAGTGGACGCAGTGGATCTTTCTTAAGTTTCTCGAGGCGGGATTGGCCTACCGCCGAAACGCACCGGTCAACTGGTGCCCAGGTTGCCAAACCGTTCTAGCGAATGAACAAGTAAATGCCGACGGCACTTGCGACCGGTCTGGGGACACCGTTGAGAAGCGCGATCTCGAACAATGGTTCTTGAAGATCACCGATTATGCACAGCAACTCCTTGATGATCTCGATGATCTTGATTGGCCTGAACGAGTCAAGATCATGCAGCGGAACTGGATTGGCCGCTCAGAGGGCGCCGAGTTCTCAATGGCCGTGGTCGATGCATCAGGACAACCGCGCAGCGACGGAACCTCAATCAAGGTTTTCACCACACGACCGGACACCAGTTTCGGCATGACCTACGCGGTGATGGCCCCCGAGCACCCACTTGTCGACGTCGTTGTCACTGATAACCGGCGTGCTGATGTATCTGCGTTCGTAGCGAATGCTCGGAAAGCCAGCGATGTCGAGCGCATGTCTTCGGAAGGTTCCCTGGACAAACGCGGAGTCTTTACCGGCTCGTATGTTCTTAACCCATTCACGAAGAGTCCGGTTCCGTTGTACCTCGCTGATTACGTGCTTATGGGTTATGGCACTGGAGCGATCATGGCCGTGCCGGCTGAAGACCAACGCGATTGGGATTTCGCCAAGGCCCATGATCTGCCCATCCTGCGCACCATTCAGCCCCCGGCTGATTTCGATGGCGAGGCATTCACCGGCGATGGTCTCCACATCAACAGTGGTTTTCTCGATGGCATGGGCAAAACTGAATCGATTACTGCAGCAATAGCATTTCTTGAAGCGAACGGAATCGGAAAAGGCGCAATCAATTTCCGTTTGCGTGACTGGCTCGTAAGTCGTCAGCGATTCTGGGGTTGCCCGATTCCGGTTATTAATTGCGACGACTGTGGAATGGTTCCGGTTCCCGAAGCCGACCTTCCAGTTCTTGCTCCTGATGATGTCGAGTTCCTTCCGACTGGCGAATCGCCTCTTGGACTGCATGCGGGCTTCTTTGAAACTTCGTGTCCGAAGTGCGGCAAGCCAGCACATCGAGAGACCGACACGATGGACACCTTCGTCGATTCGTCTTGGTATTACCTGCGCTTCTGTGATCCATGGAATACCGAACGACCGTTTTCAACCGAATCAGTCAACGCGTGGATGCCAGTCGACCAATACATCGGCGGCGTCGAACATGCGATCTTGCATCTGATGTACGCACGGTTCTTCACAAAGGCGCTTTCCGATCTCGGTGTCACCCCGGCGAATCTGCGCGAACCGTTTTCCCGTTTGTTTACGCAGGGCATGATTCGGCTCGATGGCGACAAAATGTCGAAATCAAAGGGCAACTTGGTTGCGCCTGAGGAAATTCTCGATACTGATGGTGCTGATGCTCTCCGTCTTGCCCATCTCTTTGTTGGTCCACCACAAGATGATGTCGATTGGGAGGGCGTGGGCATCGATGGTTGCTCGCGCTTCCTGCATCGAGTCTGGCGACTTGCGCTCGGAGAGATCGGCAGCGCTCCCGCTGATCGCGCTCCCAACGAGAGAGATACGGAACTAGAGCGGCGCACCAATCGATTGATCGTGAAGGTCACCGACGACTACGAGCGGTGGGCATACAACACAACGGTTGCAGCGTTCATGGAATTCACCAATGAGCTGTATCGCTATGTGCAATCAGACGAAGGGCCCCGTAAGGCAACACTCGACGCTGCCATCGACACCCTGATGCTTCTTATGGCGCCGATGGCTCCGCACATCACCGCCGAGTTGCAGGAGATGCGTCACGGAGATGACATTCATCGCTTGTCTTGGCCTGTGGCGGACGAGTCGATGCTTTCTGTTGAATTCGTAACCCTGGTTGTGCAAGTGAATGGCAAAGTTCGAGATCGAATCGAAGTCCCTTCTGAAATCGATGCCGCCGCAGCGGAAGTGATTGCTCTTGCGAGTGAAAAGGTCCAAGCTCATCTCGGGGGAGTGCCACCCCGAAAAGTGATCTGCAAACCGCCGACGCTTGTCAACATTGTGGCTGGCTAACGCAGCCTGCGCCGTTTTCAGTCCTGATCGCGCAGGAACTGCTCGAGTTCAGCCATTAGGTCGTCGCCCATTGGCAACGGATCTTCGATGACGACTTCAGTATCGGCTTGAGCCTCGAGTTGGCGAACCATCTCGATGTGTTCCTCGCTGTTGGCAACGAGTTCGTCCAGTCGTTCACGCGAAGTCCGCGCGTCTTCGACGAGCGAACCGAGGCTGAAATTCAGCCCGGCAAAGGTTCGGAGGCCTTCGACCAATGCGAGCGCTCCGCCGGGATAGGGCATCCCTGCCGCGTAGTGAGGAATCTGAGCCCACAGGGCGGTCGCCTGAATTCCAGCGGCGGCACAGGAGAGCTGGATCGATGCATTGATCCCAGCGGGCACGTCGATGCGACCGGTTACGGAACCGACACGTTGTGCCATTTCGGCGTCAGTTGCGGTTGTGACCAATTGCGTTGGTCGGGTGTGGGGCACTGGCGCGGGATAGGCACCGAGTCCGAAAACCGCTTCGGTTCCGAACTGATGAGCAAGATCAACCACGGCCTCCGAGAATGCCATCCATCGATGGTCGGGTTCGGCTCCAACTAAAAACAGGACTGATGCTCCATCGGCATCGAACCCAGCCTGAAGTTCAATCTTCGGCCACGTGAGACCGGTGTTGATGCCGTCGAGAAGATGCATGGTTGGTCGCCGGGAGCGATGGTCGATCAGTGCGTCGGCGTCAAAGCGGGCGACGGTAATGGTTTCAAGATCTTCCAGGACGGTGCCGAATGCATTGGTTGCGGCAAGGCCTGCATCGATCCATCCATCGAGTCCGATTAGGAGCGTTGGCGAATCCAGTTCCGGACTTTCGAGAAGCTCATAAAGTTCAGACATCGCTGCCACCTATTCGGCCGGCAAGTGCGGCGAGGCCCGCAACAGCAAGACGCTGCACGGAGCTCGTTCCTGAATCGGTATCGGTGGTTTGGTCGCCCATGACCCCTGAACGGTAGCGAACCAGAACACCTTGCAAAATACAGGCCAGTTTCCAGTAGCCGAGAGCAACGTAGTAACCGATTTGGCTGAGGTCCCTGTCCGACTGTGCCTGGTACATCGCCAGAAGATCTGACCGCGTCGCAAAGCCTTCAAGGGCTGTTGCTGAGCCGTCGAGAGCGGAGAAAGGATCATCTGCTTGGGCCCAATAGACGAACATGAGTCCGAGATCGGCGAGTGGATCTCCGAGCGTGCAGAGTTCCCAGTCGAGTACTGCGACGACCGAACCGCTCTGATCGACAATGCAATTATCAAGCCGATAATCGCCGTGGACGATCGTTGCATGACCCTGTTGGGGAATTGCTTGCGAAAGTCGTTGGTGAAGTTCTGTCATCTCAACGATTGCGTCGTCTTTCGTTGCTTCCCACTGACGCTGCCAACGCGACAGTTGCCGCTCGACGTAGGACTCTTTTCGGCCGAGATCTCCGAGACCAACTGCATCGACATCGACCGCGTGGATCTTGATCAGATTGTCGATGAGCGAGCGTCCGGCGTTCGTTCTTGCGGCAATCGTCAACTCGGAACCAGCGGCGGCGTCGCGAGCGATAATTCCGTCGACAAATTCCATTACATAGAACGGAGCGCCGTTCACGGTTTCATCTTCGCAAAAGCCGACGACGGGAGCGACAGGAACATCTGTAGAGCTCAGTGCGCTGATGATTCGAAACTCTCGACTCATGTCATGTGCAGTAGCGAGAACATGACCGAGAGGAGGACGGCGAAGGACCCAGCGACGACCGACTGAATCGGTGACGGTGTATGTGAGGTTTGAGAGTCCACCAGCGATCGGATCGAACCGGATCGGCTCGACGAGATCAGGGACTCGATCGAGCATCCATGCAGTGAGATTTTTGGCGTCAATGCCAGCGACGTCGCTTGATGGTGCCACTTCAACTCCGAACTCAGGATCTCCACACGCTACCGGTGTCTCTTCGTGCTCCGCTTCCTGGCTGGGGGCCGTATCCTTTTAATTGTGATCATCGACGTAACTGACGCAACCCTTGAAGCCGAGGTCGTAAATCGGTCTCTCACGAGCCCCGTAGTTGTCGATCTCTGGGCCCCGTGGTGCGGCCCTTGTAAGACCCTCGGTCCAATGATCGAGGCGGCAGTTGACGCCACAGGCGGTCAGGTAGTTCTCGCCAAGATCAACGTGGACGAGAACCCACTTTCTCAACAGGCGTTCCAGGTTCAGAGCATCCCGGCTGTTTTCGCTTTTGCCGGCGGCACAATCGTCAACTCTTTTGTCGGTGCGCAACCACAGGAGAAAATCGATGAGTTCGTGAATGGTCTGCTCTCGGCCGGTGAGCCCACTGAAATTGATCTCCTGCGCGAGCAAGGTGACGAGGTCTCTCTGCGAAAGGCACTTGAACTTGAGCCCGACAACGCCGATGTGATCGTGGATCTTGCCGAGCTTCTCGCTGGCGATGATCGCGGCGACGAAGCACTCGAACTTCTCTCAAAAATCGCAGAGACTGCCGAAACTCGTCGTATCGCTGCTTATGTGCGAAGCGGAACCGGAATGGCGTCTGAGGAGCAGATTGAGAATCGCCTTTCGATTCTTCTTGCCGAAGTCAAGACCGATGACAAGGCTCGTCAAGAGTTCATCGACCTTCTCGAACTGTTAGGTCCCACCGATCCTCGTACCGGCGCTTGGCGAAAGAAGCTCACGAACACGCTTTTCTGAGCGTCAACTAGTTCGTATCGCCCTTCTCGGAATTCGCCAATGCCGGTAGGTTTCATTTGCTTTCTCCAATGATGGTGGTCTTTGCGCTATCGGCGTCTGGGCTGTGGAGGAGAGCACATGACAAATCAGACCCACCGGGGAGGCGTTAGCGCCGGCGGCGGAAGTGAAGATGAGCAAGCACGCCGAGCACTCGATCGCCTGCGTGTCGAGGGTGGCGTTGACGATCGGTCACGTCGGTTCAGCGATTTCCGCGAAATCGCAAACGGCGTCGTTCGCTGGGCCTCAGCGTCGATGCAGCGGCTTGTACTTGGGGTCAGTGCAGTGATTTTCATCTCGCTCATCGGTGCTGTTGTCTTCGTGCGCTCCTCCGCATCTTCAACGCAGTCGGTGCTCGGTAGTTCGCCGGCGGACAATTCCCAAGTGGAGGGGGCAAGTACAACGACAACGACTGGTCCCTCAGTGGTTGTTGATATCGGGGGCGCAGTTCGTTCGCCTGGGGTCTATCGCTTGGCTCCTGGCTCCAGAGTCGTTGATGCGCTCGAGCGTGCCGGTGGCCCAGCAGAAGACATTGATACGAGCCGCCTCAACCTCGCGGCCCCGCTGGTTGATGGCGAGCGGGTTTGGTTACCGCGAAAGGGCGAGTCACTCGAAGGCGTCGCTATTGGGCCTGCCTCACAAGGCGCCGGTAGCCAAAGGGGGCTGCAGACGAGAGCTCCGCTCGATCTGAACTCCGCAACCGCTGACCAACTCACCGAACTGCCTGGTATCGGCCCAGCGACGGCGAAGGCGATTATTGACACGCGCAAAGCTGCGGGTCGGTTTCGCTCTGTCGATGACTTGTTGACTGTCAAAGGAATAGGGCCAACGAAACTCGACGCGATTCGCAGCAGCGTCGTTGTCCGGTGATGCGCTTACGGCTCTGTAAATTGTGAGGCTCGCAAACCAGTCCATACAATTGCGTCGATTCCTGCGTCGGCACTTCGTGGTTTTCCTCGCGTGTGCATGTTGGAGCGGGGCATTGGTTCCGGTTGCTCTTCCAATGTGGACTGGCGTTGCAGCATTGATTCTCGGCCTGTTGAGTCGTCGGATGTTGTTAGCGCTCACGATGGGTTTCCTTGCAAGTTCGATGTTCTCGTTCAACGCCATTGCCGGGCTCGCACCGGCTACTTCACAGGCATGGTCGGGAACCATCACTCTCGTAAACGATCCGCAAGCCTTCCCGGGCCGTGTTGTGGTCATTGGGGATACCGATCTCGGCCGAGTACAGGTGACCGCAGCCAGTTCGGCGGCCAGGGAACTTCGTCAAGCCTCGGCGTGGTCTGAGTTCACGGTCACAGGGTCGCTAAGGCCGTTGGCGAATCAGGAACGACTTCTGAGCCGGCATGTTCGTATGTCCCTTGTAGCAACAAAAGTGGAACCTCGGGACGGAGGGACACTTTGGCGTATTCCGGTCGAGACGGTGCGGCAATTGATTCGCAACGGGTCGGAGGCTCTGCCGCTTGAGCAGCGACCCGTGTACAACGGTTTTGTGATTGGAGATGACCGCGGAAGTGAAACCGCAGTTGTCGAATCTTTCAAAGAGGCGGGGCTCACTCATCTGCTCGTCGTTTCCGGGGAGAACCTGGTTTTCGTTATTGCCGTCGCAACTCCGCTCTTGGTCCGTCTACCGCGTCGGACTCGAGTCGGAGTCACAATTGTGATTCTCGTGCTGTTCGCCGCCGTCACGCGCTTCGAACCATCGATCTTGCGAGCGACAGCGATGGCACTGATCGCGCTGATCGGTGTGGGGAGCGGCCGACCGATCGACTCGCGCCAGAGGTTGGCAGCAGCCGTGTCGGTACTTGTGCTCATCGATCCACTGCTCGTTGAATCGCTCGGCTTCCAGTTGTCGATCGCAGCAACTGCGGGCATCACCTGCTTCAGTCGGGCAATCATGAGGGCCGTTCGTGGCCCCGTGTGGTTTCGTCAGGTGTTTTCTGTGACGGTGGCCGCTCAAATAGCAGTGGCACCTCTTATCGTTCCGACCTTCGGACCCCTGCCTCTGGCTTCACTGCCAGCGAACGTTCTTGCCGGACCGATCGCAGGATTTGTGATGATGTGGGGGAGTTCAGTCGGACTGTTGGCTGGACTCGTTGGGAACGGGCCGGCGACGATCTTGCTCCTGCCCGTGCGAGCAGGGTTGTGGTGGATTCTGAATGTTGCTTCCTGGTGCGCAGCATTGCCGCTGCCTCGTCTCAATTTGGTTGCCATCACAGGATTGTTCGGAATCGGGTTGCTCATCTTTCAGTGGCGATACGGCGGGAGAACCCGATCGTTGGAACATCGTCAAAGGCCACCCGCCGGATAGTGTCACGGCGTGTTCCTAGACCTCGGCACCACCCGTTTCGACATCACCTACCGCGCCGTCGTCATGGGAATTCTCAATCGAACACCTGACTCGTTTTACGATCAGGGTTCGTACTTTGAGTTCGAGGATTTCCTTCGCAAAGCCGAGCAATTGGTTGCTGATGGCGCTGATTTCCTCGACGTTGGCGGAGTGAAGGCTGGTCCCGGCGAGGATGTGGGCGAGCAAGAAGAACTCGATCGTGTGGTCCCCGCCATCGAAGCGTTGCGATCGAGATTCGATCTCCCGCTTTCGGTCGATACATGGCGAGCTTCGGTGGCCAAGGCCTGCTTCGAGAGTGGCGCCTGCATCGGCAACGACATCAGCGGCTTCGCCGATCCTGATTACCTTGATGTTTGTTCCGCTGCAGGAGCGTCTGTAGTTGCGACACATATCCGCCTGGCGCCGAGAGTTCCTGATCCCGATCCCCAGTACGACGATGTGGTGCTGTCCGTCTGTGAGTTCCTCGCTGATCGTGCTGCACGAGCCCGGACCGCAGGAATCCCACGCGAGCGGATCATGGTCGACGCCGGTCTCGACCTCGGAAAGTCAGAACTGCAATCGAAAATTCTCCTTCGATCGTCAGACGCGTTGACTTCTCTGGGGTATCCGGTCTTTCTTTCTGCTTCGAATAAACGCTTTCTTTGGACACTCCTCGATGTCGAGCGCGGCTCGGCGGGAGACGGGACGATGGCCGCGCACTCCCTCGGGATCGCTCTTGGTTGTCGCATCCTGCGAGCACACGATGTACGCAACGGACGACGTGTTGCCGATTCGATGGCCGCCATTTTGGAAGTTGCATGAACGTCAATCTTTCCTCGCCAGTGTTTTTGGTGAAGGGCAGTGACGACGTCATTCTTGGCGACGAGGTATCGGCACTTATTTCGCAACTTCTTGGCGACGACGATCGAACACTGCTTCTTGCCGAACTCTCGGTCACTGACCATGCGCTCGAAGACGGCGGCTACACCATCGGTCCGGTGGTCGATGCCTCGCAGACGTTCCCGTTCTTTGGTGATCGGCGCATCGTCCTTGTGCGAAATGCCGCGGTGTTTTCGACGAAAGATGCATGTGCGCCACTTGTTCATTACTTGAGCGATCCACTTGGGACCACATCGCTTGTGCTCGTGTGGGAGAAAGATCCGAGACCAAACAAGCAAACCAAAACCCCTGCCGTCCCAAAGACGCTTCTCGAGGCGATTACGAGCGCCGGGGGAGTCGTTGTGGACTCTTCACCAGGCACAGGCAAGGCGCAGAGCGGTTGGCTCGACGAGCGCATCTCTGATTCGAGCCTCAAATTCGATCCTGCGGCCAGGCGAACACTTGTTGATCATCTCGGAAGCGATGTCGGCCGCTTACCGGCGCTGCTCGAAATGCTTGAATCGGTCTACGGGGCTGGCACAAAAGTCTCCGCACCCGACATCGAGCCCTACCTCGGGATGTCTGGCGACGTCGCTCCGTGGGATCTGACTGATACGATCGATTGCGGCGACGTCAGCGGATCGCTCGATGTACTGAGCCGAATGATGGTTGGGGGTAGCCGTCATCCACTCCAGATCCTGGCAACGCTCTCAAACCACTATCTCCGAATGATTCGACTCGATGATCCGGAAATCCGCGGTGACAAAGAAGCGGCTGAGGTTCTCGGAATCAAAGGCAGCACGTTCCCCGCGAAGAAGGCTCTCGATGGGGCTCGTCGGCTCGGTAGCGACCGCCTAGCGGAGTTCGCCTCGTTGTTGGCTCAAGCCGATCTTGATCTCCACGGTGCGAAGGCTTGGCCCCCCGAACTTGTGGTCGAAGTCTTGGTCGCTCGCCTTGCTGGTCGAAACCGTTCTGCTTCAGCTCGTAGTCGGCGCTGATCGAGTCAGTAGGCATTCACCGCCGTGCAAAACGAAAAGAACCGGAGCAATGCTCCGGTTCCTGATCGTTCTTACGCCACCCGGCGCTTCAGTTACTTGGTGGCGGCGTTGACGCGAGCCATGAGACGGCTCTTGCGGCGTGCTGCCTGGTTCTTGTGGATGACGCCCTTGGAAGCGGCAGTATCGATGCGTTGGATCGCAAGACGGGCCTGCTCGGCGATATCGGCGCTGCCTTCATCGGCTGCGGCAAGTACACGCTTGGTGCGTGTCTTCATTTCGGAACGCACAGCCTTGTTGCGAAGGCGGGCCTTCTCGCTCTGACGGTTTCGCTTGATTTGGCTCTTAATGTTGGCCACTGGGGTCCTCTGTTGTTGAAGATTTGATGTGATTCGGGGGATGGGATGGAGGTCAAAAGACCGGCCCCGTACACGGATCGGAAAGCATAGCGGGCAGAGGGCTCATAGTCACAAGAGCGGGAATTCCGGCCGTGGCCGTCTAGGCTCTTGAGGCCCCTCGCCCTAAGGACAACTGCCTTCGTGGCCCCCCTCGACAGCATCCGAAACCTCTGCATCATCGCCCACATCGATCACGGCAAGTCCACACTCGCGGATCGCCTGCTCGAGTTGTGTGGCGCGGTCGATCCTCGTGAGATGAGAGCGCAGTACCTCGACTCTATGGATATTGAGCGTGAGCGGGGCATCACGATCAAGCTCCAGAGCGTTCACCTCAACTATCGAGATCACCGCATCCACCTCATCGACACCCCTGGCCATGTCGACTTTGGCTACGAAGTCAGTCGCTCACTGGCCGCTTGCGAGGGCGCCATTCTTCTCGTCGACGCCGCCCAAGGCATCGAGGCGCAAACCCTTGCCAATTGCTATCTCGCTCTTGAAAACAATCTTGAGATTGTGGCGGCGCTTAACAAAATTGATCTTCCGGCAGCCGATCCCGATCGCTACGCCGCCGAAATTGAAAAAGTCCTCGGCATTCCCGCCGATGAGATCCTTCGCGTAAGCGCCAAAACTGGCGAAGGGGTGGCGGAACTTCTCGATGCGGTGATCGATCGCATCCCACCTCCTGTCGGCGACCCTGATGCTCCATTGCAGGGCCTCATCTTCGATTCACATTTCGACCAGTACCGCGGTGTTATTTCTTCGGTTCGGATCATGCAGGGAACGCTTACTACCGGTGCCCGACTGAAGTTCGTTCAAGCGGGAGCGGTGTACAACGCGGAAGAGGTCGGCACGCGTCGTCCGGACCCAACTCCTATCGCTTCACTCGGAGCGGGTGAGGTTGGCTACTTGATCGCAGGCATCAAAGATGTAGGTGAGGCCCGTTCTGGCGAGACCATCACGAATCTTTCACAGCCTGCTCCTGCACTCGAGGGATACGCCGAACCACGACCAATGGTCTTCTGTGGTCTCTATCCCGTTGACGGCGATGAGTTCACGTCACTGCGCGAAGCTCTCGAGAAACTTCGTCTTAATGATTCGAGTTATACCTACGCACCAGAGAGTTCGGGTGCGCTCGGGTTCGGATTTCGTTGCGGGTTCCTCGGTCTTCTGCATATGGAGATCATTCGGGAGCGGCTCGAAAGAGAGTTCAACCTCTCGTTGATCGCCACGGCCCCGTCGGTGCAGTACATCGTGCACCGCACAAATGGCGAGACCATGACGATCGACAATCCAAGCGAACTTCCACCTGCCGTTGAAGTTGATCACGTCGAAGAACCATTCCTTCGTGCAACGATCCTCACGCCCACTGATTACACCGGAACTCTCATGGAGCTTTGCCAAGGACGTCGCGGCGAGATGATCAAACTCGAATACCTTTCGCCGGAACGTATGGAACTTGTTTATGAGCTTCCGCTCGCCGAAGTGGTTACTGACTTTTTCGATCAGATGAAGAGTCGCACACAGGGATACGCAAGTCTCGACTACGAACCAGCGGGCTATCGCGTCTCCGACCTTGTGAAAGTCGACATTCTTCTAAATGCGATTGCGGTCGACGCGTTCAGCATGATTGTGCACAAGGAGAAGTCCTACAGCTACGGACTTCGGATGACCGAGAAGTTGAAGGAACTCATCCCTCGGCAATTGTTCGATGTCCCGATCCAGGCCGCGATCGGCGGTCGGATTATCGCTCGCGAGACAGTCAAGGCCAAGCGAAAAGATGTTCTTGCCAAGTGTTACGGCGGAGATATCAGTCGAAAGCGAAAACTTCTCGAGAAGCAGAAGGAGGGCAAGAAGCGAATGAAGAACATCGGTCGGGTGGAAGTTCCCCAAGAAGCGTTCGTGTCTGCTCTCCGCCTCGAAGATTGAGCCAAAACAGGCTGGCACTCTCACCCTTCGACTGCTTGCGAAGCGGGGCGCCGGGTAGCATTGCTTGATGCGCCGCTCGTTCGGTGCCCTGATTTCCGAGGTCCACATGCTTGACGAACGCAAGGCCACGATCCTCCGGGCGGTGGTCACTGAATACATCGAGACCGCCCAGCCCGTCGGCTCAGGTCACGTTGCGTCATCGTCCGAGATCAACGTGTCCTCAGCCACTGTTCGTAACGACATGGCCACCCTTGAAGCCGAGGGATATCTCGCCCAGCCGCATACGAGTGCTGGGCGAATACCAACCGAAAAGGGCTATCGATTCTTTGTCGATCAATTGGGTGGTCCGGGCAAGCTCGGTGCGACCGAGTCACAGCAAGTTCGTTCGTTCTTCTCGCGCACTCATGGCGAGATGGAACAGATGCTTTCCGATACGAGTCGGCTGTTGTCCTCTCTGACTCACTACGCAGCCGTCGTTGTTGGACCACAACTCGAGGTCGCAACGATCAAGTCGATACAGCTCGTGT
Source organism: Bifidobacterium breve (assembly GCA_945862505.1). Taxonomy (GTDB): domain Bacteria; phylum Actinomycetota; class Acidimicrobiia; order Acidimicrobiales; family Acidimicrobilacustridaceae; genus Acidimicrobilacustris. The sequence goes on along the minus strand of CAMAYJ010000018.1, from coordinate 14,845 downwards.
CGCTCTCGGCGCGAATTGTTCTCGTAGTGGTCGTCCTTTCGAATGGCTCTATTGAGAAGCACACTCTTGAGTTGGCCGCTGACACCGAAGACCTCGTGATCAATTGTGCTGATTTGCGATTGTCGTCACTCATTGTTGGTCAGACTCTCGCTGGAGTTAGTTCGCTTGACCTCAACGCCGCAGTCCTAGGTGAACCCGAAGACGTTTCGATCATTATCCGAACGGCGCTCACTGAATTGCGCGGCGGCCATCGTCACGACGACCAGGTATTCATCGGCGGGACCTCCGATATGGCAGCTTCATTCGACGCCGTTCGAACGGTGAGCGAGATTCTCAGAATTCTTGAACAGCAACTCGTTGTCGTCAGCCTTCTCGAAGACGTACTCGACCGAGGTCTTTCCGTTGCCATCGGTCGCGAGACGGGTAACGAAGCACTCGCCGATTGTTCGATTGTCGTTGCGCCGTACATCGTCGACGGCGAGACCGCTGGCTCCATCGGAGTTCTGGGCCCAACGCGCATGCACTACGACCAAGCGCTTTCAGCAGTGGCGGTTGTCGCGAATCGTCTTGGCCATACATTGAGTGAAGGCTGAAGAATGGCCGACTTCTACGAATTGCTCGGTGTGAGCCGTCAGTCGACCGCCGACGAAATCAAACGCGCATATCGCCAAAGAGCTCGCCAGTTGCATCCCGATGCGAATCCCGACGACCCGAACGCTGAAGCACAGTTCAAGGAAGTAGCGAGAGCCTACGAAACTCTTTCCGATCCCCAACGTCGTCAGCAGTACGACATGTACGGCGAGAGCGGTCCTCAGACCGGATCGCCATTTGGTGGCGGGGGGCTCGGCGATATCTTCGACATGTTTTTCAATGGCAACTCTCCGTTTGGCGGTGGGTCTGGCCCCACTGGTCCGCCTCGCGGCGCCGACGTTGAAGCAATTCTGGACATTGAGTTCGCCGAAGCTGTTTTTGGATGCGAAGCGTCGGTCACGGTTCGCACTGCCGTCGTTTGCGAAGATTGCGAGGGTTCCGGTGCCGACGGCGCGACTGGACCCAGCACTTGCCCGGACTGCGGGGGTGCTGGCCAAGTTCGCCGAGTACGCCAATCGATCCTGGGTCAGATGGTCACCGCTGGCCCGTGTGGGCGTTGCAATGGTTTCGGTTCAATTATCGATCGCCCCTGTTCGACGTGTTCAGGAGAAGGCCGTCGCCTCGATGATTGCGCGTACACCGTCGATGTTCCTGCGGGTGTTGACACCGGAGCGACTCTTCGACTCTCGGGTCGCGGCGCGGTTGGGCCTAGGAACGGATCCACGGGCGATCTGTACGTTCATATTCGTGTTGCTCCAGATAATCGATTCGATCGACGCGACGACAATCTGATCCACGATCTACCGATCGCGTTCACCCAGGCGGTTCTTGGCGCTCAGATAGTGCTTGAAACCCTCGACGGCGAAGAAGTTGTTCCGGTGGAACCCGGAACGGCAACTGGCGATGTGATTCGCTTTCGGGGCAAGGGTGTTCCACATCTTCAAGGACGCGGGCGCGGTGACCTTCTTGTTCGGCTCGTGATTGAAACTCCAGACGATCTCGATGACGAGCAGCGAATGCTTCTGGAAAAATTCGCTGCTCTGCGCGGAGAACAGATCGATCCGCCCGAACAGGGACTGATGTCGAAATTACGTGGAGCATTTAAGTAAGGCCATGGCCCACAATTCGGTCGAGCTTCCCGATCGTCCTGGCGGCACGGCGCCTCATGTCATCGTCGCTGATGTCGACGCGCCGGTGCTGTTCGACGGGGACCTGCATCACCTTGAGAAGGTGCGACGGTTACGTGCTGGTGATCTTGTGAGCGTCACCGACGGAGCTGGAGCGTGGCGATGGTGCGAGTTTCAGGCGTCGGTCCTCGTTCCATGCGCCGACATCCAACGAGTAGCGAAACCAGAGCCGACGCTTACGGTCGGATTCGCACTAGTCAAAGGCAGCAAACCCGAACTGGTTGTGCAGAAGCTCACTGAACTTGGCATAGACGTCATTTGCCCATTCGTTGCCGAGCGATCAGTCGTTCGTTGGGACGATTCGAAGGTTGAACGCCAGACCGAGCGGCTTACAAAGGTTTCTCGTGAAGCTTCCATGCAGTCGAGACGGGTCTGGCTTCCCGACGTGAAGCCGGTTGCGATGTTCTCCGACATCGTGCGAACGGGGGGAGTCGTTCGGGCCGATCGCGGGGGTGAGGCACTGAATGCTCGACACACAACCGTTCTCGTCGGCCCCGAAGGCGGCTGGTCCGAAACCGAACAAGAGTCCACCCCAATCGTGGGTATTGGTCAGACGGTCCTTCGAGCAGAGACAGCAGCGATAGCGGTCGCAACACTTATGGTATCGCTGCGAGATGGGTGCTCGTTGTGACCGAACCATTCGGCGCGTACATCCACATTCCGTTTTGCTCCCGACGTTGCGACTACTGCGCGTTCGCTACATGGACCGATCGCGATCATTCGATGTCGGACTATCTCGATGCGCTAGCCACAGCGATTACACGGGCAATAGACGACCAATCTCTTCCGTTAGTGACGTCGATCTTTGTGGGCGGTGGAACACCTTCACGCGTTGATCCAGTACGACTTGCTGAGGTGATCTCACTCATTCCGGTTGCTGAAGGCGCAGAGATCACCATTGAGTGCAACCCCGAATCGGCAACGGCGGCTCACGTCGAGGCCTACGTAGCGGCCGGAGTCAACCGAATCTCATTTGGCGTTCAATCGATGTCTCCGCGAGTGCTCGAGTCGCTGGGGCGTGATCATCATCCAGAAACGGTGGTCGAGGCCGTGGCGCTTGCTCGAAGCGGCGGCATAGAACGACTGAATCTGGATCTCATCTACGGCGGGGCCGGCGAGACGCTGCAGGACTGGAAATCCACGCTTGAACAGATCATCGATCTCAGTCCTGACCATGTGAGCGCCTACGCGTTGACAATTGAAGCCGGTACGCCACTGGCCGACGATCCTTCAAGACACCCTGACGATGACGATCAGGCGGACAAGTATTTACTCGCCGATTCAATGCTCTCAGCGGCTGGATTCACCAACTACGAAATCTCGAACTGGGCCAAACCTGACAATGAGTGTGCACACAACCTGCTGTATTGGCGTCAAGGGGATTACCTGGGTTTTGGCTGCTCCGCCCATTCTCATCGATCAGGTCGTCGTTGGTGGAATGTTCGGACTCCAGAGCGGTATATCGATTTGATCCAGTCGAATGATTCGGTTGAGGCATCGGCCGAGGACCTTGACCCGGAACGACGCCGCATCGAGGGCTTGCAGTTGTCATTGCGCACACGCGAAGGGGTCCCAGCCGATTCCTTGTCGACCAGCGATCGTGAATTGTTGGATCCGCTCATTGTCGTCGACGGCGAAAATCTTGTCTTAAGCACTGAAGGTCGTCTTCTTGCCAACGAAGTTGCGATTCGTCTCCGTTGAACTATGGCCGATCCCAACTATTACGAAACACTCGGTGTGAGTCGAAATGCCGATCGAGAATCGATCCGTAAGGCGTACATTGCGATTGCTCGTGCGTCTCATCCCGACCGACAAGCATCGGAAGGTAAGCGGCGCTCAGCAGCGGAGGCGCGCATTCGCGCTGTGAACACCGCGTGGAATGTTTTGAGCGATCCAACGAGACGTCGCGACTATGACCTGTCTTTGCCCGACCCGGTGCGGAAGGCGACCCCGCAAACGACTCGACCAGATCTGTCTGATCGGCGCCCGCCTCCGCCTTCTGGAATTCTCGTTCCGGCCTCGACTGCAGTTCTCTGGAAATGGCTTCCGGTCGTAGTTGCAGTTCTCATCGGCGTCGGATTAATAGTTGGCAGCGCATACGCGACGTCACAGGACGAGCCAAAGTCTTCGTCAAATGGAGCAACGGCGACACAGACATTCACGAAGGGCAGTTGCGTCGTAGTGACTCCTGGGCCCTCGGGGAAGGTGGCACTCGTTGTTACGTGCGACAAGTTGTCCTCGGGGGTTATCGATTCGGTTGTGCAGACACCTCGACCATGTCCTCCACTCACTACCGAGTTTCAGTTGTTTGATGGCAAGACGACCCTGTGCCTGGTTCCGACGCAATGATCGTGGAGTCCCCTCGCGTGAACCCTTGATCAATTTTGTTTCAATAGCGATTTCAGCCCCGACCACGCAGTCGTGGCATCATCGTGAAAACGACATGGGGGAATACAATGACCTACGAAAGAATCATCGTTGACGAGCCAGCGCCACTAGTGCGACGGATCACGCTCAACAACCCAGACAAGCGCAATCCGCTCGGAGCGACAATGCGCCGTGAAATTATGCACGCATTGCGAGCTCACGACGTTGACGACAGTGTCCGTGTCACGATTATTCGAGGCGCAGGGAAATGTTTCTCGGCCGGTTATGACCTTGCTGGCAGTCCTACTGACGGTGAGCCCCCGGCGTATCAATCGGCCGATGGGCTCGGTAGTTACCCGCGTGAAGTAACCGAGACATGGATGAGTATTTGGGATCTTGCGAAGCCCGTTATCGCTCAGATTCATTCCTACTGTCTCGCTGGCGGTACGGAACTCGCCACTGGTTGCGACCTCGTTTACGTCGCCGACGATGCCCGTATTGGTTACCCGGCGGTTCGTTTTGGCACGCCGGACATGCAATGGCATGCGTGGTTGCTCGGACCAAAGCTCGGGATGGAACTGATGTTGACAGGGGACTGGATCAGCGGAACTGAGGCGGCGCAATCTGGTTTTGCCACTCGTTCCTATCCCGCCGATGAACTAGAGACACAGGTTCTTGAGAAGGCGAAGCGAATCGCGATGATTCCGACCGATATCGCCCAAATCAACAAACGAACTGTGCATCGCGGAATGGCCGTCATGGGCTTCCCAACCGCGATTCGTCAAGGCACAGAACTGTGTGCACTGACGATGGGCACCGAGACATTCCAGGCATTCATCGCCGAGAAAGACTCAGAAGGTGGTCTCACCGGAGCGCTGTCGAAGCGCGACGCGAAGTTCGGCGACTATCGAACATCGGAGTCCTAAGGACAACGATTGAAGCCCTACCGCAGAGGACCTCTGGGGCAGGGCACCAATCTCGACGTCGGCGGATCTACTGCTAAAGATCCTTAGGGGCAGTGGACTAGTTATCCGACGGCGGTGTAGCCGTTATCACCAATCGTAAAACCCTTGCCTTTAACTTTTTGTGTGCAGGTAACGCCATCGGCAGTCGCTTTACAAACAATTCCGTGGGCCGCTGTTTGCGATCCCGCGGGCATCGTCTGCCAGCCCGCCGGATTACTCAAGGCCGGGCAGTTCGGCTGTTGGTTGCACGTTTGAAAGAGCGACTGACCGCTCACGTCGACCGCATAGAGACCAACTGTTGTCGAGGTGTAACCGCCGCTGCTGGTCTTGAGCACTTCTTGGCACGCAACAAAACCTTTTGCGTCGAAATAGCAAGTGACGACCGCACCGGATTTTGTGGTTGCGCCGAATTGTTGGTTCCAACACGATTTCTTTGCGCCCCCGGTCCCAAAGGTGGCCGTGCCTGGTTGATCACCGCAGGGAATTGAGGTCGTTGTGCTCGCGGGCGCTGCTGTCGTCGCCGGTGCTTTAGTTGTCGCCGGTGCTTTAGTTGTCGCCGGTGCTGTTGCTTTTGTGCTTGAGGAAGAAGATTTCGAAGAGCAGGCATACGCGCCAATAGCGACGAGGATGATGGTGCCTCCGAGAAGTCCTATCTGAATCCGTTTCTTGATCGGGCTCATAGATCATTGACTCCCTTTTAATCCGGTTCTTCTGTTTAACAGAGGGTCATGACCATTCGGCGGACTTCTGCTGGTTACCCAGAGGAGCGATGATCTAATCCAACCAAGAGCGGTTTAGGGGGCAGGCGTCGTAAGTTGCCGAGGCTGAGGCCCAATGCGAACGGCCGTCAGTACGAGTGCGGCAGCGATCAACGTCGATGCAATGCGGGCAAAAAAAGAGCCGCCCATCGGGAACCCAACGACGCGGAAGAGGAAAAATACGAACACGGTGATCCCCGTTGTGGTGATCGCGTAGTTAGGCATCAGGAAGGCCAACACGAAGTACGACGCAATACCGATCATGATCAGCGCAAAGGCTCCGGAGTACGGGGTGGTCGCGATGAGCATTCCTGCGATAGCAACACCGAGCAGGGTCCCCACCACGCGACGAGTGACTTTGTCAACCGTTCCGTCGGTGTCAGGCTTCGAAATCCATGCCACGGTCATCGGAATCCAATACGAGTGCGGAAATCTGACAAATTCCTCGAGTGTCGTGGCAATAATGATCACGACGGCGAGTCGCAGCGAGTGAAGGATGAAGGGGTCCGTCCAATGGAAGTGAACCTTCGAACGATTCCAAAAAGACTCTCCGTACGAGTTGTCGTCGCTCTCTGGAATTCTTCTGATCAGCGATCGGATGCCGAATTCAACGGCGACGGAGGCGATCATGATGCATCCGCCAAGCAACATGAGAACCGTGTTCGCCTTCCATTCGAAGAGATCGATCGGCGAACCTGAGAAAATGGTGAAAATGACCAGGGCCAGGACGCCAGTAGTCATCGCCGGAATGCTCGCAACTCCAATAAGGCCGCAAAGCAAGCCTACAAAACCGCCGGTCGCTATGTGTAGAACTTGATTGTTCGAGACAGCGCATCCGAGAGCGGTTCCGAGTGTGATCCCTATCGTTGCGCCAGCCATCGAGGTAAGCCGACGACGTAACGAACTGCCCCGATCGGCAATTGCTGCGAACAGAAGGCCTAGGCCTAGAGGGAGAAGCGCTCGAACGTCGTGGTTCACGTAGGTGTAGGTGAGCGCTGCGAGAATCACGAGTGCAGCTCGAACTGGACGAATGTGTTCGAGCGCTGAGAGGTCTGTATCCAGAGACCTGCGAATCGTCTGCCAAATAAGTTTCACTGTTCCAGATTAGGGGGCTCATGAAAATCTTGACATTCGCAAATAGCGAGGAGCGGCGAATGGCGACCGGCAGAGTGACGTTGATGGCGAAAGGGGGAGCGCTCGAAAAGCGGTCCCCCTCTTCGACTTCTCGGGTGGGCGATACTGGAATCGAACCAGCGACCCCTGCCGTGTGAAGCGTCGGCAACGTTTGCGAACACTTCTCACTAGTTGACGTATCTCAACGGATCAGCGATTTCATAGGTGAACGCTTCTCATCGTTTGTGGGCGTTGTGTTGGACCGATGTTGGACTGCTGGGAGGTCCGCTGGCCGATTTCCCGGCGTCCGCTTGCTGTGTACCTTGCAGCAATGCCGTCTCCGCAAGACCCTGAAGAGCTCTTCGACCAGATGGTGCCGCAATTATCTCAGCAAGTCAGCGATCGTGTGCTCAGCGTTGCCACCGAGTATCTCGCCTGCGTGGCTTCAATGGTGTTCGAGTTAGTCCTCGGGCTGCCACATCGTGACTGCGCGCGGCGGAAACTGGAGAGCAATGTCACGCACGGCCTTCCGATGCCCGATGCGCCAACCGTCCGATGTCCGGACGAACTGGTCGATGTAGCGAAGTGCGCTTGTGGGCCTGGTCCCGTCGTCGACAGCGTCGTCGAGGTACTCGTGGATGGCCAGACAATAGGTCTCGACCGCCGCACGGTCGCCATCGATGATGCATTCATGATTTCCCATGAAGTGTTGCGTATTGCTGTAGAGGCCACTCATCGCAGAATCGATCATTGCTGCGACCTCGACGATTGGAGTGCCTGACGACACGGGCAGTAGTTCGCTGTAGTCGACCAGCGTGCCGGGCACGAAACAGTCGACCAATGAAACAAAGTCCCGCCGATCGGCGCTGATGAAATAGCGGGTGACCACGTCGCGGATCTCTTGACGGTCGAGGAGAAAGCGGATTTTCTTGTTCATTGCCCAACGGTAGGTCCTGCAACCGATTCGTGCCCCCGGGAACGGCTCGACGTTGCACTGGGTCGAGGTCGTTAGGTCGATTTTGCCTCGAACTGACCTGTTGGATTCCGGAATCGGATCGATGTCGAACTGCATCGATGAGCAGTTCCGCGTCCGAGTCTTGCTCGCCGCGTACTCTGGCCTCCGAGCCGGCGAACTCTTCGGACTTCGACGCTCGAGGCTCGATCTCCTCGCCGGCAAAGTGGTGGGCGGGCAGACGCTTGTCGACGTGAACGGAACGCTCGAGTGGCATGACACCAAGACCGGCGCAGGTCACCGCGACGTTCTTCTCCCTCGATTCTTGGCTGACGAGTTGCTTGGCCAGACCGCCGGTCTCGGTCCCGACGGCATTGTATTCGAGGCTCCGTATGGTGGGCTTAGTTCCTGCGATCACCGACGCTGGTCTCGACCCGCTCCGAATCCACGACCTCCGACATACCGCCGTCGCCTTCTGGATCGCGGCCAGGGCGAGTCCGAAGGAGATAGCCGTTCGTGCTGGGCATCGTTCAGTCGTGACCGTTCTCGACCGGTACGGACACATTCTTCTGACTGGAGAGGATCACGTCACGAGTGCGCTCGACGCGATGGAGCGAGGATCGGCGCGCGGATTGAGGCCGGAGGGCGGCGATGTTGTGCAGTTCGGAAAGAAGCGCGGCGCGTAATCGTTTGAGAATGTGGGACGAACGATGGGACGGAGCGAATCCCTTTGTTCGGAAAAGAAGAGGGACCGCCACGATGGGCGGTCCCTCTTGGTAATTTTGAGTGGGCGATACTGGACTCGAACCAGCGACCCCTGCCGTGTGAAGGCAGTGCTCTAGCCAACTGAGCTAATCGCCCTGAGGCCGGTGATCGTAGCCGACGGCTACGAAGGCTCCATATCCGCCAGGCGTCCCGACGGGCCCTTCTGGTCGTTCTAAGGTTCGCCTGACTCGCACCGCCGGTGCAGACATCTTCGAGCTAGGGGAGTACCAATGCCGATTCCTGCCGATGAATTTCCACTGCACCAAGCGCCCTATTCCCTCGCGCATGCAGCTTCCAGTGATCGCAACTTCTATGACCGTTCGTATTGGAACGCGCACGATCGTTCTGGTGAGGTGTTCCTCATTACCGGTCTCGGTCAATATCCGAACCTCGGAGTAACCGACGCTTTCGCGTGTATCCGTCGCGGCGATCTGCAGCACACCATCCGCATGTCTGATGTCCTTGGTTCTGATCGCATGATCCAGCAGGTTGGCCCGTATCGGATTGAAGTGATCGATCCTCTAAACGAACTTCGAATTACGTGTGACGGTAAGGCCCAAGAATTTGAGCTCGATCTTCACTGGCGGGGATCGTTCCCTGCTGTTGATGAGTCGCCACACGTTTCGCGCAATGGGGCAAAGATCATGCTCGACGCGCAACGCTTCGCTCAGGTCGGTACTTGGGAAGGATTCATTCGAGTCAAGGGTGAAGAGATCATCGTTGACCCCGCCACATGGGTCGGCACTCGCGACCGTTCATGGGGTATTCGACCAGTTGGTGAACCTGAACCAGCAGGCCGCTGGGTTGCTGAACCGAAAGCCGATGGCGGCTTCTACTGGATCTACGTGCCGCTTCGCTTTGACGATTTCGCTCTGGTGTTTATTGCCCAAGAAGATGGGGATGGTTTGCGCACGTTGAACGACGCGCTTCGCATTTGGCCCGACGGACGCGTTGAGCCCCTCGGCTATCCGAAGTACGACATCAACTATCGGTCAGGCACGCGTATTCCGGAGTCGGCAACGATCACAGCGCAAGCGGCTGATGGTTCACCGCTCGTTGTTGAGGTGGAGTGCCTCGGTCATGTCGCTCTTTCCGCTGGTTGCGGTTACGGTCCCGACCCGCAGTGGACACACGGTGTGTGGCGCGGTCGCGACTGGATCGAAACCGCCACCTATGACCTTACGGATCAGTCGGACCCTGGAATCATGATCGCTACGCAATACAGCATTCTCGATCACGTGGGTGAGGCAACACTCGACGGAAAAGTCGGTTACGGTTTGTTTGAGCACTCCTGCGCCGGCCGCCACACGCCATCAGGTTTCGCCAACGGCGGATCGATGGCTCCCTGAGCGCAAAGATTTCGCTTCGCTTAGTTCGGTGGTAACAGACCGATATTTGTTCGGGCCCGTTCAAGGACGGGCCCGGCAATCGCTCGCGCCTTTTCGGCACCAGCGGCGAGAATCGATGCCGTGCCGGTTGGGTCGGACGTGAGCTCTGCGAAACGTTCTTGGATCGGTCGCAACGTTTCGACGACGGCCTCGGCAACCGCAGTTTTGAGATCCCCATAGCGTGTGTAGGAATCGGCCAATTCTTCGGGAGCAGTGCCGGTGCACGCGCTCAGAATTGAGAGAAGGTTCGAAACACCAGGCTTTTCTGCAATATCGAAGCGAACGTCGGTATCGGTGTCGGTAACGGCTCGTTTGATCTTCTTTGCGACCGCATCGAGATCTTCGAGTACGAGGATCGTGCCCTGGGGTGAGTCTTCCGACTTGGACATTTTCTTGTCGGGATGCTGAAGGTCCATGACGCGAGCGCCGATTTTTGCGATCGCTGCCTCGGGAACAATAAAGGTGTCGCCGTACCTGCTGTTGAATCGAATGGCGAGATCTCGTGACAATTCAAGATGCTGGCGTTGATCGTCGCCGACAGGAACGCGGTCGGTGTCGTAAAGCAGAATATCCGCAGCCATGAGAGCCGGATAGGTAAAGAGACCAGCCGAGATGAACTCGGAACTGTCGCTTTTGTCCTTGAACTGGGTCATGCGCCGCAATTCTCCGAAGGCTGCAGTGCATTCCATGAGCCAGGAAAGTTCAGCGTGTTCGGGAACATGGCTCTGGACAAAAAGAGTTGTTCGGGCTGGATCGATCCCAATAGCAATGAGTAACTGCGCGAGTTCGAGGGTCCGAGCTCGCAGTTCAACCGGGTCTTGGGGAACGGTCAGGGCGTGCAGATCAACGACACAGAAAATCGTGTCGGCCTCGTCCTGATCGGTAACCCAGTGGCGGAGCGCTCCGAGGAGGTTGCCAAGCTGGACCGGACCGGTGGGCTTGATGCCCGAGAAGACACGCGTCATGAGCGCCGATGCTAGAGGTCCGTGGCCATAGCTCGGGACCTCTATGCACTTTGGTGCCCCTAGACCCCTCTAACGTGGGTCCGTGCCATACGAGGTCCAGACGTCAGTCTTCGAGGGTCCCTTCGACCTGCTGCTTCACCTCATTCTGCGCGAGCAGGTTGACCTCTACGAGATCTCGCTTGCGCGCATCGTCGATGCCTACCTCGTCGAGATCGACAAGATGGATCGCGTCGATCTCGAGATCACGACGGAATTTCTGCTGATTGCCGCCACGCTGGTCGAGCTCAAGTGCAAGCGTTTGCTGCCGGACGACACCGACTTCGATCTCGACGATGAGTTTTCGTTGTGGGAAGAACGAGACCTTCTTATTGCACGCCTCCTCGATTGCAAGACCTTCAAGGATGCGGCGCATGTTCTTTCTGACCTTTTCGACAACGCCGCGTTGTGTGTTCCTCGACGGGCGGGCCTCGATGAGCGCTACCTCGAACTCGCCCCCGACTTACTCGAGGGCGTCGATATCGACGATGTGAGAGCCGCCTATATCCGAGCGATGACCCCCAAGCTCGTGCCGACCGTCAGCATCGAACATATTCATAGCGTTCGGGTCAGTGTTGGCGAAGCAGTTGAGGAACTGATCGATGAACTCCCACGGTTTGGGCGCGTCTCGTTCCGTCGTCTCACCGAATCACTTGTGGAGCGACTCGAAATTGTCGTGCGGTTCCTGGCGGTGCTTGAACTATTCAAGCAAGGCTTTATCGAACTCGATCAACCGGCCTCATTCGGCGACATCGAAATCATTTGGGTCGGATCTCCGGCCCTCGGTGTGGCGGATCTCGCCGGCATCGACACCTACGACGGCTAAAGGGTTCACCATGTCTGCCGACAACAAGCGAGCACTCGAAGCGATCATCATGGTCGCCGACACCCCTGTTCCTACCGAGATGCTTTCGCAGTTAACTAGTCTTGCTGCTGATCGAGTCGACGCGTTGTTAGCTGAACTTGCTGGTGAGTACGCCGCTGAGCAGCGAGGGTTTCAGTTGGTGAGAGTTGCTGGTGGTTGGCGCTATCAAAGTCACCCTGATCAAGCCCCGTACATCGAGCAATTCGTTCTCGAAGGCCAGTCCGCAAAACTTTCAGCAGCAGCGCTTGAAACGCTGGCGATTGTTGCTTACAAGCAGCCCATCAGCCGTGCTCAGATCGCTTCGATTCGAGGAGTGAGTGTCGACAGTGTTGTGCGCACTTTGGAACAACGCGGTTACATCGGCGAAGTTGCTCGCGATCCAGGGCCCGGCCAAGCGGTGATGTTCGGTACCACTCCAGAGTTCCTCATGAAGATGGGTCTCGATTCTCTTTCGCAGCTTCCCTCAATCGCCGATTTCGTGCCCGGTGCCGATGTTGTCGAAGCGTTAGAGATCGGGCTCCGAGTGGATTCAGCCGAAGCCGAGCTGAGATTCGCTGAAGAAGCGTTGGCCGAAGGTAGTCAAAGTGTTCGACCTTCGTTGGGCGACTTGCTCGACGGGGACGGAAAAGGGTGAACGACGAGGATCGAGTGGGGGAGCGTCTGCAAAAGGTTCTCGCTCGTATAGGAATCGGAAGCCGAAGGATCTGTGAGGACCTGATCGCCGAAGGTGCCATCACTGTTAATGGTGAGGTAGCGGTGTTGGGCCGTCGTGTCGATGCCGATAACGATGTGGTTGCAATCAACGGCGTCATCATCGGGGTCCGACCAGGGCTTGTGCATCTCCTGATGAATAAGCCGGTTGGCGTGATCACTACCGCCGACGATCCGCACGGCCGTCCGACTGTTCTTGAACTTGTTCCTGAGGAACCGCGCGTGTTTCCCGTAGGCCGCCTTGACATGGATACAGAAGGTCTCCTGCTGCTCACCAATGATGGAGATCTCGCCCACCGACTGACTCACCCGTCGTTCGGTGTCGAGAAGGAATACATCGCCCATGTTGAGGGTGAGCCGACTCGCGGCGAACTTCGCATACTTCGGGAGGGCGTGGAACTCGAAGATGGGCTCACTGCACCGGCCAAGGCTGCACTGGTTGGCCCCGGAATTCTCCGCCTCACGATCCATGAGGGCCGTAACCGCCAGATCCGAAGAATGTGCGATGCGGTTGGGCATCCGGTGCTCCGTCTCATTCGTACGAGGATCGGACCATTGGCCGATAGGAAGTTGAAACCGGGCGAATGGCGACCCTTGACGGGGCCTGAGCTTCGCTCATTGGAAAAGGCGGCCATTCCCCGCTCGAAGGAAACACCTTCAGCGAAGTGACATCACCCCTCTAGGATCAGACCGTGACTTCTGCAGTTCGGGCGCTTCGTGGCGCAACAACAATTGAGAGCGACACGACCGATCAGATTCGGACGCGAACAATTGAACTTCTCGAGCAGATGCTCGAGCGCAACGGTGTGAACCATGACGACATCATTAGCGTCCTGTTCACGGCCACCGGCGACATTCATTCGATGTTCCCTGCGTCGGCAGCTCGTGACATTGGTTTCGGAGATATCCCGCTGATCTGTGCTCGAGAGCTCGATATTGAAGGCGCAACGCCACTTTGTATCCGTGTCCTGATGCATCTGACTACTACCGTGTCTCGATCAGACCTGCGTCATGTGTACCTCGAAGGCGCAAGCGGTCTGCGCGACGACCTCCCGGAGTGACGTCGTGAGCCCAACTGCATCGAAGCAATCCGCCCTGATCGTGGGTGTTGGGCTCATCGGCGGTTCGATTGGTCAGAGACTCCGGGAATCCGGTTGGCTCGTCGTCGGGCGGGATCGTTCCCCTGAATGTCTTGAACGCGCTCTTGCGGTGGGGGCTATCGACTCCATTGCCCCCGATGGTTTTGTTGCTGATATCGACCTCACTTTCGTGGCGACCCCAGTTGGGGCAATCGCTGACGAGGTCGCGATCGCACTTCGAGATACCGATGGGCTGGTCACTGATGTCGGAAGCGTGAAAACGCCCTTGCTATCGCTTATGAGTAATTCGCGCTTCATTGGCGGCCACCCGATGGCAGGGTCCGAGCAAGAGGGCGTCGACGGCGCACGCCTAGATCTCTTTGAAGGACGCACATGGGTTCTCACGCCGGTCGATACGACTGATGACGATGCGTTGGCGACGGTTCGTGCAGTTGTTTCTGGTTTCGGAGCGGAAGTTGTTTCACTGCCGCCCGAGCGACACGACTCGATGGTCGCAATTGTCTCGCATGTTCCCCACCTCACCGCAGCGAGCCTTATGGGCCTGGCCGACGAACGTTCGAGCGAACACCGGGGCCTGTTGCGTTTGGCCGCCGGAGGGTTTCGCGACATGACTCGCATCGCCGCGAGTCATCCAGGTATCTGGCCTGATATTTGTGCTGAAAATCGCGATGCAATAGTGGCGGAACTTGATCGCTTGCTATTAACTCTTACGACTGTTCGCCAGATTGTTGAAGAAGGCGATCGTGATGGGCTGGTTGCTGTGCTTGAACGTGCTCGCAATGCCCGCCTTGCGCTTCCGGCACGATTTGCCCGAGCGGAAGACCTGGCTGAGCTGCGGATCCCCGTGGCCGATCAAAAGGGTGCTCTGGCCGGAATCACCATGATTGCCACCGAGCTTGATATCAGCATTGCCGACATCGAGATTGCTCATTCGGTGGAGGGCGACGAAGGAGTTGTCATCCTTTTGGTCGAAGCAGCGAACGGAACGATCCTGCGTGATGGACTCACAGAGCGTGGCTACAAAGCGGTGTTGCGGTCTCTTGATGGGGCCGAAGAACGCTGATGCCTGATGTTCTGAGCAT
>CAMAYJ010000017.1 GCA_945862505.1 Bifidobacterium breve | reverse complement strand
GGCCTCACTCAGTTCACCCAAAGAGTTACCGCTCCAGCAGGAACAACCGTTTGCGATCTTTGTTTCACAGCGACATCAGCAAGTGTGCTGATCGACCTAGTGAGCCTTGTCGCCATCGCCGAATGCGAACCGGCGACTACCGACACTGCCACAACTGATCCGACAGTGATCCCAAACTTCACTGGTTGAGCATCAGCCTTCGAGGCGGCGGCGCAAGTCCTCAACATCGGCCATGACCACACTTGCGTCGAACGGCGTGTTCCACGCCGCGCCTTCGCATTCCCTGTAAATGCGATGAACGTTGGCCGCTAAGCGCCAGGGCTCATCCCACGTCACCCACGGTCCAAGGTCAATGCCCGAACAACAATCGAGAACTGATTGCCCCGCAGACCATGACGCTTTCGCGTGTGATTGCACTGCCTCGAAATACCGACGGGCGTCGCGCAGTCCCTCGAGATCGCACACTGGTCCATGGCCCGGAACAACAAACTGTGGTTCAAGTTCTTCAACCTGTCGTAAGGCGGCGATCCAGTTGTCGGTGGAACCTTCCCAACCAATTGGTGCGCATTTATTGAACAGCACGTCACCCATGAGAACCACACCCTCTTCGGGAACGTGCACGACGAGGTCGCCTTCGGTGTGTGCCGGCCCCACGTAGAGCAAGTCGATACGAACGCCATCAAGATCAAGCGTGAGGTTGGAATCGATCACCGTGGTCGGTGGGGTGAGTACGACATCGGAGAAGTTGAAGTCCGCCCACTCTTCGTGAATTGATCGCATTGACTCTGGCGGATCGGCCATTGTGCGGATCATTTCCGCGCGCTCAGGCGTGAAGTCCGAAAATCGAGATGCGCATCCACGATGAGCGATGATCTCAGCACCAGCGAACACTTGATTGCCCCAGCAGTGGTCGCCGTTGTGATGGGTGTTCACCAAAGTACCGGGTTGTTCGGGAAGCACTTCGGCGTAGAGCGCTGCTAGTTCTTTGGTCAGCCGGACGTCGTACAACGAATCGACAACAAGGCCCTGACCAGACGAGACCAGCCCAGAGTTTGACCATCCGGTCCCCGTGCGAGCTTGCTCAGCGGCATAGACGTGTTCGGTGAGTTGAATCCGAGACAAAGACGACATGACGCCATTCAACACGAACAGCCAGAAGTTCGCTCTGGGACGGTGCAGGACCGATGAGAACATGACATCGTTGCTATCGGAAAGGGGGAACATGTGGCTTTGAAAGTTGCAGTGTGGGGAACTGGTGGTGTGGGAACGCACGCCGTACGAGCGATTGCTCGACGGAGTGATCTCGAACTCGTGGGCGTTTGGGTGCATTCCCAGGACAAGGTCGGAATCGACGCCGGAACTCTTGTCGGCATCGAGCCTCTTGGCGTAAAAGCCACCAACGATGCCACTGCGATTCTCGCCCTTGACCTTGATTGCATCGTGTACACCGCAAGCGGCCCAACACTCGATGCCGGCGCTCTTACCGATTACGAGCGCTTTCTCGGAGATGGTGTCAACGTGGTTACCGTCACCAGCCCCGCACTGGTCTACCCGCCTTCGTATCCAGAGCGCGCCCGCACGCGACTCGAAACTGCGGCGATCAACAGTCACTCAACGCTGTATGCCTCTGGCATCGAACCCGGGTTCGCTGCCGATCAATTCCCACTGGCCATGCTCACGATGTCGAGTTCAATCCGCTCGGTGCGCGTGCAAGAACTCTTCACCTATGACACCTACCCGGTTGAGTTCACCATGCGTGAAGTGTTCGGTTTCGGAAAGCCCATGGATCACCTGCCCATCATGGCGAGCACCGGCGCACAACTCATGACCTGGGGACCTGTTGTACGACTTGTTGCTGCCGGACTTGGCGTCGAACTCGACGAGATCCGCGAAACGTGGTTTCAGGAGCCAACGCCACGTGACCTCGACACCGCCTTTGGTCCTGTCGCCGCCGGAACCGTTGGTGCCGTTCGATTCGAAACCATCGGTGTCATTAACGGGCGCGAGGCAATCATCGTTGAACACATCAACCGCTTGAAGATGGACCTTGTCCCCGAGTGGCCGAGCGCTCCGCGAGATGGCACCTATCGGGTCATCATCGATGGTGAACCGAGCTTGACCTGCGAACTTCTCATCGGAAGTGCGACTGATTTCTACGAATCAGGAATGTTGGCAACGGCTATGCGCATCGTGAACGCCGTCCCGTTTGTCGTTGATGCGCCGCCTGGGCTGGTGAGTTCCCTCGATCTTCCATTGACCACACCACGCAACGCGTTCGACTGACACACTCTCTGGGATCGCACACAAACTTTTGAGGACTCCGTGACCCGCACTGCCATCACCAATGCAACGATTGTCACTGTCGACGCAAACAACTCAGTGATTCACGGCGGAACGATAGTCATTTCCGACGACACCATTGCCGAGGTGCTCCCTGCGGGGGTCGCGCCGATGTCGGCAATCGATCACACCGTTGATGCTGCTGGCGGAATTGTGATGCCCGGGCTCATTAATGCGCACACTCATCTCGCGATGACCGCGTTCCGTGGCTTCGCCGACGATGTCGACCTTCAAGACTTTCTCGGCAAGCTCTTCCCCGCCGAAGCAAAGATCATGTCTGATCGCCATGTTCGTGTTGGCGTACGTGCCGCCTTGGCCGAAGCAATGCTTTCGGGCTGCACTGCCGCTCTCGACATGTATTGGTACCCCGACGCCAGCATTGATGAAGCACATAAGTCAGGATTCCGCCTTCAAACCGGCCCACTCTTTATCGGTTCCGATGGACCCGACAACATTCCGTTCACTCAACGACTTTCAAACGCAAACAATTCCGCGCCGCACTCGTGGATCCTTGCGCACGGCACCTACACCATGGACCCAACGCAACTTGCCGCGGCGGGAGAACTCGCAGTTGATGAAGGTGCGCGCTTTCACATTCACGCTTCGGAAAACGCAGGTGAGGTTTCCGACGTTCAGGGCCGTTATGGACGCACGCCCGTTGAACTCCTTGACGACAACGGACTTCTTCGCGCCGGCACGGTTCTGGCCCACGCTGTCGTGCTCACCGACGCCGAGATGGCGCGGATTGCGCAAACCGGGACGGCGATCGCTCATTGCCCAAGTTCCAACATGAAGTTGGCGTCGGGGTTCTGTCGTGTTACCGAATTACTCGCCGCAGGAGTGACCGTTGGGCTCGGCACCGACGGGCCGTCATCGTCGAATGACCTCGATATGTTCACCGCCATGCGCGTTGCGGCGCTCATCCATAAGGGCAACCGCCTCGACCCCACTGCCATTCCGGCAACGACGGTTCTGCGCATGGCCACGATGGGCTCAGCGACGGCGCTCGGCATCGATGACCTCGTGGGTTCGATCGAGGTCGGCAAGAAGGCCGATCTTGTGCGTCTTGATCCCTCCTCGCCATCGCTCACGCCGGTCTATGACCCAATCTCCACGATTGTCTATGCCGCCTCTCGTGCCGATGTCGTCGATGTCTGGATCGACGGAAATCCCGTCGTCAAGAACCGAACCTGCACAACGATCGATGTTGAAGCGGTGCTCGCCGATCTCCGCGACGAGGCCCGCGCCATCACCGCGTAACCGGGGTGTGTGAGTTACGGAATACGCAAGCCAGAGATATTTCGGCTGATCACCAGGCGCTGAATCTCTGAAGTTCCCTCGAAGATCGTGAAGATCTTGGCATCGCGATGCCAACGCTCGACCGGGTACTCACGGGTGTAGCCGTAACCACCAAGAATCTGAATGGCCTGTTCGGTCACCCACACGGCAACTTCGCCAGCCTTGAGTTTCGACATTGATCCTTCGCCGGCCTTGAACTCCTTACGATTCGCGGCCATCCACGCGGCGCGATGCACAAGAAGACGAGCGGCGTCAATCTCCGTCTTCATGTCAGCCAACTTGAATGCGATCGATTGATTCATGATGATCGGACGGCCAAAGGCCTGACGCTCTTTGGCGTATTCAAGTGAGTACTCGTAGGCCGCTCGAGCGACACCAAGCGCCTGCGCTCCAACCGCGGGACGTGTGGCTTCGAACGTTGCCATTGCCGGCTGCTTCTGGCCGCTGCTTCCAGATTCGCGAGCACGAGCGAGTTTCTCGTCGAGTTTCTCTTTACCGCCCAGCAAACAACGACCGGGAACGCGGACATCGACGAGCACAACTTCAGACGTATGCGAGGCCTTGATGCCGTGCTTCTTGTACTTCTGCCCCATCGACAAACCCTTCGTGCCGGGAGGAACAACAAACGAGGCTTGACCACGACCCTTAAGTTCCGGATCAACCGCAGCAACAACAACATGAATGTCGGCGATACCACCGTTGGTGATCCACGCCTTTGTTCCGTTGATGACCCATTCATCGGTCTTCTCGTCGTACACCGCTCGTGTGCGCAACGACGAAACATCGGAACCGGCGTCGGGTTCACTCACACAGAACGCGCCGAGTTGCACCTTGTCGGCAGTGCCGTAACACTGCGGCACCCATTCCATGACCTGTTCCGGTGTTCCGTTGCCACTGATGCCTGCGGCGGCAAGACCCGAACCAAAGATGGCAAGGCCGATACCGGCATCGCCCCAGAACAGTTCTTCAATGGCGAGAACGATGGAAAGACCAGTTGGGTCAGCGAGATTGGCGGCCATGAACTCCCAGCCGTACAAACCGATCTTCGCTGCTTCTTGAACGATGGGCCACGGAAACTCTTCGCGTTCATCCCACTCTTCAGCGGCGGGACGAATGACATCGGCTGCGAACGTGTGAACCCAATCGACCAGTGTTTGCTGATCTTCATTGAAGTCAAGGCTGTAATCGGACATTGGCGTTCCTCTCGGGGGGAACCGGATTTATCCGGCGACGACGCGTGCGACCGCCAAGTTACCCCGCGGTAACCCTTGATGCCGCCTCGGACCGCTTTGGCAGCAATGTCAGAGCCAAGGCCGCGAGGCCGGCACCGACGGCATAAGGCCAACCCATGCCTACCCATTGAAACAACGCACCGGCGGCGAGCGGGCCAACCACACGTGCCGCTCCGCCTGCCGACTGCTGCCAACCGAGCCACACGCCCGTATCGAGGCCAGCCCGACCTGCGACTGCTGACGACAGGGTCGGTGTGAGCAGGCCCTGACCGACAGTGAGTAGGAGGAGGGCGACTACCAGACCAGCCCATCCGAGATCGAACGCGAGCACTAGAAGGCCAAAGCAGTTTGCGATCAAACCAAAGCGCAGGGTTCCACCTTCGCCCAAACGACGAGTGACGGGCCCCACCAGTCCACCTTGCACGCCCACAAGTACGACGCCGATGCCAGCAAACACCGCAGCGGTTGCCGACAACCCGAGCCCATAGCGATTGTTCGCCAACAAAGAGAAGGTCGCTTCGAAGCCACTAAAGGCGACAATGCCGACAAACGCAACGACGATCAGGCGAATGATCTCGGAGCGACGTTCGGCCGATGTGTGATCGGCACTCGCGTGATGAAGCGCTCCATGACCTGGTTCGACAATGCCTGGCCCATCGAGCGCGGGTTCTGCGGCAATGTTTTCTGCATCGGCATTCGCGGCAGCGAACTCTGCCTGGCGCGCCGCCACAACTTCGGCACGAGCAAGCGGATGGCCCTTCACCCCATGTGCGGTTTCAGGAAGTCGCTTAAGTGCAATCAACCCATTCACTGCAGCGATCGCGGCAGCAACGAAGAACGGAATCTTCGGGCCACCAAGAGCTGCAAGCGCTCCAATGGCGGGGCCAGCAACAAAGCCGACACCAAATGCCGCACCGATGAGACCCATGTAGCGCGCTCGTTGACGAGCGGGCGAAATGTCAGCGACTGCCGCTTGAGCCACCGATACCGATGCACCGGAAATACCGTCGATGATTCGACCAAGAAAGAGAATCCAAAGCGCGCCGGCGAAACCAGTAACAAGAGAACCGATCGCGGTGCCGAACAACGAAATGATGATGATCGGCTTTCGACCAATGCGGTCGCTCAACTTTCCCCACACCGGAGCGAAGACCAATTGCGCAAGTGAGAACGAGGCCGACAACAAACCGATAACCGCCGCTCCTGCCCCGAATCGTTCGGCGTACTGCGGAAGAATCGGCAGAACAATGCCGAATCCAATGAGATCGACGGCGACGGTTGTCCAAATGACCCAGAACCCGCGCGGGACTGGCTGCCGTGCCGGCTTCTCTGCCATCAGGCGGGTCGGACCTGGGTGCCGTCGGCGGTGTCTTCCACAAGCCAACCAGCGGCGGTGAGCTCATCTCGAATGGCGTCGGCGGCGGCCCAATCTTTCGATGCACGAGCCTCGTCACGAGCTTTGGCCCGTTTACGGATCTCCGGCGGAACTTCTTCGCCACCGCTATTGAGCACAAGACCGACCGCACGGCAGATTTCGCGCGCTGCCGCAGCGAGCGGAGCCGCCGAAACGTTGTCACCAGCATCGAGCGCGGTATTGGCCTGACCCACGAGACCAAACAGCAGCGCCACCGCTGCTGGTGTATCGAGATCGCGGTCCATCGCAACTCGGAACGCTTCGATCGATGGGCCATCGGGTTTGCCGTCTAAGCCCGCGTTCGAGGCTCGTCGAGCGAACGCATCGAGGCGTCGTAATGCAGCAGACGCATCGTCGGTCGTTGCGTGCGTGACTTCGACAGGCGTGCGGTAGTGCGATCGAAGAACGAGCAGGCGATACGCGCGCGGATCGGTGGATTCAACAAGATCAAGGAGATTGGTGAAGTTGCCGAGGCTCTTCGACATCTTTTCGCCACTCACTTCAACAAAACCGTTGTGCATCCAATGTCGCGCAAAGGTTCGGCCAGCGGCCAACGCCTGAGCGCGTTCATTCTCGTGATGCGGGAACGCGAGGTCTTGTCCGCCACCGTGAAGGTCGAAACCATCACCTAAGAGATCAAGCGACATCACAACGCATTCGGTATGCCAACCCGGGCGACCCTCGCCCCATGGCGATGGCCATGAAGGTTCGCCGGGCTTGGTGAACTTCCACAATGCGAAATCGATGGGCGAGTGTTTGTGGTCGGCCACCTCGACGCGCGCACCCGCCTGCAGTGATTCGATCGACTGTCGGGCAAGCAACCCGTAATCAGCGACCGCAGTGGGAGTGAAGTACACGCCGTCGTCAGACACATACGCGACATCACGCGCAATGAGATCGGCGACGAGTTCCACCATTTGGTCGACATAGGCGGTGGCATGTGGATCGGACGTGGGACGTTCGACGCCGATGGCCTCCATGGCCTTCCACCACACCTGTTCGCACTTCTGCGCGATGTCGGACCAGTCACGACCTTCATCGTTGGCCCGCTTGATGATCTTGTCGTCAATGTCGGTGATATTCGAGACGTAGTTGACCTCGAGCCCGGTCCAGGTGAGATACCTGCGCAACACATCGAACACCAGCGAGAAACGACCGTGACCCAAATGGGGCGGGCCGTACACCGTTGGTCCGCACACGTACATCGAAACCTTCCCCGGTTCACGGGGTTCGAAGGGCACAACCTTGCCCTGAGCGGTATCGAAGAGATGCAACACGACTGGCAACGCTACCTGTCCCCCCGCCCCCTCCTGCGAGTCTGCACGTGAGTCGCAGGGGTGGGGCGAACTAGCGTGATCGGGTCATGACATCGGCCACCCCCACTCCGCGAAACAGTTGGACCGTCCCCCAAAAGCCCGACCTTGAGGGCCTCGAAGCCCGCTGGGGCGCGACCTGGGATGCCGACGGCACCTACTCCTTCGATCGCACCGCCACCCGAGAGGGTGTGTATTCGATCGATACGCCACCGCCGACAGTCAGTGGCTCACTTCACGTCGGCCATGTCTTCAGTTACACCCACACCGACACCATCGCTCGTTACCAGCGCATGCGGGGCAAGTCCGTGTTCTACCCAATGGGTTGGGACGACAACGGTCTGCCCACCGAACGCCGTGTGCAGAACTACTACGGGGTCCAGTGCGACCCATCGCTTCCCTACGACTCGAACTTCGCCACGCCCGTCCCGATGGCCGACCGCCCGAAGGATGAGCAGAAGAAACTCCCAGCTCAAATCAGTCGTCGAAATTTCATCGAACTGTGCACGACCCTCACTGCGGAAGATGAAAAGGCGTTCGAGGAACTGTTCCGAACGCTCGGTCTTTCGGTTGACTGGTCGCTCACCTACGCCACAATCGACGATCGCTGTCGTCGCGTTGCCCAGCGCGCCTTCCTTCGCAATCTTGCGCGCGACGAGGCCTACCAAGCCGAGGCTCCTGTGCTGTGGGATGTCGATTTCCGATGCGCAGTCGCTCAGGCCGAACTCGAAGATCGCGAAATGCCCGGCGCGTATCACCGCCTGCCATTTGTTCGCACCGATAACGGCGAACCGATCTACATCGAAACCACCCGCCCCGAACTTCTCGGCGCCTGCGTAGCCCTCGTTGCTCACCCCGATGATGAGCGCTACAAACCACTCTTCGGCTCAACTGTCCGCACCCCTTTATTTGGCGTTGAAGTTGAAATCAAGCCGCATGTGTTAGCCGACCCTGAA
Organism: Bifidobacterium breve; assembly: GCA_945862505.1. Taxonomy (GTDB): domain Bacteria; phylum Actinomycetota; class Acidimicrobiia; order Acidimicrobiales; family Acidimicrobilacustridaceae; genus Acidimicrobilacustris. The sequence goes on along the minus strand of CAMAYJ010000017.1, from coordinate 30,243 downwards.
AAGGGTTCCGGTATTGCGATGATTTGTACGTTCGGCGATCTCACCGACGTCATTTGGTGGCGCGAACTGCAACTTGAAACTCGTTCAATCATCAGCGTCGATGGCCGCATCCAGTCCGAAGCGCCGGAATGGATCGTGGGCGCTGGCGATGCTGCTGTTACCGCCTATTCCGAACTTGCCGGCAAGACCATCAAACAAGCACAGGTGCGCATCGTTGACTTGTTGCGTGACAACGGCCAGCTCGATGGCGAACCAAAACCGATCACGCATCCGGTGAAGTTCTTCGAAAAGGGCGATCGTCCCCTCGAAATCCTCACCAGCCGTCAGTGGTATCTGCGCAACGGTGGCCGCGATCTTCCGCTTCGAGAAGCGCTGCTTGAACGAGGCACAGAACTTCACTGGCATCCGCCGCATATGCGCGTTCGCTACGAGAACTGGGTCAATGGCCTAAACGGCGACTGGTTGGTGAGTCGTCAGCGTTTCTTCGGCGTGTCGTTCCCAATCTGGTATCCGCTCGATGCCGACTGTTTCCCTCTTCACGATCAACCCATTACCGCTGACGAAGCAGCGCTTCCGATCGACCCGGCTACCGATACGCCCGCTGGTTACACCGAAGCGCAACGCGATGTTCCTGGTGGTTTCACCGGCGATCCCGATGTCATGGATACATGGGCAACCTCTTCGCTCACTCCACAGATCGCCACCGGTTGGGGCGAGGACGACGACCTGTTCGCTCGCACCTTCCCAATGGATATGCGACCGCAAGCCCACGAGATCATCCGCACCTGGTTGTTCTCGACAACAGTTCGCTCGCATCTTGAGCACAACTCGATTCCCTGGCGCAACGCCAGCATTTCGGGTTGGGTGCTCGACCCCGATCGTAAAAAGATGTCGAAGTCCAAAGGCAATGTCGTCACTCCCCTTCATCTACTTGAGCAATACGGCTCCGACGCCGTTCGCTATTGGGCCGCAAGCGCACGACCCGGCACCGATACCGCCTTCGACGAAGGACAGATGAAAATTGGCCGTCGTCTCGGCATCAAATTGCTGAATGCGAGTCGTTTCGCTCTTGGTCTTGGTTCCGAAGATGGCGTTGCCCAGATTCATGATCCGTCAGCCATCACCGAACCGCTCGACCGAGCCATGCTCGCCGATCTTGCCGCACTTGTTGAAGATGCAACTACCGCATTCGATGGTTACGACTACGCCCGCTCCCTTGAGCGCACCGAGGCGTTCTTCTGGCAGTTCTGCGATCAGTACCTCGAACTCGTGAAGACCCGTGCCTACGGAAGTCGTGGCGATGACGCCGCCCGCTCAGCACAGGCCGCATTGCAGCTCACACTCTCAACGCTGCTTCGCCTGTTCGCACCGTTCCTTCCCTTCGTCACCGAAGAGGTGTGGTCCTGGTGGCAAAGCGGTTCAGTGCATCGTGCTCCGTGGCCCGATGCTTCACAACTTCGTGACGCGGCCGCCGACGGCAGCCCGCTCGCCTACGCAATGGGTGCAGAAGTCCTCAGCGCTGCACGACGAGCGAAAACCGAAGCGAAGCGTTCGCTCAAGTGGCCGGTCGATCTCATCGACGTCACTGACACCACCCCGCGCACCGAGGCGTTCCAAAGTGTTCTTGAAGATGTTCGTGAAGCAGCGAACGCAACGTTAGTCAGCGTCGCCGTCGGCGCTGAAGCCAGCGTCGCTGTCACCCTCGCCGACGATCCCGACGCCGTCTGACGACGGCATATTCGCCTTTGCTGCTGCCGTCGGTGGCGGCGTCTTCTGCGGAGGCGTCTGCGTAATCACAACCTGCGTCGGTGATCCCGCGTAGGCAAACGAAATGCCTCGTTCGTCGAAGGTTTCCTTCATCCGCGCCCGCAATTCGCGCAAAACACCAAACTGCGCTGCTGGTTCGGTCTTAATGACCATCCGGACGTGTACGCCATCAGAATCGAATTCCTGGATGCCCCAGATCTCGGCGCGTTCCATGATCTTTGATGACCATTCCGGATCAGACTGAATGGTGTCGGCAACTTCCTGCATGACATCGCTGACCGCCGAGATGTCGGCGTCGTAAGGAAGCACCACGTCGATGAGAGCGCGCGCCCATTCCTGGCTCTTGTTCGCAACCTTCACGATCTGGCCGTTGGCAACGTGCCACATCGTTCCCTCTGGGTCACGAATATGGGTAGCTCGCAACGTGATGCGCTCGACGATTCCTTTCGCACCACCACCAACATCGATCGTGTCACCAACACCGAATTGATCTTCAGCAACGATGAAGAATCCGCTAATGAAATCGCGGACCATCGTTTGCGTGCCAAAGCCGAGAGCGACGCCGACGATGCCAGCCGTCGCAAGCAACGGACCAAGGCTGATGCCCAAAATTTCAAGCGTGAAGAACAGCGCGATGAACCAGACCAGCGCTGTAGCAATTGAGCGGAACACTGCCGTGAGCGTTTCAAGTCGAGCGTCGGTGCGGACAGAAGAATCACCCGAAGCAAGCAGGACTTCCGACGTGCGCCGACGCAGCCCCCCTTTGCTTCCTCGCTTCTTCGAAATTCCGGGCAAGAACAACCGATTCATCGAACGAGAAATCATCCGACGAACGACCATGGCTACGAGGCCAGCGATGATGACCACGCAGAGGATCGAAAGCGGTTTGGCAACAAGCCACTCTGCAGCCCGAGCCCACGCCTTTGAACCTGTCCATTCAAAAACGCGCTCGCAGAACCAGCCCGTGTTGTCGCCGCACGCATTCGCAAGCGCGGCGGGATCGGTTGCGGCGAGGACGAGAGAATCAATCACGACTGATGACCGTACGCGAAACGGGACCCCTGTAGGGGTCCCGTTCGAGAATCAGGCACTGCGCAGGGATCAGGACGCCAGGTTGGCGTTCACGAAGTCCCAGTTGACGAGGTTGTCGAGGACAACTTCGATGAACTTGGCCCGTGCATTGCGGTAATCGATGTAATAGGCGTGTTCCCAGACATCGATTGTGAAGAGGGCCTTGGCGCCGTGCTTCATTGGAAGGTCGGCGTTAGGGGTCTTCATGATGGCGAGCTTGCCGTCCGTTTCGACGAGCCATGCCCAACCCGAACCGAACTGCGTAAGGCCAGCGTCGGTGATCTGCGCACGGAAAGCGTCGTAGCCACCGAAGTCGGCAGCGATGCGATCGGCGATTGCTCCAGTGGGCTGACCGCCACCGTTGGGTGAGAGTGAGTTCCAGAAGAAGGTGTGGTTCCAGACCTGGGCTGCGTTGTTAAACAGCGGGCCTTCGGCCTTCATGATGATGTCCTCGAGCGAGGCATCCTCGTCGGCGGTGCCGGCGACAGCCTTGTTCAAGTTGTCGACGTAGGTCTGATGGTGCTTGCCGTAGTGGTATTCCATGGTCTCGGCACTGATTGTCGGTGCGAGCGCATCTTGGGCATACGGCAGAGCGGGAAGCTCGAAAGCCATGAAGGTTCCCTTCCTCGGAAGTTCGTTGGTGAGGATGGGGAATCTAGCGGAGGGTCGCCGCAACCGTGCAGGCGAGCGGCGACCCTTTTGCGCTAGCGAAGTCCGAGCAGATCGGAGCAACCCGGCCAGGCACCCCAACCGGAGCCTTCAAGCACCCGCTGCGCCACCTCGATCTGCTGCTCACGAGTCGCATCTGCAGCCACTCGGGCGAATTCGGTGCCCCCGTTCGAGGCCCATGTGCCATGAGCAAAACCAAGGCCACCTGAGAAACCCGGCACAGAGTCGGTCGCCCAATTTCCACGAGTCTCGCAATGAGCCAGCGCATCCCATACGCCGGGATCAGAGGGATCGACGATCACCGGGGGTCGGGTCTGAACCTGACGAGGGGCCACCGTGGTAGGAGGAGGCGGTGGCGGCAGCGTGGCAATGGCGGCAGCAATATCGGCCATAGCGGTGTACACGTCGGCGTACTCAACGGTGATTGTCGATGCGGAAGAAGGCTCCTCTCCATCGGCACTCGTAGCGCTGGTGACGACGGTGACCATGGAAACCGCCATCACGGCCAAAAAGGCGAAAGTGGCGACCGCCCCATGAGCGAGACGAACAGAACCAATTGACGACGAACGCACTGCAGACATTTAGTGCTCCTTTCGTGCACTTCCATGAGCTCCGCGACCATCACGGGGCGTCGATCGGGCGAACCCGTTCGTCATGGAACCGCAACAAAGCACCCAAAGGTTTGCGGCCTTTGTCATCAAACTGCAACGACCCTGGGACCGGTTTTTGCGTGACTTTCGACACGCCCCAAGGGGCCCTTGGGATCGAGCCAACAGTTCACCACGTTATCCACAAGAGATCCACAGGTGACAACCACCCGATTTGGGCCCAATTACAGATTGGCCAGGCCTTAAACGCCGCTGATGCCGATCGGGCAGCTCACGCCAGTGCCACCAATTCCGCAATAGCCGTTGGGATTTTTGGCGAGATATTGCTGGTGGTAGTCCTCGGCGTAGAAGAACGGACCGGCCAAGGCAATCTCGGTCGTGACGGCGTCGAAATGCGCAGCCGCCAACATCTCGCCAAAGCGAATCGCGCTCGCCTTGGCGGCATCGAGCTGCATTTGGTCAGAACAATAAATCGCTGAGCGATATTGGGTTCCGATGTCGTTGCCTTGGCGATGGCCTTGGGTCGGATCGTGATTTTCCCAAAAACAACGAAGCACCGCGTCGAGATCGGTCAGCGTGTTGTCCCATACGACAAGCACAACTTCGGTGTGCCCAGTGAGGCCAGAACAGGCCTCTTCATAGGTTGGGTTCGGCGTGTAGCCGCCGGCGTAACCAACGGCAGTCGTGACGACTCCCGGGAGTTGCCAGAACTTTCGTTCTGCTCCCCAAAAGCACCCCATGCCAACAACGAGTTGCTCGCAATTGTCGGGAAACGGCGGAGTCATCGTTGTGCCGAGCACAAGATGCGCAGGTGACACTGGCATGGTCTGATCGCGCCCAGGAAGCGCAGCAGCGGGGTCGACCATCTCTGGGGTTCGTGAGCCAAAGAACATGACCCAAGGCTACCGCCGAGGCCCACAATCGAGCCGGGTCCTAGGCTCAGTCCATGCACGTCGAGGCCGTTGAACTGCGAGTAATCGCTTTGCCGATGGTCGCTCCGTTCGTGGCGGCACATGGAACCGTCAGTTCCCGCACCGCAGTACTCGTTCGCATCCTTGGCACCGAGGACGAGGGCTGGGGCGAATGTGCCGCTCTCCCCGAGCCCACCTACAGCGAAGAGTTCGTCGATGGGGCCTATCTGGCGCTGCATGAACTTCTCGTCCCACGACTGCTCGCAACCAATGGAACCGTGACCCCCACCGATCTCGGTTCGGTCTTCGCCGATGTGATCGGTCATCCCATGGCGAAAGCATCGATCGAGTTAGCGCTGCTCGACGCGCAGGGCCGCCGATCGGAAATCTCGCTAGCGCGAATGTTCGCTCCCCACTCCGCAGACCCCGTGGCGACTGTGCCGGCAGGCGTTGCCATCGGATTACTGGCCACACCCGAAGACCTCGCCGCCGAGGTTTCGACACGTGTTGCCGAGGGATACGGGCGCATCAAGATCAAGATCGCCCCCGGTCGAGATATCGATTTCATACAGGCCGCGCGAGATGCTGCCGGCGTTCACATCGAACTGAGTGTCGATGCAAATGGTGCCTACACACTTGATGACGCGAAAATGCTTGCGGAACTTGATGATTTCGATCTCGCCTACATCGAGCAACCGCTCGCCGCGGACGATCTCTTGAACCATGCCGAATTAGCTCGACGCATTTCAACGCGCATCTGTCTCGATGAATCACTCACATCAGCAACGGTGACCCGTGAAGCACTCGATATGGGTGCGTGTTCGGTGGTGTGCGTCAAAGCCCCTCGTTATGGAAGTTGGGTCGAGGCCGCTTCAGTCCTTGACCATTGCGCGGGTCTCGGAATCGATGCATGGGTAGGCGGAATGCTTGATGGCGGGATTGGTCGAGCTGCGAATATTGCACTCGCCGCTCATCCCGGGGCTTCGCTTACTGGCGACATTGCCGCCACTCACCATTTCTTCACCGAGGACGTATGTGCGCCATTCACCGTTTCCGGACCGAGCGGCGGTGGAACGATCACTGTTCCGGCCGGACCGGGACTTGGCATTTCGATCGATGCCGCGGCGCTGTCGAAACTGACGTTACGTTCCACCATCATCCGACGCTGAACCAATCGGGGCTCTAATGTCGTCGCTCATGAGCCTTCTCGATCGATTCCGCGTTGATGGCAAAGTCGCCATCGTTACTGGTGCCGGACGTGGCATCGGTGCTGCTTCTGCCCTTGCTCTCGCCGAAGCCGGCGCCGATGTTGCCATCACTGCCCGCACTGCTGACCAGCTTGAAGAGATCGCAACCGCCATCCGCGGCTTCGGCCGTCGTGCTTTTGTTCTGCCTGGCGATGTCAACAAACTTGAGTTCCTTGACGAGTTCGCCAACGCGGCTATCGAAGAACTCGGCAAGATCGACATCGTGGTCAACAACGCAGGCGGGTCACCTCCTGCAGCGATCACCGATGTCACCGCCAAATCGTTCGAGGCAGCATTCCACTTCAATGTCACGACGGCTCTTGCGATGACACAGGCCTGCATCCCCCAGTTGGTCGAGAACCACGGCTGCGTAGTGAACATCTCCTCGATGGCGGGTCGCACCGCCGCCCGTGGCCTCACCCAATACGGGGTTGCCAAAGCGGCTCTCACCCACCTCACCCGCTATCTCGCTACTGACCTCAACCCAAAGGTGCGCGTCAACGGCATTGCCGTCGGTTCAACGGCAACCTCAGCGCTTGAAACCGTTCTCGTGATGCCCGAGATTCGCGACACCATGATCGCCAACACGCCGCTGCGATTTATCGGCGAGCCCGAAGACATCGCTCTCGGCGTGTTGTATCTCTCGTCGCCGGCAGCGCGTTATGTCACCGGCAAGATCATCGAGATCGACGGCGGAACCGAGTCGAGCACGCTCGAAATGCCGTTTCCCGATTTCTGAATCGGGTTCACAGACTTAAATCGCGACGGTGTTGGTGTCGCGACCAGAACGCAATGTCGTCCCTGGCGTATCGCCAGTAACGTTGCCGTCGCGCACGATTGCGACGCCATTGACGATGGTCGCATCGATACCCGTGGCTTCGGAATAGAGACGCCATCCGTTTGCGGGAAGGTCTTGTCGCGGCACAACCGTGCCGGGCCCGACTGTGTCGGGATCAAGGATGACGAGATCAGCGAACCATCCTTCGGCCACCTGACCGCGATCGCGCACGCCGTAGAAACGAGCGGGAGCATCAGTAAACAACTGCACCGCACGTTCGAGCGACATGAGCTGTCGGTTGCGCACCGCTTCAGCGAAGAATCCGGTGTGGCATGCGAACGTCTTCATCATGTCGAGATGGGCGCCTGCATCAGATCCGCCGGCGATAACCCGGGGGTCGGATTCAAGCAGTCGAACGCGCTCTACCCACGCCTCATCGTCGGTGCCAATGAATCGAGGTTCAAGACCGGTCTTCAGATCATCGGCAACCACGATGTCGAGCATCGCATCGATCGGAGCAACGCCCTTTTCGAGAGCAATGTCGGCCACAACTCGACCGACGTACTGTTGCAGTTCGTCTTTCGACACATCGATAATGCGATAGTCAGCGATTGCAGCCAGTGAATGCTGGGGAGGAAGTTGCGCAAGGGCCGCAGCGATCGTTGCCCGCACAGAGGGATCGGCGAGTGCCGCTTTACGTTCGGGCAACGGAAGGTGAACGACATCGCTCACGCCCGGGAGAATGTCGAGCACAAAGCCCGAGGCGAAACACAAACGCATCCGCATCGGCTCAGGCAAGCACAGGCCCACAACTCGTCCACCCTTTGCCAACGCAACATCGGAAGCCGACAACTTGTTCTCACGACCGGCTGTAGCGGTGGGATCAGAAGAAACGACCATGACGTTCCAGTTGAGTGAACGTTGCGCAGCAACGCTCATGTCGGCCATCAGATTCATTTCGTCTTCAGTAAACGTTCCAGAGGCCGACGCAATGAATTCGAGTGAAGTACCCGGGTGTTGTCCGATGGCAGCAGAGAGTGCGATGAATTCGTCGCGAGTGGCCCAACGGGATGGAACAGGATTTCCTTGATGGTCACTATGACTGTTTGACGCCGTGCTGGAAAATCCCATACCCCCTTCTTCGATGCTGCGATGAAGGAGCGCGACCATTGCTGCGATCTGGTCGGGCGTGGCCTCGTAACCAACCGCGTCTTCGCCCATAACAACTCGACGCAGCGCGCTATGGCCGACCATGAAGCCTGCGTTAACGGCGAGATTCCCTTCAAGCCGGTCCAGCCACGAACCGAACCCATCCCACATGAGATCGAGCCCGGCTTCGAGTGACTCAACGGGCATGCCTTCGACGCGAGCAAGCATCGGGATGAGGTATTCGGCAGCTTCAGGAGTGATCGGCGCGATTGAGAAACCACAGTTACCGCCGAAGACTGAAGTGACGCCATGCAGCGAAGATGGCGTTGCTGCGGGATCCCACATGACCTGCGGGTCGTAATGGGTGTGGAGATCAACAAACCCAGGAGTAACGACACGACCCTCGGCATCAATGGTCTTGGCCGCGGACTCGGTGATGTCACCGATCGCCACAATGCGACCATCGCGCACCCCAACATCGGCTCTGAATCGGTCACGACCGGTTCCATCAATAACCGTGCCGCCCTTGATCAGAAGATCGAGCATGAAAATTCCCCCTAGACACAGCCCTATGGCCTCTGTGTTCACTCCATCCTGCCACTCGTGACGACGAAACGGAAGAAGTCAGCTCCAGTTGCGGTTTCGGATCACCGATACGGCCGCTGTTGCAATGGCTGATTGGGCCGCAGTGCCCGGAACCGTTCCCATGCTTATCGGCGTCGAGGCCTTCCCATCACCCATACACGGGCCCGAAGTCCACCAATTGCGGCCCAATAATGAAGGCCCAGCAATCGTCTTCCACACACAACCGAAAGCGAATGAGTCCGGCTCCACGACGTCAATTCGCTCGGCCCATGACGCCCCTGACTCACGAACACCAACGACTGCTGCATCGATCTGAGCATTAATTGCGTCGGCAACCACGACCTGTTGCCAGGGAAGCAGCGCTGAGAGTCGAGGCGACGCTGGTGAGTAATGCGAATAGAGAAGTTTGGCGTTGATCGTGTGAGCGAGCAGATCAAATGAAATGGCCATTAGGCGTTGCTTCACTAATTGCTCAGCAAGCAGGCGGTTCACGCATTCAACAAACTGCTGCCGTTGAGCGAGTTCATCGCTCCAACGAGTGCACAGACGCACTGCACCCGACGGTTGTTGCAGCAACGCTTCTCCCCCGAGACTTGCGAGAACGATATCGGGATCATCCTGCTCAATACGTTCGAGAAGGTTGTGTTGTGCGCCTTCCGCCGGAGCGTTGTCATCCTGCGGAAGATTGAGCCAACTTGCAAGCGTTGATCCAGTAACTGCGTAGTTCGCATAGTCAACTGCACCGAGCATCTGTGAAACCTGCGCAGCCCACGACGCGCCGTTCGTTCGGCCAAAGTCTGCGCTGAAGGAAATCTCGTCAGGCGGCGAACCCGGACCATTTCTTCCGTTCGAAGAGCATCGAGTGCCCGCCGAAGTTGCCGAACCATCGCCGATCCACACGGGCCGACACTCGGCGGCATTTGTGATCGGAACCAAGGCTCCTGAACTAGCAGCACCGAATCCGGCAATCACTCCATCGCCAAACGCTCGAATGCGCAGGCTCTGAGGGATCACACGTGCCGCAGTTGAACTCGAGGTTTGCGCCGACACCGATACCGGAATCAAGAGAAGTGCGAGCGACGCAAGGCCAACCACGAAGAAACGTCGACCAAGTGAAAGCGTGCGCACGAGTTCTGACCCTACCGGTGACCAACGAAAAGACCACAGCGCTGTCGCCCATAGACTCACCCCTCGTGGCTTCCGACGATGTTCCCGCCAACTCTCGTCCGGCCTACCCGCCGCCTCGACACGCAATGAGTCTTCTGGCTCTTGAATCCGAACAAGACCTCTCTGGTGATGTTCGCGGATGGATGCCCGTCACCCGCTACACGGCGGCCGCCGACGGCATGCCCCGACTGGCCGCGGTCGCCATGCTTGTTGATGCGCTCGGTGGATTGCGTTCGATCACCGCCTCCGATCCTGAATGGGCCTTCACGGCGGACATGTCGATCCACCTCCTTCCTGCCGGCCCCATCGAGGTCCTTCAAGCCGATCTCCATGTTCGCCGTCGTGGCCGGCGGACGCTTGTCATCGAAGCCGAACTTCTTGCTGATGGTGAACGCCCTGCTGGTTCAGCACTGCTCACGTTTGCCGTCGTTCCCCGACCAGAGCACCTCGTCAACATCACCATCGATATGACACCCGGTCGACGAATGATGAACCGCAATTCTGAGCACGAACCTCTCACCACCGACTACCTCGATGAACTCCAGTTACTTGTCACTGAACCCGGAAACGCAACGATCGAGCTGCATCCCGCAGTTTGCAACACCGTTGGCGCGTTGCACGGCGCCGTTCACGCCTCGCTTGTCGACGAAGCGTCGGCATCGCTGGCTCGCTCGCTCCTTGGTTGCGATGTCGTCACTACCGATATGCACCTGGCCTATCTCGAACTTGGCCGCGTTGGGCCCCTGAGTGCAACGGCTACATCAGTTGGCGGTCCTTCCTCCGACCGCGTCTCGACCTTGGTCGAGATTCGTGATGGAAACGGAATGCTCGTTTCTTATGCCACGGCTGAAGTGAGCGGACAATGAGCGGTTTCGGAAGTCCTGCTGATATCGGCGTCGCGCAATACCTGCTGATGACGATCGAGGAAATCGGTGATGGGACTGCTGCACTTCCCCACACCCGTGGTCACTTTCCTGGAGCGCCAAATACGTTCGATGCCGGTGGTCGACTCGGCACCGATCTCCTCACGTGCATCATCGATTCGATCGGCGGAATGACTTCCGGTCTCGCCAGCCTTCCCGACTGGATCGTCACCACCAATCTCATGATTCGCCGCGCACCCGACTCACTCACGGGAAGTCACGGCACTGGCGAGCTCACGCTCGACACTCACGTACTTCGACGAGGGCGCTCATCAGTCGTTACGCGTATCGATACCACCGATGCTTCGGGCGCGATGGTTGCGACCGCGTGGATGTCCTGTGCGATCCTCACCCCTGCCAATGGTCCTCCGCCGTTTAACCGACCCGTCAAACCTTTCGATCGCGCTGTCCCCAACGATCCGATCTTCGACACACCCCCACATGAGTTCTTCAACCTTTCGGCCGGTTCAACCCCGGGGGTCGTTTCATTGACTGTCGATCAACGGCTGAGAAACCCTTGGGGGATTCTGCATGGCGGAGCGAGCGCCGTCGTGCTCGATGCCGCCGCCCGCAGCCTTGTCGTCGGCAGGCCCACTGCCGAGGCCACCCCTGAGGCCATCGTCACCGATCTCGCTGTTCATTATTTGAGTCCGGGCCGAGTCGGCCCCATCGTGGCCTCTGCCACCACCACCGGCCATCGCGGTCGGGACCATCTTGTGAGAGTCGAGGTGAGAGACCAGGGCTCTGACAACAGGCTCATGGCCCTCGCCATGACCACCGTTCGGTCGCTCGACTGAGGTTCGTTACCCACCGGTAGCAAGGAGGGCGCTCTGTCCCGTAGCGTCTGCCCGGACAACTGCCGGGAGGATCCACCATGGGTATGACATTCGAAGACGCAGTGGCGGTACTCACTGGCCCCAGCGCTCCATTTGAGATCGCCGAAGCCGAGGTTCTCGGCCGACCAAGCCGCATCTTCACCCAGATTCCTCCAGCATTGCGCGACCTGTTTGACCTCATCCGTGCGCGTCCCGCCGATGACGTTTACCTCGTCTTTGAAGACGAACGTTGGACCAACGCTGACATGGTCAAGAGCATCGATGAAATCGCCACCGTCTTAGTCGAACGCTATGGAGTGACCAAAGGCGATCGCGTTGCTATCAACATGCGCAACTTTCCTGAATGGATCACTGCGTTTGGCGCCGCAACCTCGATTGGCGCAATCGCCGTCTTAGTGAACGCATGGTGGACCGGTCCCGAAATCGAATTCGGCCTTGTCGATGCCGACGCCAAAGTTATGATCACCGACCGCGAGCGCGTCGACCGAATTGGTGACCGTCTCCAAGCGTTGAATATTCATGGACTTGTCGTGCGCGCTGAGGGCGATCTTCCGCCCGGCTGCGATCATCTCGCCGATGTGGTTACACCGGGCGCGACGATGCCGATCATCGAAATTCACCCAGACGATGACGCCACGATTCTTTTCACTTCAGGCACCACCGGTGTACCCAAAGGCGCTGTCTCGACAAACCGCGGCGTTATCTCGGGCCTCTTTGCCTTCGCCTGCCGCACAACGGTCGAAGCGCTTCGATGGGCGCCCGATACTCCGCCCGATCCATCGACTGCAGCGCCGTCAATCCCAGCATGTTTCATCCTTACCGTTCCGCTCTTTCATGTGACCGGCTGTGTTCCCGTCATGCTTGGTTCGGTCACAACCGGAGCGCGCCTTGTGATGATGCACAAATGGGATCCACTGCGCGCGCTGCAACTGATCGAACGCGAGAAGGTCACAAACTTCGTTGGCGTTCCCACCATGTCGCAGGATCTCGTCAGTCACCCTGATTTCGCGAAGTACGACACCTCCAGCCTAAAAAATGTTGGCGGTGGGGGCGCACCGATGGCCCCTGAACTTGTGCGCAAGATCGAAGGGTCCTTTGCCGGCAAAGCCAGCCCGCAACTCGGCTACGGCCTCACCGAAACCAATGGTTACGGACCCGGCAATACCGGGCCGGACTACATGGCCAAGCCTTCAAGCACGGGCCGCGTTGTGCCCATCATGGGCGTCAAGATCGTCGACCCAAATGGTTCGGAACAACCAAACGGTGAAGTCGGAGAGGTGTGTCTCTCTGGTCCGATGCTCATCCGCGGTTACTGGAATCGCCCTGAAGCAACCGCCGAATCGATTCGAGACGGCTGGCTTCACACTGGCGACCTTGGGTACCTCGATGACCAAGGGTTCTTGTACGTCGTTGATCGCATCAAAGACATGGTGTTGCGCGGCGGCGAGAACGTTTACTGCTCAGAAGTTGAAGCTGCGATTTTCGAACACAACGATATCCACGAGGTCGCAGTGTTCGGTCTTCCGCATGAGCGTTTAGGCGAAGAAGTCGTTGCCGCGCTGCTGCCGACACCAGGAAAAACCATCGACATCGATGAACTCACGGCGTTCCTCGCCGAACGGATTGCCCCGTTCAAGATCCCGTCACAATGGTTCGTGCGCGACGAGCCATTACCTCGGGGAGCGACCGGGAAGATCCTCAAGCGTGAAATCCGCGATCTTGTGCTCGACGGGAAGTTCTGAACACAAACATCGGCGTTCACGAAACCTCAGACGCACAAAGGCCTCCACATCGTGGAGGCCTTTGTGCGTTCCCCCCGGAACTGTCAAGAACCAGGAAAACCGATCGTTCAGGCCGGTCGGCGGGTATTGAGTTCGGTGACGTTGTCGCGCATGATCAATTTCTGCACTTCAGGCGAGAACTCTTTGAGTTCATCGACGTAGTCCAGCGGTTCCGGCATGCCCTCGATATGTGGCCAATCGGAACCAAAAATCACCCGATCGGAACCCATGAGTTCGACAACCTCGTGCACGTCGTCTTCCCAAAACGGATTGATCCAGATTTGGCGACGGAAGGTTTCCGAAGGACTCTCGTGGAACCAGCCCGGCATCTTCTTCGCTGTGTTGTCGAGCTTCTTAAGCAAACCACGAAGGAATCCGGAACCATTCTCGACAGATGCAACTCGAACATTCGGGAAATGCTCAAACATTTTGTCGCACACGAGCGAACCAAGGAAGTCCTCGATCGGTCGATCGAACATGGTGGCCATACGGAGCGGCTGCGGACGAGACTGCTGACTGAAACCCGCCGAGAATCCACTGTCGTCGCCATAACCGTGAGCGGTGTAGCCCGAGTCGCCAGCGTGAGCGACCACGGTGATCCCTGATTCGTTCGCAAGAGCCCAGAATGGGTCGAACATTGGATCGGCAGGCGAACGCTGTCCATCGACGGTGGTCGGTGCAGCGGGACGCATGACAACAGTTGTTGCACCGTTGTCGAGTGCGAACTTGAGTTCGCTCACGGCCCAGTCGACATCAACGAGGCTGATGTATGGGGCGGTGAAAATGCGATCCTTGTGGTTGAAGCCCCAGTCTTCAAGCATCCAACGGTTGAACGCAGTGAAAACCTGCATGACCGCCCACGGATCTTGGTGGAGTGGCTCTTCATAAATCATGCCGAGCGTGGGGAACAGCCAGCACTTCTCGAGTCCGTAGTCATCGAGCATCGCGATTCGCGCATCTTTGTCGCGGTACGCGGGACGAATTGGCTCACGCTGCTTGAGAAGTTCGATCGGGTTTTCATTGTTGGGATTACCGCGGAAGTAATCCTTCAACACACCCGGAAGCGCAACTGGATCAAAGGTCGGGTTGACCACGGCGTGGCTAACTTTGCCACCGATGACGTGGTACTGACGCCCGTTGATCGTGCACCACTCAATGGTGCGTGATGCGGTTCGAGGATCGAGATGGCGAGTGAACGCATCGATCGCTTCGTAGTAGTGGTTATCGCAATCGAAGACGGGGAATCCAAGTTCGGTCATGACCGCAATCTACGACACAACGGGCTCTTCACACAACCTTATGTAGTACGACGTTGCCGCCTCGGCCCACTCGCTGAACCGGAGCTGGAAAACCTTCCGGGCTCGGGTTCCAACCCAATCGGCCGGCAAGAGCTGCAGTGGCAAAGAAGGGTCCACGCTTAGAAGATGGCGCCACTCGTGGGCCAGTCGGGTGCGCATCGCAAACGCCTCGCACTCGTCCGCGGGCATGGCCCTCTCGAACTCTTCCAGAAACGCCTCATGCGCAGCCGCGGCCGAAGCGAGGTCCCAGGCCAAGGCCACAACTTCGCCCGGGGTTTCGGCCCCGTCAACAGATTGGGCACTGAACAACAACGCCCGATCCTTCAATCCGCACGCAGAAAGAACCGAATCGGCTCCTTCACGTGAGCCTTCGCCGACAGCCACCCACGTGCCCGGTCCCAGCGTTCCGAATCCTTCGAAATCGAGCCCTACAGCCAGACGCTCACGCGCCTCGCGGTCAAGTACCGCTCCAGTGAGGGTTAGCAACAAGAACGTTCCGTCCCAGGTTCGGTCCGACACGATCGAACGTTGGACTCGAGGCACCGCCGAGCCGATCATTCGACGCCCAGAACTCGTGAGCCGCCAACGCGTGTAGCGACCAACAGACTCTCCCTCGAGCCATCCGTCTGCCGCAGTGCGATTCACTGCTTGGCGCGCGGCGCGGGCTTCAATGCCGAGCGCCTCAAGCGCGCCTACGAGCGTCGCTGTCCATACCGGCGTGTCGGTGGGTCCGACCCATTGACCCAACACACTGATGAGGAGCGACCGAGCACTAGGGCCTCCGTCAGCGCGACGACGAGTTGCAGTGGCGACAACCATTACGGGAGATCGCCCTCGATCTCACTTGGAGAAATTCCGATATACCGCTCAAGCGCGAGCTGGTTGTTGAGAATGCGGCTTTCTTCCTGCGAAAGCGTGATCCGAGTGAATCCGGGTTGATGGAGACCCCGTTGAGCGGTACGCAACATGTTGAAATCCTGATTGAACACCGTGCCAAATGCCATCGAATCGAGAGGCACTTCCATTTTCATCGGCTTGACACGAGCGACGTTTGCGCCGGCACGATCAAAATTGAAGATGTCGAGCCAACATTCGTCGGGATGGTCACCGGGCCGAGTTCGCAATACCGACAACAAGTCTGGATGCAACAACACCGTGATATTCGGAAACACATTGTGTTGATCCATCATCATGATCTGGGTGTTGTCATAGGCAGATAAGTCGACGCCCTTTGCCGCCTGAGCATCTCGCACGCATTCGGCCATCACGTCAAAAAGTGTCGACCCGTCAGGAATCGGAGGAGCCGGACCTGGGTTCACCGCATCAAGTCCGGCTCGACCGGAATAAACCGATGCAAACGCTTCCCAGACTTCTTGGTCGCTCGGTGTCGGACGAATTCGAGGGGACGGAACGCCATAGAGCTGACGGCTACGCCCGACGTGATCCCAGAAGACCTGATGGTTATCAAGGTCGGCGAATACCTTCAGCAGTTCGGGGTGCAATCCCTGCACGTGATAGGTCTCGCTAAATCCATCGGCGGCGGTTTTCCAATTCGAAGGCACCTTTACGCTGATCTCAAAGCGACAGTGGAAATCGTCCATCCCGAGATACGCAGCATCGGCCGGAGCTCCGCCGAGATAGGTCGCCAGACTCATCGCATCGGTATCGAAATTGATGAAGACCAACGGCCCCCATGTGTCGACGAGCACGGGCGCAAGCCCATACGCGTCGTTGTCGATGACACCAAAGTCCCGACGACTAGGAATTTCATTCAGCGAGCCATCGAGGTTCCAGCACCAACGATGGAATCCACAGCGAAGTTCGGTACGACCTGTGCCTGATCCATTGCACAGTTCGATACCGCGATGCATACACACGTTCTGAAACGCTCGCAACGTTCCTTCTTGATCGCGAAGGATGATCGCCGACAATTCCCCGACAGAGAACTCCACCCAATCTCCGGAATCAGAAACTGCATCGATTGATGTCGCCAACTGCCAAACCCGTGGCCACATGCGTTCCGTTTCGAGCGCAGCGAAATCAGGTGAGTAGTAGCGGTTGGCGGGAATCGTGATCGGACGCCGCGTTGTTGGGCCCGAACCTTCGGCTCGGCTTCGTAGTGTTCCGATGTCTTTGACCGGAACTTCAGTTGGTTCTGTGAGATCAGTCATCGTGTCGGCCCCCGGATGGAATGCGCAATGATCCTGCCACAGAGCGGTCAGGACAATCGCAGAACCACGGTCACGAAGCAGGACGGTGATGCACCGTTACGACGTAATCCGGGTCTTCGTCCAAAATCTCGCCTTCCCACCCTGCCTTGTGTTCGGCCGGAACAAGGCCTTCACCTGAACACCATTCATCGAACTCAGCGATCGTCGGCCACGTGGCTTTGAGTTGATTTCCCATGACAAGCCAGCCACCAGGAGCGACATGACGAGCACAGTTCTGCACTGCACCGGAACGGTGGGCCGCGTCGACGAAGCCAATGACGTTTCCCGCCGCCACAACAAGGTCAAACTGCTGACCGACGTCGACCGCTGCGAGGTCTGCAAGTCGCCAATCGAGTTGCGGGGCCCGTCGCTGTGCCCGCCCAAGAAGGTCGGCATCGAGATCGACGCCAACAATCTCAACCCCGCGGGCAGCGAGCTCGATTCCAACCCGACCGAATCCGCAACCAGCATCAAGTGCTGTCTTCGGTTCGAACTGCATTACAAAATCGACTTCACCGTGAGGGTTCTCGCCCCGTTCAGCCATCCGATCCCAGCGAGATTCATAGTCATCAAGATCAACGGCCTTGCGCCATTGCGCCCATTGGGTTGAACCAACAGTCGGATCGTTACTCATCAGGTCACCTGTCCAGTTTCGAATCGTGAGTTGTCTATTGCGTCGATGAGTCCCCACGACAGCGCAGTTTCGGCAGTGATCGGTCGACCGGACAATCCGAAATACGCCGTTCGATGACGTCCAATTCGGCGCGGAATGCTCGCAGTTCCGCCTGCACCTGGCACGAGGCCCATCGCAATTTCAGGTAAGAGAAACGATGTCTCAGAATGAGCCACAACCCGTGCAGCAAATGCAGGAAGTTCTACGCCAGCACCAACACAGTTCCCGTGAACCATCACCTCCACCCGATCCGTGATCGCCGCTAACGCAATGCCGGCATTTCTGCTGGTTCGAATGCTGTGCGCCACGACCGGCGCGGGTGCAGTGCCGAACTCATCAAGATCGCCACCGCTGCAGAACGATGGTCCCGCTCCGCGCACTATCACCTTGGCAATCGTTGGGTCTGCATCGATAAGGCGAAACGCTTCCACTAATTCATCGCGCATTCGCGTTCCGTAGGCATTGTGAACTTCGGGTCGATCAAGAGTGATCGAAAGCACATTGTCGTTCCGTTCAACGACAACGACTGATGAGTCAGGTCGTGATCGCGGGGTTCGCATTGAGCGCGCGTCGAGCCATCGTGAATACGTATCGCCACCCTGAAGAAGGCTGTAGACCCACGACTCGACAATCACTGCTTCTGACGCCGATGCATGTTCTCCGACTCGGAGTAACTGCCCTAGCGCAACCGACGCATCTGGCGACACTTCAATCGCAGAAATCAGCAACCGGAGTGTTTCATTGAGTGAGTTCCCGCATGAGATCCAAGGGGATGACGCGTCTTCGCCTGAGCAAAGTGCAACATCAAGGCCGACGATCGCCGAACCATCGATCGGCCCGCGACGGGAGATTCCGATCAGTACCACCGGCATCGTCGAAAGAAGTGCCGTGATGCGCAACAAGTCCTGAGTCTCAAATGGTTCGGAGAGATCTACAACAACTGCTGGCGAGCCAACGACCACTCCGAGCGCCGTGTCATCGAGACCATCCGCTATAAACGTAAGCAAGGTAGAAGGTGATCGAAGAACCGTCATGGGTGCACCAGCCTGCCCCCAACCCAGGTCATGCGCACATGCGCCGCATCGGGTGCCGCCAGCACTTCGTCGAGAGGCGCATCAAGAAGGCACAGATCTGCCGCGCTTGCGCACACCACTCGTCGTGGAGAACCACCGGGATCAAGCGGATCTGTGAGATACCAACCCAGCGCAGTGCGAGCATCGACTCTCTCGGATTCGCCGATGACGTTGCCCGAACGTGTCTGTCGTGTCGTCGCGGTTGCGATCGTGGCCCAGGGGTCGGCCGATGTCACCGGTGCGTCGCTCCCTATTGCCACAGCAATCCCGGCCGACTGCAATGACGCCGCCCGATGAAGAAATGGCAGGTCCTCGCGGTCAACCGAACTCAGATAGTGATCACCGCGTTCGCCTACCAAGCCTGGCTGGACAACAACGGTGACGGAACCACTCGCGAGAATTGCATCGAGGTCTTCAGGCAACACCGAACCGTGTTCGATGCGATCGCCAGGATAAGTTCCAGCCAGCGCTAAGGCTGTTACCGCAGTAACCGTTTCCGCACGGCTCACCGCATGAATAGCCACTGCACGATCTTTGAGATGGTGGGCGGAAATGATGCGGGCAAGCGCATCGGGATCGAGACCGGTTACTTCGTCGATCACGATCTTGGCCGGACCAACCCTTGCGAAATCGGCAACCGCTGCGGGGTCATCAACCCCGAGAAGAACCAAACGTTGCGGAAGTGAACGATCGCTCACCGCGGAACGAAGAAGTCCGAGTCGCCCCTGACCGAGGTTGGGCGTTGCATCGGTGACACCGGTGATCCCATACGCGGCGAGTTCAGCCCCCACTTCTCGAAGCGAAGGAGCCGTCGGCGGAATGCGATCTGCGATCCATTCATCAAGACGAAGAAGCCAGCCGGTTGGAATCCCATCGGGATCAAGTTCAACTCCATCTGGTAACTCGCCATTGAGGACGAGATCGAGAGAAGCGGTAGAAAGCACCCACGCCAGCCCTGATCGATGCTGCACACGAAGAGGTCTGTTGCCAACCAGTGCATCTAGGCGACGGCAATCAAGAACGCCGTGGCGATGTTCGTCGTATCCGGAAGCGCGCAACCACCCGGTCTCTGAGTTCGCCGATGCCAACCGAAGCGCATCGTCGAAGGCCAGCGGAGTTTGAAGCGGATCGAGATCGATTCCTTCACGACGAGCCGCCATCGCAAGGAGGTGCACATGGTGATCGTGCAGACCAACGATCAACGCGCCGCCGTCGGCGTCAACGACATCGGCATTAAGCATCTCTACGTCTTCAGATATTTCGACGATATGCCCGTCATCAATGACAACCGAGACGTGACGACCTTCAACTTCTGCATTGGTAATGACGGTTTTCATCTTCACCACACCACACGAGCTGAGTGCGCAGCGCTTCTCGCCACTTCGCGAAGCGCCAAGTCGATCGTGACTCCCCCGCCACGAGCAACCGAGCCGACGACAAGCGCGGCAGCCAGAAGACCGGTCAGTGGATCGGCAACTGCATCGCCTACAAAACTCGGTTTGCCATCGGCAGCCATATCGACCAGACCGCCAGCCACCGCAGCATCGTCTCCGAAACCAACCCAGTTCCGCCAAGGACCGCAGCGCCCATAGGCCGTAATCGACACCCACACCGTGCCCGGACGCTTCTCGACAAACTCCGACGGGACGATGCCCAAACGTTCAAGCGCCCGCGGACGAGAACCTTCGATCACGATGTCGGCGTGTTCTAACAGTTCGACGAGTTCGGAACGCCCTGCCGCAGTTTCAAACGCGATTGTTCGAAACTCATGGCCGTCATGCAACCAATCGAAAAATTCCCGGTCACCATCACGAGACGCATCAGGGCGAGATGAAGATTCCACTTTTATGACTCGTGCACCGGCGGTGGTCAGTATGCGAGAACAAAGCGGACCCGCCCACAGTGATGAAAGATCCACGACAACAGCATCGTTGAGTGTCATGTCACTTCGACGCTGTCCAACACTTCGCTGGATCCACGGCCGAGCAACATTCACCGTGCTTCGATCAATCAATTGTTCGTCGTCGCCACCGGGCAATGCCGCAACAGCCAAACCAATTTCTTGCGCCGCTCCTACAAGGTCATCAGTGGTGCGAAGCGCAAGCACCGACTCGAGTGCATCCCATGGAATCTCTATCGACTGCGCTTCGATGCCAACCCATGCGGGAAGCAATTCAAGATCGTCTTCACGGGGTAGGTGAACCGCGCACCATCCGTCGGCAACAGGAATGAGTCTGCAGAACCCACCCATCGAAACTTGGCGCGCGGCCAGCGGATCGGTGAACAGCGTTCGCTTCGAAAGAAGTTCGATTCCACTACCGCTAGTCGGGATACCGAATGAAGAAATTCGCGCAATGGCGCGATCGGCAAATGCAGTCGCAGAATTCCAGCCCGACGATTCAGAAGTCACTGTTCAGGACTTGGCGGCAATCTGAGCCCGGAGTTGTGCGAGAAGTTCAACAAATGCCGCACCACCAAGTGAAGCAAGTTGCGGACCCAACTCTGCCGAAACCGCGTCTTCCGAGTTAGTGACTGCGTCCATCCCAAGAATTGTGGCTTTCATCGAACGAACAACCTCGGGAGGGCCAGCTGCGGCTTTGGCAGCCATCGCATGAGCAACACCGAGGAGTTCCGCATCAGGCACGCACTTCCATACCAACCCAATTTCCGCGGCACGCGCTCCGTCAACTACTTCGCCGAAGAGCACAAGCGCCATCGTGGTCTGTAGATCGGTGATTCGGCGCAGCCGCCAGGTGTTGCCGCCGCCCGGGTGGAGACCAATCTGAAGAAAACGAGTATCAAACTTCGCCGACTGTCCAGCAAGGATCACATCGCATGCCAACGCAAGATTCAGACCGGCGCCCACAGCGGCGCCATTAACCGCCGCGACCGTGGGCAAGGGTGAATTGGCGAGTCGAAGAAACCCTGAATAGATCGTGCGCAGTTTTTCTTCCGTGTCACACGCGGCGAGGTCGTCGAGATCAGCGCCTGCGCAGAATGCCGGCGGCGCTCCAGTGACAACGATGGCGCCGACATCGCCACGAGATTCGAGCTCATCCATCCCCTCGGCCACAGCAGCGTTGAGCGCCGCGGAAACAACGTTCCGGCGTCCGGGGTCATTCAGGGTGATGGTCGCAACACGGTCAGAAACTTCGAGCGTGATCATTTGTTCATTGTTGCCTGTCTCAGGCCGAAGTGCCGACCCGTCAACGCGGAAGGCCCAAAACCCGGTCACCGAGAATATTTCTCATGACGTTCGAAGTGCCACCCATGATCGTGTAGGCCGGGGCATAGGCAATTTGCGTCGACCATTCCGAATGCAACATTGCTTCTGGGCCCATGATCCGGGCGGCAAAGTCTGCGACTCGCTGTTCGTACTCGGTGCAGACACATTTTGTTCCGGCAGCGAAACCCGTCGGCGTCTGGCCCAGCACACTTCGGTAGACCAGCAATCGGCCGACGGTATAGCCGATCTCAAGTTCGGCGATCTCCTGCCGAATGATCGGATCGGTCGTGTCCGCCATCTCGCGGACATGCAAGTACAGCGCCCGATTCGAAACCAAACGGTCGATTCCGCCGCGCTCATGTTCAAGTTGACGCATCGTCTGAGAAAACGCGTTTCCCTCAACGCCAACAAGATTTCCGATCGGCACTCGTACGTTGTCGAACCACACTTCATTGAAGTGACGAGCATCGACCATGTCCCGAATCGAGCGGACTTCAATTCCCGGGGTGTCCATTGGCACGATGATTTCGCTGATACCTAGATGCGGTTTGTTGGGAACCGACTCCGTGCGACAGATCAAATAGCAATAGTCAGATTCATGTGCGAACGATGTCCAGATTTTTTGTCCGTTAATGACCCACTCATCGCCGTCACGAACCGCCGAAGTCGTCAATGAAGCCAAGTCGGACCCACTGTTTGGTTCCGACATGCCGATACACCACGTGACATCACCCGCCAAGATCTCAGGGAGATAACGCTCGCACTGTTCTGCGGTGCCAAATGTGTAAAGACCAGGGCCCATCTGGCGATCAGCAAACCACGTGGCGCCGATTGGAGCACCCGCCGTGATGAGCGCTTCGCTCACAATCAATCGGTCCACCGGAGAACGACCCCCACCGCCGAATTCCTTCGGCCACGTCATGCCGATCCAGCCTCGTTCCGCCAACTCTTGAGAACACTCACGCGAAAACGAACACAGCCACGAATCGTTAAAGCGGCCGTACTTCGCAACGGCTGCGGCCGCGAATGTTTCGGCCTCGGCTTTCAGCGCACGGAGACCGTCGTCGAGAGTGAAATCCACAACTGCCAATCTAGGAGACAGAACGCGAAATGCTCAGCCCAGGAGATCGGCGAGGACCTCACGGCGAAGAAGCTTGCCGGTCGGCGTATGCGGCAATTCGTCGCGGAATTCAATGCGATAGGGCGTCTTTGAACTGCGCAGATGCAACTGGCAATAGTCGTGGAGTTCGTCGACCGATACCGACGCACCCGGCTTCATAACAACGACAGCAGCGATCTGCTGCCCCCATTCATCGTCGGGGATTCCTACAACAGCGGCATCGACAATCGCTTCGTGGCGACGCAAGACGTCTTCGATTTCCGCCGGGGCGATGTTCTCGCCGCCGCGAATAATGGTGTCATCGGCACGACCCTCGATGAAGAGGTAGTCGTCTTGATCGATCCAACCGCGATCTTTAGTCGGGAACCATCCTTCGGCATCGACGACGCTTCCGCTTTCGTATTCGCCTGAAACCTGTTCACCCCGGAGGAAGACCAAACCGGGTTCGCCGACAGCGAGGAGGGTGCCATCTTCGTCGCGCACTTCAACTTCGATACCGGGAAGCACCTTGCCAACCGAGCTGAGTCGAACTTTGGCAACTGGATCACCAGCAAATGCCGCATCGTGATCCTCGGGCCCGAGCAAAGCGATTGTCGATGAGGTTTCCGTCAGCCCGTAGGCATTCACGAATCCAGTGCCCACGAACAATTCAAGGGCTTGTTCAAGAACGGGAAGCGGCATGCGCGCTCCGCCATAAGAAAGTGTTGCCAGCGATGGTGCATCGGCCGGCGAGCCATCGAGTAACTGAACAACACGAGTCAGCATTGTTGGGACAACCATTGCCTGCGTAATTCGTTCATTGCGGATCGTGTCGAGCCATGCCTGTGCATCGAAGGATTCGAGATACACAATGCGACGGCCCGAGTACATGTTCGACAAAAGGTTGGCCAAACCGGCGATGTGATACGGCGGGACCGTGACAAGCGCGGCTTGTTCTGGTTCAGCTCCAGCGAATTCGACAGTGCCGATCACGTATGCGGTGAGATGGCGATGACGAAGCAGTGCTGCTTTCGGAGTACCCGAAGTTCCAGATGTGTAGAGAACAATTGCGACATCTTCGGGATCGACGAAAGCCGGTAGTTCGATATCGGCCTTCGTCGAAAATTCAGCATCGAGCAACGTTGACCGAAGCACAACCTTTTCAGGATCAGCACCAGGAACTCTCGCTGTCTCAGCAATGATCACTGCACCACGGTTTGCTTCCACCAATGGTTGAAGCTGTTCATCGCCCAGTCGATAGTTCAGCGGAATGAAAGGGAGCCCCGCATATGCAGCACCAAAGACTGCAATTGGGAAACTCGCGTCATTCGTTCCGCAATAGACGACACCAGTCGCGCCCATTGAAAGAAACTTTGCCGCGCATCGCCGAGCTGCAGCATCGAGTTGTGCGTAACTCAGAGTCCGCGATCCTGAGGTAACCGCGGGACGGTCCTCGAGCGTCGATGCCGACATCTCGAGCAAAAGCGAAAGATTCACGCGACGACCTTCAGATCAGTCAGAGGATGGAAGTGGCTTGGCACCTTTGATGGGGACTTCACGCCCATCAGCGGCCAATGCACCAGGACCAGGCTTGGCACACAGAACCTCGATGCCGGAGTCTTCGTCGGCATAACGCTTGCCAACAAGCGTGCCCTCGCCGCTGGTGTCGGAGTGCCCGCCACCAGGACGATCGGCCGCAGCGTCGACAACTTCGATGCCGCCACAGGTAAGAACAAGGGGCGAGCTCGGGGGACGGACCACGACGAGTTCGACGCTGCACTCTGGGCAAGCGAGTCGACTACCGGCCTTGATGTCCATCTCTAGCTCCTCCCGAGAGGTGCCACCGTGGCACCTCAGCGTCTTGGCAACGTATCGCGAGTCGCCACCTTCAGAAAACATGGTCGCACGCGACACGCTAAGTACTCGATGTGCGAGGATCTCGGCTCTCATCACCAGCGGGGGAGATTTCCATGCCATATGTGATTCCGGGCCGATTCGACGGCAAGGTCGCCTTTCTCACCGGAGCAGGTTCTGGCATTGGCCGAGCCTCCTCGGTCCGACTCGCCGCCGAAGGCGCAGAGGTCTTCCTCCATGACATGAATGCCGAGTCGCTCGCGGAAACTGTTTCGATGATCACCTCCGCCGGCGGAACAGCCGTATCTCGAATCGGAGACGTCACCGATCGTGCTGAGTGTTTCGCCGCTATCGCCGAAGCCATCGAAGTGTTCGGTCGCCTTGACCTACTCGTCAACGTGGCCGGAATCGCTGGCGGCTATCACTTCACTGACATGACCGAGGAGCAGTACCGGCGCATGGCCGCAGTGAACATGGACGCGCCATTCTTCTTTTGCCAGGCCGCGGTTCCTCATCTCCTCGCCTCCGACGGCAACATCGTGAACATCGCTTCAAACGCTGGGCTCATGGGACAGGCCTACACAACGGCCTATTGCATGACCAAGGGTGCAGTCATCCAGCTCACGAAGTCGCTGGCGATGGAATATGCGAAGACAGCGTTACGCGTAAACGCGATCGCTCCCGGCGGCATCGTCACAAACCTCACACACAATTTCCAGATGCCATCTGACATCGACTTCGAACTCATGACTCCCTACCTTGGCTACCGAGGCCAAGGTGAAGCCGACGACATCGCTGAACTCATTGCACTTGTTGCCGCTCCCGATTCAACCAACATTCACGGCGCAATCTTTTCCAGCGACCGCGGAGTCACCGCCGGCTGAGGCCAACGCTTACAGGGACGCAACCGCAATCATTGCGGCAAGAGCCCCGGCAGCGACTTTTCGTTGGAACGACCCGCTCAGTGATTCGCCTTGGACGTACATTCGGTTATGTAGCGGTCCACCGATAAAGGCAAAAGCAGTTGCCGCGTCGATGTTCACGCCTATTTCCCCGCGATTCTGTGCTCGCTCAACAATCGCCGCCATTACTCGCCGGCGCGGAAGAATGAATTTCTCTTTTACTGCCGCGCGAAATTCAGGATTACGGCGCAGTTCAACAGCCAGATCTTCAGCAAGGTCTTCACGCCGCACCGACATTGCTTCCGACGATGAACGGACCATCTCGACAACATCGGTACGCAAGGAACCTGTGTCGATATCAACGATCTCCGCGTGCAGCGTCGCAAGGGCGGCAGCAACAAGTTCTTGCTTTGTCGGCCACCGTCGATACAGCGTTGCTGACGAAACTCCCGACTTCGCAATGACCGCGGCCATCGTGAGCGATGCGTACCCGTATTCACTTAAGAGTTCGAGTGTTGCGTCGAGGATCGCATGATCGGCCGCTTCACTCCGCTGTCGACCGGGACGGCTTCGCTGTTCACTTATCGCCGTCATGACCGCACCGTCCCGCCGCCTGAATCAACTACTGCATCACGTTCGACTTCTATCTCGGCTTCGAGTTCAACTTGGTCATCCTCAAGCGCGCCTTCAGCTTCGGCGAACGTGAGCGATGCAAGTCCATCGAGCGGACCGCTCACCTCGCTTCTCGCATCATCAGCGCGAGCCGGCAACCACTTGAACGCAATGAATGCAGCAAGGAGGACTACTGCTGCGGCAATCTTCATTGCGACATGAATCCCATCGACATATTCATGCACGGCGATTTGATGAATCTGCGCTGCGGTTTCAGGCGGGATACCGGGCGTCGTGGCGGCACCAAAGACTGCGCCGGCAACCGATTCCTTCGCTGTGTCGATGAGCGGTTGTGCAATTCCGGCAGCGCTCATATTGCTCTGTACCCCGGGACGATAAATCGCAGCGAGTATCGAACCGATGACCGCGACCCCGAGTGCACCGCCTATCTGTCGGGTCGTGTCGTTCATTGCTGATCCGACGCCGGCCTTCTCGCGAGGCAACGACCCCATGATCGATTCAGTAGCCGGTGCCATGACGCAGCCCATGCCAAACGCTAAGACCATGATGCCGGTTACTAAGACCGGATAACCGTTCGATGTTGGGACCGTCGAAACGATAAATACGCCAATCGATGTCAGTACAAGGCCCCCGCCGACCACAAGTTTCGTTCCAATGCGGTGAACAAACCGCGGAGCCATCGGTGCAACGCAAATCATCACAAGCGACATTGGCATCATGCGCAGTCCCGCTTCGAGCGGTGAGTACCCCAAGACAACCTGCGTGTACTGATTCATTACGAACATCTGGCCGAACATGGCGAAGTACACAAGCGTGACTGCGATATTTGCTGCCGTAAATCGTGGGTTCCTAAAAAAGCGCATATCGAGCATCGGGTTCTCGATATGTAGTTCCCAAAAGATGAACGCAGCGATGATTAGGGCTCCGAGCGAGCCCGCCATGACAACCGTCGGATCCGTAAGCCCCGCCGTTGGCGACTCAATGACGGCCCACAGCACTGCGACTAAACCGACCATGGAAAGCAGCGCTCCGACTGGATCAAGGCGTTGAGCAATCTCTGCTTTCGATTTCGGTAGAAGCACCCGACCGGCAAAGAGCAACACAATGATCAGCGGAACGTTGACAAAAAACAGGGCATGCCAGGAAAACCATTTAAGTAAGAGACCGCCGATGACAGGGCCAAGCGCGCCACTCGCTCCTGCGACTGACGCCCAAACACCAATGGCTTTTGCCCGTTCTCGCGGATTGTGAAAGATATTTGTGAGCAGCGAAAGCGTCGACGGCATAATCAGTGCTCCGCCGATACCCATCAGCGAGCGAGTGACGATGAGTTGATTGGCGCTTTGAGCCACTGCCGAAGCCATCGAAGCGAATCCAAAAATAACCAGGCCAAGTTGCAGAGCGCCTTTGCGACCGAATCGATCGCCCATCGCTCCAGCAGTGAGCAGCAACCCAGCGAACACAAGCGTGTAGCCATCGATGATCCACTGAAGTTGGCTAGTCGTTGCGCTCAAATCCCGGACAAGAGAAGGAATCGCTACGTTCAGAATCGTGTTGTCGAGCGAGATCACGAGGAGGCTGCCGGACAGCACGGCCAATGCCCACCAACGGCGCTTCTGAAGTTCCGGTTCGTCCATAGGCCCACTCTATCGAAACACTCGTGTTTCGGAATACTTCTGTTTCGTAATTGTGACCCTCAAAGAAACTCAAACCACTCAGGGCGATACCATCCCGGCAGCACAACCAGTCGGTTGATGCCAGTGCTCTGGAGGGACCATGGATCGGCTCGCTATAGATCTTCTCGCCCCTGAGCTCTACGGAGGCGACCCGTATCCCACCTACGCCTGGATGCGCGCCAACGAACCGATCTACTGGGACGAAGTCAACGAACTGTGGGGAATCTCGCGCTACGACGACATCGTCGAGATCGAAAAGCGCAAAGACGTCTTCATTAACTCAGACAAGCAGAAGGGCGGCTACCGCCCGAATATCCCGGCTCGCAACGCCATCATCGGTCTTGACGATCCGTTGCATCACCAGCGCCGCAACTTGGTGTCACGTCGGTTCACTCCACGTGCTGCGAACTCGTGGGAAGAAGACATCCGTGCAAAGGTCAATGGAATCCTTGATGCCGTTCGCGATAAGGGCGGTTCCGGCGAAATCATTAACGACGTCGCTGCTCCACTCCCCGCAATGATGATCGGCAAACTCCTTGGTTTCGACGAGGCCGATTGGCCGAAATTGAAGCATTGGTCAGAAACCACCGTCGCTCTTGGGGGCGGTCCTCGTTACTTCAATGAAGTTGGTATGAATTCAGCAATTGAATTTGCTGGCGCCGCAGGCGAACTCTTCGAATCTAAGAAGACCTGCCCCGCCGATGACATCTTTTCGCTCTACACAACCGCTGAAATCAACGGTTGTCCGTTCGATCCCAACGATGCAATCGCCGATGCATTGCTTCTTCTCAACGGTGGCGCAGAAACCACGCGTACCGTGATCGCTTGGACGATTCTCAATCTCATCACTAACCCCGCCGAAGGAGCGAAGCTTCGCAATGGTGCCGACCTCACCGTCGCAGTTGAAGAGATGATTCGCTACGTCACCCCAATTCACAACATGTGTCGAGTCGCAAACGTCGACGTCGAAGTCAATGGCGTCACCATCCCGAAGGGCAACCAAGTTGTGCTCATGTACTCGTCAGCCAACCGCGACGAAAAGTACTTTGATCGGCCCGAGGAATTCCTCGTCGATCGCACGCCGAACAACCACATCGCATTCGGTTTCGGCACGCACTTCTGCTTGGGTGTGTCGCTCGCTCGTCTCGAGATCCGTGTGTTTTTCGAAGAACTTCTTCGTCGCACCTCGGGCTGGAAGTTGACGCCAGGCACGGCGCCCGTCGAAATGGCAAACGCGTTCGTGCGCAGTATCGAGTCGGCTCATGTCGACTTCGACTTCATCTCATGAGTATCGATCCAGCAGAAGTTCCGCTGCCGATCCCCGCCGATATCGATTTCGAGCTCATGGCCCCAAACATGGGTTACCGGGGCGTCACCGCGGGCTAAGGCCCGCGTCAGTCGATGGCCAAGACTCGCGGGACGATCGAACCGCAGACAGAGATACCATCCGGGCTGCACAACCGATCGGTTGAGTTCAGTGCTCTGGAGGGACCATGGAACGGCTCGCTATAGATCTTCTCGCCCCTGAGTTGTACGGAGGCGACCCGTATCCCACCTACGCCTGGATGCGTGCGAACGAACCGGTCTACTGGGACGCATCCAACGAACTTTGGGGAATCGCTCGCTACGACGACATCGTCGACATCGAGAAGCGCAAAGACGTCTTCATCAATTCCGATTCGGAAAAGGGCGGCTACCGGCCGAACCTTCCCGCCGATAACGCCATCATCGGCCTTGACGACCCCCTCCACATGAAGCGCCGCAACATGGTTTCTCGTCGGTTCACTCCCCGTGCTGCAAGCGCATGGGAAGACGACATCCGCGACAAAGTCACCAAACTTCTTGACGCAGTACGCGACAACGGCGGATCCGCCGAAGTCATTAACGAAATGGCTGCGCCGCTGCCCGCAATGATGATCGGCAAACTTCTCGGATTCGAAGAAGAAGATTGGCCCAAGTTGAAGCATTGGTCCGAGACCACCATTGCTCTTGGTGGCGGCCCTCGATACTTCAACGACGAAGGAATGATCTCGGCGATGGAATTCGCGGGTGCTGCTGCGGAACTTTTTGAAGCAAAGAAGACCTGCCCAGCCGACGATATTTTCTC
>CAMAYJ010000016.1 GCA_945862505.1 Bifidobacterium breve | reverse complement strand
CCCGTTGCGATTCCCCCCTCCGACGAACTCACCGAACTTCGCAGTGAAGTTTCGCGACTCCGTGCGCTCGTCGGACCTTCAGAGAAGTCCTACGAAGATTTGACCCGCAACGCCCTCACCGCTCGAGATGCAGCTCGAACTGCCGAGCTAGAGACCGGAAGTCTCCGTGCGCAAATTGTCGAGTTGGAGAACGAAGTGCGGCGTTGGCAACGCGATTTCGTCTGGTTTCGCGATCGTGTCGTGAAGAAGGTCCCAGTCTTTGGCCGAGTCATTGGTGGCCTACGTCGACGATGAATTCAAAAATCAAGCCGAAGAAAGAGAAAAAGGCGACGGTCGAAATTGTTGTTCTTGACGATCACGCCGATCGCTCTGCACTCAATGCTGCACTCAATTCCTCGTTGGCCGATGTCGTCGTCCTCTCTGACCATCAAGGCGGCACCAACAACGAGCTGTCCCAAGCGTTTCTCGGAGCCGCATTTAGCGATCCTGAAGTAGTCGTCGCCTACTCGGATGAATCAATCTCCGATAATCGCGGTCGCCACCTTCGATCTCACTTCAAGCCCGATTGGTCCCCGGAACGCTTCCGCTCCCAGTTCTACATCGGCAAACTCCTCGCAGTTCGCCGCACCAAGGCTCTCGCCGCAGTTCTTGACTCAGCACTCGACGAGTCGCTGGCCACTGTGCACGGTTCCGCTCTTCGGTGGGAACTGGTTCTCAGGCTTACCGAGAGCGGCGGAAAAGTCGTTCACATTCCGAAGCCGCTTGTCGGATACGTCGATCCATCCTTCAGCGTCAATCCAGATCCGCCCGGCCGAGGCTCTAACGAAATGCTGGAAGCCACTGCGGTCGTCCAAGCACACTGCGCACGACAGAATATTGCCGCAAATGTCGAGATTTCCGAACCTGGGAACACGCTGCATCTCCGTCGCCAAACAGATGCGTCTACGAAGGTCAGCCTGATCATCCCCACCTGCGGATCCTCGGGAACGGTTTGGGGTCAGGAACGCGTTTTCATTATCGAACTCGTGCAATCGATCATTACCAAATCAACTTGGAAAAATGTGGAGTTCGTCGTTGTCGCCGACACCGCCACCCCGCCACTTGTGCGCCGGGCTCTCACCCAACTCTGCGGCGATCGCCTTGTTTGGGTCGACTACGACCACCCCTTCAATTTCTCCGACAAAATTGCCAAAGGTCGAGCGGCCTCAAGCGGCCAAGTTCTGTTACTTCTCAATGACGACATGGAAGTCATTTCTGAGGATTTCATCGAAGAACTGATCGGATTGGCCCTCGATCCAGGCGTGGGCGCTGTAGGAGCGAGACTCCTTCTGGCGGACGGTCGTCTTCAGCACATCGGTCATCGTTATGCCGACGGAACCTTTCATCTCTTCGCTGGTTACGACGGGGACTACCCAGGGCCCGAAGACATGTGTCGGGTCACAAGGGAATGCATTGGGGTGACAGCCGCATGTCTTGCCATTCGCGCAGAAGTTTTTGATGAAGTCGGCGGGATGGCTCTCGACTTTCCCAATAATTTCAATGATGTCGACTTTTCCCTGCGTCTGCGCGAACGCGGTTTACGCAACATCGTTACGCCACACGCTGTGCTTTTCCACTTCGAAAGTGTCACTCGCGACGGAACCGTCACTGCCGAAGAAGCGCACCTTCTTTTTTCACGATGGGGCGCCCAACTCAACTCCGATCCGTATTCGAATCCAAATCTCGAATCCGGTCGTATCGAATGGCTGGAAAAGGGTGCGCACTAACTCCGTCTGAGTTTTGCTAGCGCTCGACCGGCGAGTTTCCGAACTCTCGCAACGACAGCCTTTGTGATGCCTATGAATCCGTCGATTCGGTAGCGCCCAACAACCATCCGCCAGATCTTCATGATGCGGCTTCGACGCCACGGACCCCAATTGGCCGAAGCGACCACACCGTCAAGGTATGCGCCAAGTTCAATAGCCGTCGCTTCCCACGGAAACTTCTTACGGGCGTAGGCATAGCAACGCTCTGATGCCAGTTGCAGAAGCGCTGAATCTCGCTGCCACTCTTCTAGGAGGAAGTTCGCGTCTGCGATATTGGCGAGTACGTATGGGGTCGTCTCTGGATGTGCACCCACGTCGAACGCCAAGCCCACCGTTCCCGACGCATGCGCTTCGACAAGTGGAAGATTGAATCCTTCCCACTTGCTCGGCGAGATGAAAACATCGAGCTCAGAAAGAAATATCGAACGCTCTTCATCGGTGGCATTGAGGTGACAGTGAACGCCACGTTCCTCCCACCACAGGCGATCAGATTCCTCCCCACGGCCCATAATCGAGAAATCAAAACCGGGACGATCGGTGAAGTGGGAAACGATCGCAAGATATTCATCAAGACCCTTATAGAGAGCTTCGCCACTCCCCAGACGCATCAAGGTACCTACTCGAAGCGGAGCATGGTCCGAAGCTGTCCGCTGAGTCGAAGGCTGTCCAAAATCGGTGACGTGGTCGCACCCAAGTGCAATGACTTTTGCTTTCGGCCAAAGCAGTTCGTCTCGAAGAAAATACGAACTGGTCAGGACTGCATCGACCTTGGGGTAGACCCGCTTCAGCTTATGGACCTTTAATTGCTCGCGCTCGAACACGTCGTGCTCGAACATCGTTGGCGTCGGATCGCCATGTTCAAAAACTACGGTGGGAATCCACATTTCGAGTGCAGGCAGTACCTCGAAATATGGACTGGTTTGCGCAACCACGATCTCGATCGAATTTTCTTGGCAGTACTCAAAAATCATCTGCGAAGATGGGCGCAACTCGACCACATCGTCGGCGTCATAAAACTCGTCGACTTCGAGACATCCAATCGACATCTTCCAACCGGCAGCATCAATGCGGTCGGCGACTTCTCGGGCAACGACGGAAACGCCATAACCGCGTTTCATGACCGATGTAAGCAACAAGACGTTCCTCATTATTAGAGACACTCCACGAAGGAACTCCAACGACGGACAAACAACGCTCTATCGCTCCAGTCTTCCTCGCCTGATTCGCGGGTTCCGTTTTCGACGTGGAAGATCGGTCCTACCGACATCGTTCGGATCTCAAATCCCGCTCGACGGAGCCGGAGGCAATAATCGATGTCTTGGCACTCGGCGGCATACCGCTCGTCAAAGCCTCCTGACCGTGCGAAGAGGTCGCTCGGCGTCAGAAGAAATGCCCCTGTCGCAGCGGAAGACTCAATCGTGTCCCCCAATTGATGCGTAGACGGCTGCCGCGTGCCCGGGTGATACGGGACGGCAAACAACTCAGGTGTTTGTAAAAACTCGACTCCAGCGTGCTGAACGGTTCCGTCTTCGAAGAGAAGCACCACGCCCACAGCACCGAGTTGAGGATCTTTGGTGAGTGCCCGATATGCCTCGACCACGCCCTCGGGTCGCTCATCGATAAAGACGTCGTTGTTCATAAACAGAACCGTTGCGTAGTTCGCGTTCTCAAAAAGGTCGTTGTTGCATCGCGAGAACTGGTACTCCATTTCTCGGGTGATCTCAACGCCCTCAGGCGGGTCGTCAAGGAGTGCAAGCGTTTCAGGATTCGTGGAACCCGTATCCCCAAGGAGAAGTTCGATCTCGAGACCGGCGCGGTCACAAACTTCCCGAAGTTTGTCGAAACCCAACCAAAGTCGTTTCAGGAGTTCTGGGCGGTCCATATGAAGGACGAGTAGTGAAAGTCCAGTCGTTCGACCGTCCCCTCGCAAGGTTCGGCGAGGCATTGACACTCGTGCTGCTCGTTCGGCATTAAACGATCGAGCGTATGGGTCCAACTTCGGGATTAGTCCAGCGAACTGCGCCATCGAGCTTTCACCGACCGTTGTCTTCCAGCCAAGTGACGGGAAGTCGAAGAAGCCCGCCTGGAGGCGAAGACTCCGCGCGCACACGGAACGAAAAGCCGAAATCACGCATTGCCTCGGCGCGCACCGTCGTGCCGCCGTGCACACGCACTCGACCTTCATAGATTCCGGGGGCAAGCAACAACGGATCGAATCGGCATCGAATTGTGTAGCCATTCGACAGTGAGCCCTGCTGAGCCATCGGCGCGCTCATTTCCGTTTCGCCCACCACCACACCGGAATCGGTTTGAATCATCAGCGAATAGGAGTGTTCTTCAGACCCCAGGACTTCTGGCAGGGCGACTCGCATCGTGAGGGGCTGGCCCGTGACTCCGAATTCGAGCGGATTACCTGAATCATCGACCATCTCCGACTCAGTTACTTTCGCTGGTGGAGGGAGAAGCCCTGATGCTTCAGCTTCGATACGAAGTCGCTCGGCTTCGCCTGCGTTCACTTCCCGGAGATAGTTCGCGATGACCGAGGACGGTTCTCCGCTATCTCTGACGACTCCGTGGTCCATCCATGTGACCTGTTCACAAAGGTCACCAACGACCCCGAGATTGTGCGAGACCAAAACAATCGTTACGCCTGAGGCTTTCAGGCCTGCGAGGTGATCGAGGCATCTGCGCTGAAAGTCCTCGTCGCCAACAGCAATCACTTCGTCCACGAGAAGAATCTGTGGATCGACATGCACAGCAACTGAGAATCCAAGCCGCACATACATGCCGCTCGAGTAGTGCTTTACCGGACTATCGATAAACGCAGAGAGACCCGAAAAATCGACAATCCGATCGAAGATCACATCGGTTTGTTTGCGGCTCAACCCCAAAATCGAAGCATTGAGATAGACGTTCTCTCTGCCCGTGAGTTCAGGATGAAATCCCGCTCCCAATTCGAGCAAAGCAGAGATCCGTCCGGAGGTCGCGACGGATCCGGAAGTCGGAAAATGAATGCCGGCCATCATTCGGAGGAGTGTGGACTTTCCGCAACCGTTATGTCCGATGAGACCTGCGACGCTCGCGTGACCAACATCGAGGGTCACGTTGCGGACTGCCCAGAAGTCTTCGTATTTCGGGCGCCCGAATTTCGTGAACAACTGCTTCACGCTTCCGGGGCGATCCGTGTACAAACGAAATCTCTTCGAGACATCCTCAACTTCGATGGCGTTCATCAGTTCACAACTCCTGCGCAATGTCTCGCGACTTGCGATTGAAGATCAAGAGTCCAACCACGAAAATCGCAAACGAGGCCAATGGCACAATGATGAGTGACGCTGTACTGGGCACTGTTAGCCCATAAAAGATGTCACGAGACCACTGAACATATTGAGCAATGGGATTCAGTTGCAAAATCCGCGCCAATGTCATGCTCTTGTCTTCGACCAAAGTGATCGGGTAGATAATCGGCGTGGCGTAGAACAGAACGTTCATCCCGATTGTCACGAGATAATTCACATCGCGGTAGAAGACGTTGTACACGCTTAACGCAAGTCCAATGCCAACCGAAAACAGCGTGACGCACAGTATGAGCAGTGGAAACAGCAGAAGCATCCAGCCCACGTTCCCAAGGCAGACCATGATGACGAGAAGAATGCCGGCCTCGATCATCGCCTGGAGTAACACGGTGATCGTATTTGCAAGGGCCGGACACGCTGGCGGGAAATAGACCTTGTTCAGCAACGGACCAGATGTCTGCAACGCAGCAATCGCACCCAAGACGGTGCCATTGAAGAGGTTCCATACCCACAAGCCACAGAACAGGTACAGAGCAAAAACTGTGGTCCGACCATTCCCGGCGGTGGGAGCTTGAGCACTAAAGAAATACCCAAAAACTAGGGTATAGACCACAAGAATCGAAGCCGGATTGAGAAGCGACCACAACCACCCGAGCAAACTCTTCTTGTATCGTGACCTCAACTCGCGCTGGGCGAGGTTGTAGGTCAGATTGCGGTAGGCCCAAAGCTCGCTTACAACCTTCAACGCCTGACTCTTCCACTCTTGTGTTGGTTTACGAGTCCCGATTCAGCGGGAGTTGTCAAGGATAGCAGGGGGCTCCGCATAGTTATCGGACAGTCCAGCCCTCTGAAGATGGCGTTCCCACTGGAGATCTCTCATAGAAGAACACCGGAACTCCATAAGGACCAACCGATTCCTCCTGTATCTTCAAACACGGCGCCGCAACACGAATTTCGGTCACGATGTGACGCACGTTGAATTTATCAAGAACAGGATCACACGGGTTGATTTTGACCTCAACCATGTCAGCCTGAGATAGCGCCACTTCGGCAGTTTTCAAATTCGCATCGAACGACCACACCGCCTGCGAATAGCGGTTCCACGCATTTTCGTAGGTGTGGCTGGGGTCAATTATTTCCCATGCTGCGACGTTGGGATAGAGGTTGACGCCGCTCAGGTTCCGCACTCCTGCCGTCGTCAGCAACGAAGCCAACGGATAGGTGTCTGCCACCCAAGCACCATCACCATTTGAAGCAGATGAAATGGTGCGAACTGTCGACACAACCAAAGAATCACGAGTTTGCGAGATCCCGATCACCAATGGGTTCACCGGCACTGAAACCATGAGTCCAAACAGTGCCAGAACTCCAACTGACACCAATGGACGCCAGAAATACAACGCTGCTGAAGCGACAGCAGCTATCACCGCTATTGCAATCAATCGGCTCCCCGCCGCTGCGTTCACGGACCGAAAATCTTGCGCGAGTCCACTGACGCACACCGCGCTCACCACAACCAACACTGCAGTCGCGAACCACCTATTTAGACGAGGGATTTCGAATCGCTCGAGAGAAACCCCCACCACAACAACGAGCACCATCGACGCGAACCCGAGTCCCATCAGAGTTCTTTGTTCGGGCACAACCGACAACAACGTCATTCGGGCGACGATTTTTGGTAGTCCGACAAATATATGTGTGAAAAATAACATCATCACAGAAATGGTGGCGATCATCACGGCGCGCAACCGGTCGCCTAATGGCGCAACAAATCTCCAGACCAACGGCAGTGCGAAGAGAAGCATTACGCCGAGAAATAGGAATGACGATGCTTCGGATTCGTTCGGGAAAAGCGCGCCTCGCATGCCGGCACCATTCGTCAAATAGTTCAAACCGAACCACCCCGTGAAGAGATGCGTCCAAGGAAGACTGCCACCCGCGATAACTCGCGCGCCCGGATAGACGGTGTGAGCAATCGCATTCATAGCTGGCTGACGTGTCGCTACGAAGACGCCAAGTGGAACGAGCGTGAGAACAGCCATAACAACACCTGTGGTGAGTACCGAACGCAGAGATGCAGAGTCCGTTCTCCAACGAGTCCAGAGCGCTCCACAACCAACGCTTGCAACCGCGATCGCTCCAGGAATCTGCCAAGGCGGGTAGATGACGAGAGCAAAACAAACCAACGAATAGGACGCCAATCCAGCAAAGACCAGTCTCCGCCGCCAGGACGAAGTCACCGCTATGAGCATGCAAGAGACGGCAAAAGTCATCCACCCGAGGGAGGTGAAAGCTGATGACGTGTACCACCAATGGAAATAGGGAGATCCGTAGAGGAAAAGTGCTCCGATAATTGACCAACGTAACGAACCGGTGATTAGAAAAAGAAAGCAATAAGTACCAAGAAGCAAGATGGCAGCTAGCGACCACCAGTCGAAGGCGTAGGCGTTGTCGATCGGCAAAATCAAATACGCCCAATGATTAGGGTGAAAGACAATGGTCCAGTCCAACACGGGCAGATCAGAAAGAATCGACATGTCGTGCGAACCCACGCCAACATCGCCATAGCGCGGCAAATTGTTCTCGACTTGCGAGATGACCATCGGCGTGTGAACGATCCACTCGTCGGACCTGATCGATCGGGGCAACCCGAAAACGACGGAATCGCCGCTTCCAGCATCTGTTGCGAGCAACGGGCTTGACGATCCTGAAACGCCGAAAGCCGTGAAGGTCATGACCACAACAACGACAGCGGCTGGAAACATCAGCAACCGTCGTCGATCACTTATAAACGCTACAACCGATCGATAAAGCGACTGAATCCGATCCTTCGCGTATCGCTGCGATCCGTTCAGTTTGCCGAAGCCTTTAGAGCCGTCATTCCGAGTTGTCTTTCGGTCAGTCGTCGGCGTCACAGAAGAAACCGTACTCCACGACCATCGTCGACTCAGGCCGGAGAATCACCAGATCCGAAACCAAGTTCGCCCGCCAATTCATCGCTCGAGAGCAGCCGATTGAACGCTATTTTCCGACGAGATGAGAGCGAACGCGGAAGGAGTTTCAATGCCGCTAGGAACGATGCACTGCGACGATGGACTCGGGTGAGATCGGGTCGCTGCCGCCGAGACAAGGCGCTTACGCAGGCAGACCGCAAGTAGGACGCCGTAACAAGAAGGTGACGAATGAATACTCGTAAAATGTCTGACACCGAAGCATGCCGAAGAACGACAAGGAGACGATTCCGTTCGATGTAGTGCTCGGCTATCGCAGAACCTTCAACGGTTGATGCCGAATGAACGTGGCGGACAACACTTTTCGGCTCAGTAACGAAACGCCAGCCTCTCCCCCTGCCCCGCACCGCCAAGTCCGTATCTTCGTAGTACAGGAAAAACGTCTCATCAAAAAGGCCAACATCGGCAACCTGTTCTGCTCGGAGCAACACCGCTGCACCACACCAGGTGCCAACTTCGATTGATTGATCGAATTGCCCTCGGTCAGCCTCATAGAGGCCGCGCTCTCGACAAATCCAAGCTGCATCGAGCCAAGACCCCACGTTGTTCACGACGTCAACAGGGTTGTTGGCTATCGACAGAGCTAAAGAGACGCGATCACCGCTCGTAAGCTCGATCTCAATTTCCCCCGAGCCGCCGCTGAAGGTAGCCGTACAGTTCGAGCGAGACTCAAGTTCAAGAACAATGTCGCGAACAGTTCCGGACCCATCGCCGATTGTCTCGGGAATGCGAATGACCGCACCGTCGGCGAGCCACTCGAAAATTCCGCTGCGATCGGAGGATCGTCCGCCACCACCTGCAACATGACAACGAGTGAAAACCTCTTTGCTATCACTGCTGACACCCCGCAGGGCAGCGGATCTTTTTCTTTGAGTCTCATCGCCTTGCAGTTTCACCGTGAGTTCAAGAAAACGATCGGCGAAAAGTAACTTTGGCACAACCGCGCCGATTCCTCGATCAGTTCGTGCGCGGTCGACTAGCGGTTTGAGCCAATCCGGCTCAACAAATGCATCGCTGTTCACCAAAGCAACGAAGTCAACACCCTTGAGTTCTCTCATCGCAGAGTTGTTACCTGGGAATCCCAGATTCTCTCCATTACGAACGACAACAACCGACGGAAATTCGAGTTCGATTACTTCGAGACTTCGGTCGGTCGAACCGTTGTCGACGCAGATGATTTCGATCCGGTCGGCGGGCCACTCCGTCTGGACAAGAGCTCGCATGGCTTCGACCATCGTGAAACCGCCATTGAAGTTAAGCAGCACGACCCGAACGAACGGGTGGGATCCGGGCGAAACCATGGAATATAAAGGCTAGACCGACCAGCGGACTCGTTCGCCAAGCCTCAAATGTGGCGGATTGCGACTGCCTATATCGCATCGAAGAGAGTCTGAAGATTCGCGCGTGACTCCCCCTCTTTGTTGCTGGGAAAAGAACCGACATATGCAAGTGGCACTATCGAATTCCGCACGTGGGGTTCCGAGGATTTTGAGCGAAGCGTTTGTTTCTCGCTTACCGAAGCGAGGCGACAAGGCGCCGTAACGGCTCCCGGAAATCGGCCATTGTGTCGATTCCCGAGAATCGGAGCGCTGCGTGGTCAAGAACGGAATTGGCTGGCCGCGGTGCGGGTCGAGGTGGTTGCAGGTCAGCCGTAGATACAGGAAGAACTCGATCTGGGTCCTGACCACTCGTGAGAAGCACCTCACGAGCAAACTCGTACCAACTCACTGGCCCGGCATTCGTCACATGAAAGACACCCGTGCGACGTTCAACAACGAGCTGGGCGATCATCACTGCAAGATCATCAGCAAACGTTGGGCATCCAAGTTGGTCGTCAACGAAAGACAGCGTGTCGTGCTCCCCCGCGAGCCGAAGAATCGTCTTCACCATGTTCGGCCCATGAAAGCCACACACCCACGAGGTGCGAATGATCGAAGAGTTGTCTCCGAGTTCACGCTCGCCGGCGAGTTTCGATGCGCCGTAGACCGACTGCGGATTGGTTTGGTCCCATTCGACATACGCCGACTCTTTGGTGCCATCAAAGACGTAGTCCGTAGAGATGTAATGCACTGCAGCATCAACGAGCCGAGACGCTTCGACGATGAAACGCGTACCCATCGCATTTACGGCAAATGCCCGGTCGGGATCGCTTTCGCACGCATCGACGGCAGTCCAGGCCGCGGAATGCACTATCGCATCGGGCTGGAACTCGACAACGGCAGCACGCACCGAATCGCGGTTGGTGATGTCGAGGCTTGCATGATCGAAACCAGCAACCTCATGTCCGCCGGCGCCGAAAACGCTTACGAGTTCGTGGCCGACCTGACCACCAGCGCCGGTGAT
Source organism: Bifidobacterium breve (assembly GCA_945862505.1). Taxonomy (GTDB): domain Bacteria; phylum Actinomycetota; class Acidimicrobiia; order Acidimicrobiales; family Acidimicrobilacustridaceae; genus Acidimicrobilacustris. Next base: position 28,684 of record CAMAYJ010000016.1, on the reverse strand, counting down.
GAGGACTCGCATCAGTGAGCCTTCAATGGTTCCCACCAGGCACGATTTGCCCGGTACCACTCCACGGTCTCGGCAACAGCGACATCAAGGTCACGCGAAGGCTTCCAGCCGAGAGCGTTGGCTTTCGAGCAGTCGATGGAATAGCGGCGATCGTGTCCGAGGCGGTCTTGTACGTACTCGACCATTTCCTCGCCGACGCTCATATTGGAAAGGACCATCGAAGTGAGTTCGCGATTCGTTGTTTCGTTACCTCCACCGATGTTGTAGATCTCGCCGATCGTTCCCTTACGAAGAACGGCATCGACACCGGTACAGTTATCGAGCACGTGGATCCAGTCGCGCACGTTCAGACCATCGCCGTAAAGGGGCACTTTCTTGCCGTCGAGCAAGTTCGTCACGAAAAGCGGAATGACCTTTTCGGGGAACTGGAATGGACCGAAGTTGTTCGAGGATCGCGTGACGATGACTGGCAACCCGTAGGTCTCTTGATACGAAAGCGCGATCAGATCGGAGCCGGCCTTCGAAGATGAGTAGGGCGAACGTGGCCCAAGTCGATCAGTCTCAACAAACGAGCCATCTTCGATCGATCCGTAGACCTCGTCGGTAGAAATGTGAAGAAAGCGTTCGACACCAATGTTTCGAGCTACGTCACACATGACATTGGTCCCAAGGCAATTCGTGCGAACAAATGTATCGGGATCGACGATTGAGCGATCGACGTGACTTTCGGCGGCGAAGTGCACAACCATGTCGTGCCCGGCCATGGCTGCTGCGACTGCTTCACGATCGCAAATATCGCCCTGCACAAATGAATAGCGCGGATCGTCAGCAACATCGACGAGGCTCGAAAGGTTGCCGGCGTAGGTGAGCGCGTCGAACACCGTGACTTCGTCGTCGGAGTTTGCCAGCACGTGGCGCACATAGTTGGAGCCAATGAATCCGGCTCCTCCGGTGATGAACAGCTTCATGGGATGCCTCTCAGGGACGCAGGCGCCAGTGCGGCTGCCATTGCGATTCGATTTCGGCTCGGGCCGGGTTCTTGCGATCACGATCAGACAGGATCGGATCGGCGACTCCCCAGTCGGCAGCGATTGCGGGATCGTCCCACGCCACGCCCAATTCATCGGCGGGGTTGTAGTAGTTGTCAACGAGATAGGTGATCGTCATATCGGTGAGCGCTGCAAAGCCATGCGCCACGCCCGGAGGAATGAAAATACCGCGATGGCTATGGGTACCGTCAGGCTGGCGTCCTAGATCGAGCCATTGCGTAGCACCGTCGGTGGGCGAATCGGTACGAAGGTCGTGCAAGACGACTCGGGCGGTCCCGTAGGGCACGTACCAATAGTCGGCTTGATGCAGGTGATAGTGAAGCCCAACGATTGCACCGGCTTGGCGGTCGCCCCGATTGCCCTGCAGCATCTCGCGTCCCTGGGGGAACCATTCACGGCGGTAGGTCTCGACGAAGAATCCCCGCTCATCACCGTGGATATCGGGATCAACGACGAACACGCCGCGGATGAGGTCGGATTCGGTGATCTTTGCCATAGAGGGGCGGGGCCTTCCGTCTTCGCCGAATGGTCAATTTACGCTAGCCGACGGCCCGCACGGTTCTAGGAAAGGTCTCGGCATCCCAGCAGCTGGTGTGATCCAGGCCCAGCGACATTAAGAGCGTGAACACAAACTCGCTGGACTCCATTTCCGATCCGCGGTGTTGCGAATGACCAACCATGCGCAGAACCCAATCCCCATGGGTTACCAAGATCTGGTCGGTTCTGATTAGCGATGACCTCGAACCCGACGCCATTTACATAGATATGAACGACGTCAGGGCTGGCAGTGTTCGGATCGATTGCCCAACCGTTGAGCGAAACGGTTCCGTTACTGATCGAAGCACCATCAATGTGGCCGATTGGACTTCCCATTGGGACGACGACCGAACGACAACCGAGAAGCGAGTGGTTTCCGACTCCGACGTTGATCGCGTAGGCGCACACGGTCTGTTGTCCTTCTGGAGCCGGAAGAAGATTGTCGAAACCGTGCGCCGCGCCGTAGGCCGGAAGTCCGCCGGCGATATCAGGGCGATTCCCACTAGCGGTCAACGCATAGCCCTGGCCTTGCACATAGACGTGCACGGGAATCGAAGCGACGGTGTCGGGATCTACTGCCCAACCTGTGACCCGCAGTGATCCATTTTCAAAAGTGACCGTATCGAGCGCTCCGAATGGTGAACCGCCCGCTACCTGCACCACCCGACAACCGAGCAGCGAGTGGTTTCCGACCCCAACATTGATCCCGTAAACACAGACGGTGTGCGCCCCTCCGCCGATCGAGACTGAGCCGCTGTAGCCACGGGTCGCTCCATACCCCGGGAACCCGGCGGCAACATCAGTGCGGGTCCCATCGGCACGAATCGCCAAGCGGCCGATGCCATCGACATACACATGCACATCAATCGCTGCTGCAGTATCGGGGTCGACAACCCAACCGGTCACCGAAATCGAACCGACTCCATTTGACGCGGTATCGATGACACCGATCGGTGACCCACCTGCCAGTGAAATGGTTCGACAACCAAGCGATGCAGAGCTTCCCGGGCCGATCGAATTGGCCGCGCCCATGCACACCTGTACGTTCCCGCCGACAGGTACGACAACTGTGGAGGTGTACCCATGAAGGTTGCCCAATCCACTTGGGTTACCGAGATCGGGACGATCCTGATTCGCAGTGACGACGGTGTCGACACCGTTTACTCTCGCAACGACCTGTGTTGGGGTAACACCATTGGGATCGATCGCCCAACCCGAAACTTCGATACGACCGGGACCGACAGCACGCGCACTGTCGATAACGCCATACGGATCGCCACCAAGCGACTTGCACCCCAACAACGAGTTACCACCCGAACCAACGTTGATACCGAACGCGCAGATCTGTTTCGCTCCTAGTGGAACCGGTATCGCAGTGAAGTACGCGTGAGCACCGCCAAACCCGGGGTAGGCCGCTGCGAGTCCGGGGAACTCGCCACTCGCGTCAAGGCGCTGGCCAACACCCGGCTGACCATCGGGCCCGTAGACGTACACATCGACAGGGATCGGATCTCGAGTATCGGGATCAATCGCCCACCCGAACACGTTTGCGTACGTGGGTTCCGGAACGGAGATTGAATGCAACATGCCGAACGGGGAACCGGCACCACCGCCGCTCCCAGCCAACGCCTGCAACGAGACGAGATCGCAACAAAAGAAATTCATATCAACATTGTCGAGTGCCGAACCGCTCGCATTGGCGTAGATACCAGGAACATTTTCGATACTCGAGAACTGCCACCACGTCCAAGAGGCCCAGCCAGTTGGAAGCCGAGGCTGACGCGTGTCGGTGTAGGGGTTACATATTCGCTCTCCTACGTTGTTCTGACACATATAGCTCGGAAGCCACAGCCGATAATTCGCGGAAATGTCTGCGGCGATCGTTCCAGGAAAAAAGAACGCACCCATGTAGAGCACGGGCTTTTTACCCGTGAGTAACGTGACTTCGTTCATGAACGCTCGAGTCCAGTCAGACAATTCCGGAGCGTTGAGTCCACCCGTTTCCTCAAGGTCGAGCATGCCGGGCAAGTCTCCCGGCCCGGTCATCGACCCGGCACGCGAAACGAAGTAGCGAGCCTGGTCGATTGCCGTACTCACGGGGAGTGCAGGTTTGGCGTAGTGGTATGACCCGCGGAGCAAACCAACTCCCGCGATACCCGCCCAATCTTGTGCGAAGCATGGGTTTGTATAGCTCGTTGCTTCCGTTGACTTCACATACGCGAACGAAATTCCCGAATTGCGCACCTGAACCCAATCAATGGGACGACCGCATGTCGATCCAGAGGTACCTGAGTGCTGCCAGCTAGCCACATCGATGCCTCGCAACAGAGCGCTTGCAGGGGTTGCAGTTATGGAAGACCCAACCAGCGCGAGTGCGAACGACGCTCCCACGAATGCGAGCACCACGAAGACAACGCGAAAGAGCCTCGGCGCTAACGGCGACGAAGTTGACGCACTCTCACACTTCGGAGTGACGGGGGTGTTGTGTAACCGTGTCATGAGGAAGATTCCGGCTATTGCCGAACGGTGATTCTAGGGACTTCGGCTTCATTTCGACCTTCACCCTTAATTCCCAACTGGGGCAGGGGTGAACACTCCCTGTTCAACGTGAACTAGTCGAGTTCGACGACAGAGTGGTCGCCGATCATCAGCCGCGTCGCATGCGGTTCACGTTGCGACTTGCGCACTTCCACTTGCTTTCCCACAAGCGAATCCGCAATGGAACGAACCCCAGTGATTCGTGACTGCTCAAGAATGACGGAGTTCTCGATAGTGCTGTCAGAAATTTCGCAGTCAAAATAAATCGACGCGTAGGGTCCGATCGTGCTGTCGATGATCTTTGCACCTTCACCGATAATCACCGGACCGCGAAGTGTTGAGTTGATGACTTCAGCCCCAGCCTCGATGACGACAATCCCCTCGAGAACCGAGGCAGCGTCGACAGATCCACTATTCGACGATTCGAGCATGTCGAGCACGAGACGATTGCCTTCAAGAAGCGGCTCAAGTTTGCCGGTGTCTTTCCACCAGCCTTCAAGAACCTCATGACGAACGCGATGTCCGTTATCGATCAGCCACTGGATTGCGTCGGTGATTTCGAGTTCTCCGCGCGGTGAAGGTTCAATCGCGGCAACGGCATCGTGAATGTGGCGATCGAAGAGGTAGACCCCAACGAGAGCGAGATCAGACTTTGGTTCGAGCGGCTTCTCGACAAGTTGTGTCACTTCGCCGTCGGCACCGATCTCGGCGACGCCGAAACGTTGAGGATCAGGAACACGAGCAAGCAGAATCTGCGCAGAGGGAACCTTCGCATCTTCAGCGCGGGACTCAGCATGATCCGCTTCGAAACTTTCGACGAACTCTGCAATGCCCTGGCGGAGCAGATTGTCGCCGAGGTACATCACGAAGTCGTCGTCTCCTAGGAATTCTTGAGCGATCAAAACGCAATGAGCCAAGCCCAGCGGAGCATCCTGCGGGATGTAGGTCACCTTGGCCCCCCACCGCGAGCCATCTCCGACTGCAGCTTGAATTTCGGGCCCGGTGTCGCCCGTGACAATGCCGATTTCGGTGATGCCTGCCTCGACCATGTCCTCAATACCGAAAAACAGGATGGGCTTATTCGCAACCGGCACCAGCTGTTTAGCGCTGGTATGGGTAATCGGCCGCAGACGTGTGCCGGCACCGCCGGAAAGAATGAGTCCCTTCACGGCGACGTTTCTAGCAGGGGCCGCCAGTCAGCACCCCTTCTGTTCACCGCCAACCCGGCAACCTGACGGGCTGGTAAAAGGCTCAGATGGTCCTGCAGCCGAGGAGCACATTTCTGCCCGAGCCGGCGCTCTCGATGCCGTAAATGCAGACTGTCGCTGGTGGTGCAGCCGCTGGAAGCGTGAACGAATAGCCGTGGGCCGCACCGTAGAGCGGCATGGTGCTTGCAAAGTCCGGACGATTGCCATTCGCAGCTACGGCATACCCGACGCCGTTTACATAGACATGAACCGGAATCGAGGCAGCGGTATCTGGGTCAAACACCCATCCTGAACCGGTGACGTTTGCTCCCGATCGAGTCAGAGTGTCAATGACACCGATTGGCGAACCAGTAGGCACGGTGGTCGAACGACAACCCAAAAGCGTGTGTGTGCCGACACCGACGTTGATGCCGTATGCGCAGACGGTGACCGCACCACCAGGCGCCGGTAGATCAGCAACGAATCCATGGGCGGGTCCGTAGGCAGGAAGACCGCCACCGATGTCTGGCCGATTCGAGTTTGCAGTGACCGCGTAGCCAACACCATTGACATAAATGTGAGTCGTGACCGCCGAAGCAACATCGGGATCTACCGCCCAGCCCACAACGCTTACTGCTCCAAGACGCGGGGTGACGATGTCGAGAGCTCCAAAGGGTGAGCCCCCCGGCGATGTGACGACCTGACAGCCGAGCGATCCGATTGGCAACGTTCCAGTTGTGAGGCAGACGACGTGCCTTCCACCAGTCACCTCAACTGATCCGCTGAAACCGGTGTTCAGTTCGATGCCGGCGATACCTGCTTGGACATCTGGACGATTCACTGTGCGAGTCATACGGGATTGCACAACACCATCCACCGAAATGATCGCGACGCTCGATGGGTCGCCCGGAATAACCGACCAACCCGAGACATCGAGTGCACCCGGGCGCACAACGACACTGTCGATGACTCCGCGCGGTGTTGACGTCACAACAACGTCACGACAACCGATTTGAGGATTACCTAGCGTTCCCCCAACATCAATGGCATAAGCGCAAACCCGCTGCGTCCCGACAGCCGAAGGCAACGTGACATCGAAGCCCGTATTTCCCGGAGCACCAGAATAGACAGCAGCGACATCGGCTCGACTACTACCGGTCGTCAATCCATGCCCAACTGCGCCGACGTACACATGAATCGGAACAACGCCCGTCGTATCGCGATCCCACGCCCAACCTTTTAGGTTGATTGAGCTGTTTCCAACGGACACAGCATCAAGAACGCCGATGGGTGGCGCTCCCCCACACTCGCCGCGATACTGCGTTTTGTCACAAAGGTTTGCTTGACGCTCCCACACCATTGAGGTGCGCGCGTTGGTGGTGACCGGATGCGACGCAGTGATTCCGATGTCGTAACCGGTATCAACTTTCAACCAGATGCGGTACTCGCGGCCGTTGGCACGCACGACGTAGAACGGTTTCGGCAACGGCGTAACAAAGTCGGGGCGCGCTGGATCGTAGGTTAAAGAAGTCCAGCCTTTTGAACCTTGCGCGTTGGCAGGGTTGACATACCAACACGGAAGGTTTGAACCAAGACCAACGACATCGCAGGTTCGAGAGGACATGCCGCCGCTCGTGTCGACGCCCAAATCCTGAGCCGAATTGATTGCGCCTTCAAGAATAAGTTGCTGGTAGCGGTCTTCGCATGGCGACGAATTGATTGATGATCGACACCCGAACCACGCGCCCCAGGCATAGGCTCGGCGGCGTTGCGGATTCGCATTCCAATATGGATCTCGCGAGGCATCGCACCACTTCGAAGCAATATGCGCGGCCGCTGTATTCGAAGCAGTCACAACATCGATTGCATCGGCAGCAGTGAGATCCCAACGGCCTGCGGAATCGAACTGCCATAAGCCGATACCGGGACTGAAGAACGCGTTGACGTACGGGCCAGTCGTTTGACCAAACGCGAACAGGTTTGCATTGAGCGACCAAGCATTGACATTGTCCCAACGCGAGAGCGCCATGGGCGAGGGAACTGGTCCGCCAGCTTCGAAGTAGGTCGGCACCATCATCATCACGGCCAACTCGAGAGACGTCAGCCCGCATTGCGAGCCCGGCCCGGAAGTAGTGGTGCGGCTCGCTGCATCGCGGATTGCGTCAAGAGGACCTTTGCCGTACGTCAAGCCAGACGTGGGCGACGCAACCACACCAGGCAGACAGCTGGTTGCGAAAAAGACAACGCCCAGAAAAAACCCAACGACAATGCCACGGCGCAACATCCTGCGCCGGGCCAATAGTCGCTTGAGGAACTTCAAGACGGACATACACACCTCAAAAAGACGCACGCGCAAACGTGCTCCTCCGCCTCACGACAATGGTACTCCCCGATCAGTCCTCTGCAACGCCACCCGGAATCGCCCCGATTGCCTGCGATTCGTTGTACCGAAAGACGCCGCCGGCGAAGCGAGGAAAGGGAAAAGACCGGGTTTTGATGCCGACTCCGCCCAACTCCTCGATCTCCGACCGCAAGGCCTCAGTGTCAAGGAGTCGTACATGTGTTGGATCGGACCTCTGACCAGCGAGCTGCGGGGTAATCAGCAGGACCCGCCCCCCTGGCTTCAGATACCGCACATATGACATGAGCAGTTCCCGACCCTCATCAATGCTGGTGTGTTCCAAGACATGCGAAAGCAAGATCGAGTCGAAGAGCCCCACATCGATGCCGAAGAACTCATCGGGCGTATACGCCTCGAGCCCACGAGAGCGGCAGACTTGAACTGACTTCTCGTTGTGATCTACCCCAATGCCATTGCCGTCGACGAATGCGAGACATCGGCCGATCCCGCAACCGACGTCAAGCGTGCGCCCCAACTTCAGTCGGCGCAGGTTCCATCGATACGGATCTGGAACAAACCGCTTCCAGCCTCGACCATTTATGCGTTGAAGGCGATCGGTGTACCACTCGCCAGAGGTATCGGCGTCCATCAGATTTCAATCGGCTCGTGTTCGATTGCTTCAACAAGCGCACCTACGCCAAGGTCGTCCATGCGTGAACGGCGGCGAAGCAACGCAGGGAACATCACCGATGTCGCGAGCAGACCGCCCAGAAGAAACCCGAGGTCGACGCGCAGTTCAAGACCGTGGATCAGGCACATGCAAAGAATCGCAACGAGGAGGCCAAGGCCCCACGCAATAGCCGTCGTCCTGTGACCACCCAGTGCCATCAGTGCTTGCGCAAGGGTCAAGGCAATGATGAATACGCCGCTGCCCGCGGCGAGGAGAGCAAGCCCGCTTGCACTCATCGTGAAATCGTTAAAGAGGATTTTGCCCACAGCAGGCCCGAGGACGAACGCTCCGACCGTTCCGATAATCGCGATACCAACGACGAGAACCAGCAATTTTTCTAGTCCGCTCTTGAACTCATCTTTCTGCCCGCTCCCCGCCAACCCAGCGAGTTTCGGCAAGAGAACACCTTGGATCGCTCCGAACGCCAAAATCGGAATTCGAGCGATAAAAAATGCAGAGGCGAAGCCGGCGACAATCATTTCGTCTTCCGGACCACCCAGCAGATTCACTCCGAGCAAGGGCGAGTAGGCCAGGGCCTGCATAAACACAGACCCGGCAAGAAGCCAGCCCAAGTTCTTCGAAAGTTCCCCGAATGGAGCATCGGTGCCTGGACGTAGGACCTGCCGTTGCCCGCGAAGTGCAAATGGCAAAGCAACGAGCGGTGCCAAACCGATGCACAAAGCAAAGATCCCTGCTGAGGTCACGCCAGCAGCCACGAGGCCTACCGCCATCACAAGCCGGATCACACCATCGATCGCAATGATCTCGGCGTACGGACGGAAACGCCCTTCACCCGCGAGCACGCCGCGGGCCAGATGCATCAGGAAGAAGGACACCAAACTGATGACCAACGCAACCGTGAAGAACTGGTCGCCGTCATAGATTTCTTTCGAGAGAAGGGGCGAAAGCGCTATCGCAGCAATGACCAAAATCGCTGTAAGACCTGCGCCCAACTTGAATGCTTTGGCGACAAGCGGCCGACTTCCGTCATTCTGCGCGCGGCGATAGGCAACCGCCCGTCCCACTTCCTGCTCCATCGGCAAGAAGAAACCCGGGCCGACCACAAAGATCACAGCCCAAAAAGCCGAGAACGCTGCTTTCGCTCCACCATCAAGTGAATTCAGCGTGATGACGACAAAGACATATGCAGCGATTGATGCGACCGCGATGCCAAGACCAACCGATGCAGCGCCTTCGGGCACCGCACCTTTGACCTTTGCCGCTCCAGCTGCGATCTTCGCTCTCATGGAGACCATATTCGCATGATGCCGACCGCAGAAACGCGACCTCTCGCCAAAAAGTGGTTCCGATCGGCTGACTATCGGTGAAACGACAGTCAGCCAACGGGAGAATTAGTGGTCGAAATGCGGAGCGTGCGGCGTGCAGTACTGGTCGTATTCCGCAATCACGATTTCTTCTGGCTCGATTGAGCACGCCGGGCACTTTGGATCGCGACGGATCTTGTAGGTCATGAACGACTGCTCAAGGCTGTCATAGGCCATGAGCCGACCGGACAAGGAATCGCCAAGGCCTAAAAGCAACTTGATCGCTTCGATGGCCTGAATTGAGCCAACAATTCCTGGAAGCACACCAAGTACACCAGCCTCAGCGCACGACGGCGCGAGTTCCGGTGGCGGCGGCTCGGGCAAGAAGCACCGGTAGCAGGGGCCATCGTGAGGAAGAAACACTGTCATCTGACCTTCAAAGCGGAAGATCGAACCGTGCACAACTGGAGTACCCGTCTTGAGCGACGCGTCATTCAGCAGGTAACGACTCGGAAAATTGTCCGCACCGTCGACGACGAGGTCGTATTGCGACAGCAGTTCAACGACATTCGACGCGTCAAGGCGCATGTCGTGAGTGATGACGTTGACTTCAGGATTCAGCAGTTTCAATGTCTTCGCTGCTGAATCGACTTTCCGCATGCCAACGCGTTCAATGTTGTGAATGATCTGACGTTGAAGGTTGGATTCATCAACAACGTCCATGTCGATGATGCCAATGGTGCCAACGCCAGCAGCAGCGAGGTACAGCGCTGATGGTGAACCAAGCCCGCCGGCTCCAAGTAACAGAACCTTCGAATCGAGAAGCTTCAACTGACCTTCTTCGCCAACCTCGGGAAGCAGAAGATGACGCTGATAACGATTGCGTTGTTCTGCAGAAAGTGTGCGCGGAGCCGACCACTTGCGCCCCTGGTCTTTCCACGCGTTGAACCCACCGTTCATAGAGAGAACATCGGTGTAACCAAGTTCGCCAAGGGTCTTTGCTGCGAAAGCCGATCGCACTCCGCCGGCGCAGAACACCACAATCTTTGAGTCACGATCAGGGATACGACTTTCCACCTGAGCTTCAAGATGTCCTCGGGGGATGAAAATGGCGTCGGGAATCGCTCCCTGTTCGAACTCATCGGGCTCACGAACGTCAAGAAACACCGTCGCGGGTGCAGCGCGAAGCACTTCGGCTTCGCTGGGTTCGATCTCGGTGATCTGGCTTTTTGTCTGCGACAGAAGGTCTCTGAAGGTCGCCATGGTGTGCCTCAAGTGCTCGGGGGAACGAACGATTTACCCGCTCAGTGTGAAAACCCTACCTAGTAGGTCGGCTTTCTGCCACCCCCGGGGTTCACGGGGCGAGAAGGGCAGGCAGAACAACAGACGCCGACCCGTGAATGACCGCTGTGGCGTGTTGATCGAACGGGGTCGGCTCGGCATTGACGATGACGACGGCACGCCCAGCCTCGAGGGCCAATGGCACCATGACAGCAATCGGATAAACGCTCAAACTTGTGCCAACGGCCAACAACACTTCGGATTCCGTTGCCGCCAGCTCCGCCCGCATCAAGTCAGCAGCCACCAGCGATTGACCGAACATGATCGTCGCCGATTTCACGATTCCGCCACAGAACAGACAATGGGGGTCTTCCTCTCCCGCTCGGACTCGATCGAGCGCCTCGTCCATCGGCCCACGAGCACCGCAGTCGACACATTCCCATCGATGAACGGTGCCATGTATTTCAACGATCTTGTCTGGCGAATTGCCAGCGATGACATGAAGTCCGTCGATGTTTTGTGTCACCAAGGTGTGCAACCGACCTGATCGCTCGAGTGCGACGAGCGCCCTATGCCCATCGTTCGGCGATGCAGTGAACATGTCTGACTGAAGTCGAATCTGCCAGGCGTCTCGTCGAACCTGTGGGTCCTCGACATAGTGCTGGATCGTCGACCGCTTCTCCGCTCCTGGATTTCGAGTCCACACTCCGTTGGGGCCTCGAAAATCTGGAATACCGGAATCAGTGCTGATACCTGCTCCGGAGAGCACTGCTACCGAGGTCGCCGACTCGAGCACTCCTCGTGCAAACACAACTGCCGTTGCATCAATCGGCTCATTGTCTGGAAACACCATTTCCTCATTGTGGCCGAAGACAACGCTGATGCACAGGAGGCGACCGCCCTTAAAAACGGTTCTCATGGCCTGTTGACCGCGAACCTTCGCAGGACGAAAGTCACCGAAACATCACGAAAGGTCGTGATGGACGCTGACGTCTTCAGGAGGACGAGTGACCCTCATCGCTGATCCCATTGAGCCAACCACCATCTTTGCCGTCGAGTCGTGGTGTGACCCGGTCATCGACCAGCTTGGTCACGACCCGCGCTCTGCCTATGTTGAAACGTTCTGGTTGCCGATTCTTGGTCCATCTTCGGTATGGCTTCTGCGCCGTCTCGCCGACGGACTCGACCGAAACCCCGAGGGCTTCGAACTCGACCTCATCGATACCGCCCAATCGTTGGGCGTCGGCATGCGCGGAGGTCGTAATGCTCCGCTCTTGCGTACCTTTGAACGGTGCTGTCGCTTTGGCGCTGCTCGCATGCATGGGCCGACCTCGCTCATGGTTCGTCGTCGCCTTGCCCCGCTCACTCGCGCACAAACCGAACGACTCCCCCAGTCGCTTCAGGCTCGCCACGACGTATGGCTACGTCAGCCCCGCACATCGCCATCGTTCGAACAGATGCAGACACGTGCTCGTTCACTCGCGCTTTCAATGATCCAACTCGGCGAAGACAACATCACCATCGAGCGTCAGCTGCATCGTTGGCGCTTCCATCCAGCTGTCGCTCACGATGCAGTTCGATGGGCACTTGCTCGAGCCCCACAGGCCGAGGCGCCCACCGCGACGCTAAAACGGCAGGGAATCAGCGACGGCGTGGCGTGAACGTTCGTGCGAGTTCAAGGAGCGTACGCACGCCATAGCCGGTGCCGCCCTTTGTGGTTTCGGCGTCGTCAGTTTCAGACCACGCCGTTCCGGCAATATCGATATGCGCCCAGGGGATGCCCTCGCCAACGAACTCTTGGAGAAAGAGCCCCGCGGTGATTGTGCCGCCGCCCCGTGACCGAGAGATGTTGCGCAGATCAGCAACATCGGAATCGAGAAATGCTCGATAATCGGTGGGCAGTGGAAGCGGCCACATACGTTCGCCTGCCGATTCGGCAGCATCCTCAACGTCTTCAAGCCACGCATCGCTATTTGACATCACCGCAGCGATTCGACCGCCAAGAGCAACCTCAACAGCACCAGTCAACGTTGCGAGATCGACAATCGCATCTGGGGCATCTTCGGTTGCCAACGAGAGCGCGTCAGCAAGAACGAGGCGACCTTCGGCATCGGTGTTGAGGACTTCTACGGTCGTGCCGTTGCGAATGGTCAGCACATCGCCGGGACGAGTTGCATCGCCATCGCTCATGTTGTCGGTCATGGGCAGATAGCCAACGACCTTGCACTTCGGGGCAACCGCCCTGAGAGCAGCGAAGCAGCCCAACACCGCTGCCGCGCCACCCATGTCCATCTTCATGGTCATCATGCCTTCGCCGGTCTTGATGGACAGACCACCGGAATCAAAGGTGATTCCTTTTCCGACCAACGCGAGCGTGCCCTTTGGCGAACGGGGCGTATAGGTGATCTTCACAAATCGCGGTTCAAGCGTGGAACCGCGATTCACTCCGAGAAGTCCACCGAGTTTCTGCCGACGGATTTGCGCGAGGTTGAGCACTTCGATGGTGAACCGCTCGCGACGAGCGAGTTTGACGGCTTCTTGTGCAAGCGCGTCGGGCGTCAGATCGCCACCTGGTCGGTTCACCAGATCTCGAGCAAAGTTCTGGGCTTCACCAATTTTCAGACCTTTGGTAAATGCGTCGGTTGAAGCTTTGCCGCTGATCCCGGCGACGGTGACCGTTGTTATGGCAACGGGTTTGGGATCAGATCGGTATTCGGTAAAGCGATACGAGCCGAGTACGAGGCCCTCGGCCAATGCCCGCAACGCCGTCGTGCGCTCTACTGCCGTTCCATCGTTAAGCAGGTCGCTCGCGTCGACAGCGATTCGCTTGGAGCGAGATCCGGCGCGCACAGCTTGTGCACCAAAGCGACGTAGCCGGTTGTCATCGACAGACTTCGATGGCCCAACGCCGATAACGATGATTGAACGACCGTTGGCGTCAACAACAAATGCCGTCTGATCGGCTGCGCCGGTAAAGCCTTGCGTGTGTAACGCCGCAATCGGCAGTCCACGTGCCTTCAATGCCCGATCGGAACACTTGTCAGAGGCAACGGCGACGACGACAGCATCGACAGTCGCAGGGACGGAACGGGCAGGCGAAATCTTCAGAGCCACGAGGACCTCTTTGTTGGGTTCAGGAGAACGGAACGATTGTTACGGCTTCACGGACCGCGTTGGCAACGACGTTCCTTCTTGCCAGCGGGCAAGGGTCCAGAGCAGATCCGACAAGCGGTTGAGATAGGGAACGACTGCGCTTCCGGGACCAGCCGCAGCAAGACTGTCGCGCTCGGCGCGACGAGCAACTGTTCGTGCGACGTCGAGAAGCGCACCGATTCGATTTTGACCCGGCACGACAAACTCAGTCGGTGGTTCGAACTTCGCACTTGTGCTGTCGATCAACTCTTCAAGATGGGTGACCATGTCGTCGGTCACGAGCGTTGCCCCTGCCGTCAACTTGTCGCGACTACCGGGGTCAGCGGCGAGTTCGCCCATCAAAACCCAGAGGTCGCGTTCAAGGTGCACCAACAAGTCGCCCAATTCGGCGTCGGCTTCCGCACGAGCAAGTCCGAGAAACGATTGCAACTCGTCGACCGTCCCGTAGGCAGTCGGCGCCGCTGAATCTTTTGCGACACGACCGCCATAGAGCAGTCCAGTTGTGCCGTCATCACCTTTGCGCGTATAGATCTTCACGACAGAGAGCCTAGAGGCAGCGAAGCAGCGAACCCGCCTCCAGCGTCTGATCCCAACCGCGCTCTGCTACCGTGTGAGAGTCGAAGCTGACCTGATGGGTAGGGCGTGATGCCCCGGCTTGCGGCGAGATCACAACCGATCCTCGTTCCGCGCCAAACCATCTTCAGGAGATCCACGATGAGAACATTCCTTGAGGCAATCCATGACCGAGTCGTCATCTTCGACGGCGGCATGGGTACCTGCATTCAGACCAGTGGCGTGACCGAAGAGGACTTTGGCGGACCTGATCTCGAGGGTTGCAACGAACTACTCGTGGTCACCCGACCAGACATAATCGCTGACGTCCACGCTCGCTATCTCGAAGTGGGTTGCGATGTCATCGAGACAGATACGTTCGGTGCGTTCGCTATCCCGCTGGGCGAATACGACCTTGCCGATCGTGTTCACGAGTTGAACGTTGTGGCTGCCCGCCTTGCCCGAGGCGTCGCAAATGACTTTTCAACACCCGACCAACCCCGCTGGGTCGCCGGCTCCATCGGACCAGGCACTCGCTTCCCTTCACTCGGTCAGATTCGCTACGCCGAACTTCGAGACCACTACGAAGCGCAGGCGCGAGCGCTCATCGAAGGTGGTGTCGACCTCCTCATCATCGAAACCATGTTTGACCTTCTTACCGTGAAGGCCGCCATGAACGGCTCTCGCCGAGCGATGCGAGCAGAGGGTCGTGAAGTCCCGCTTCAGGTGCAGGTCACGATGGAACTCACCGGTCGCATGCTGCCAGGGACCGAAATTGCAGCGGCTCTTGCCGCAATCGATCCGCTTCATCCCGATGTCATTGGCATCAACTGCGCGACTGGTCCGGTCGAAATGGGCGAACACCTTCGCCATCTCGCCGCCCACGCCCGCATGCCGATCTCATGCATTCCAAATGCTGGTCTGCCCAGTGTCGTTGACGGACACATGCATTACGACCTCTCCCCCGAAGGTCTGGCCGACCACCATGAACGATTTATCACCGAACTCGGGGTGAACATCGTCGGTGGCTGCTGCGGAACAACGCCCGAGCATCTCGCCGCTGTCGTCGAACGCTGTCGCGATCTCACTCCTGCCCCACGCAAGCCTATGCACGAGGCCGGTGCGACCTCGATCTATTCGCTCGTGCCGTTTGAACAAGACACCTCGTTCATGATCATCGGCGAGCGCACGAATGCCAACGGCTCCAAGAAGTTCCGCGATGCACTCCTCGATTCTGATCTCGATACTTGCGTTCAGATGGCCAAGGACCAGGTCCGCGAGGGTGCACACGTTCTCGATGTCTGCGTCGACTACGTCGGGCGCGATGGAGCCAACGACATGGACGAGCTGGCGAAATTACTCGCCACACAGTCCAGCGTTCCGCTCGTGCTTGATTCAACAGAACCTGAGGTTCTGGAGGCAGGACTTTCTTGGCTTGGTGGGCGCGCCATACTCAACTCCGCCAACCTCGAAGACAGCGATACCGAAGGCAGCCGCCTTGATCGGGTTATGAAGCTCGCTGCCGAATACGGCGCTGCGGTGATCTGTCTTCTCATCGATGAAGAAGGTCAGGCACGCGACATCGAATGGAAGTTGCGAATTGCCCACCGCATTCACGATCTCGCCGTAAATCGCTACGGTCTGGAACCCAGCGATCTTATTTTTGATGCGCTCACCTTCCCGCTTTCTACGGGCGACGATGACCTGCGCGGCGATGCAATCGCGACGATTGAAGCAATTCGACGCATCAAAGCCGAGTTGCCTGGCGTCTTCACCACACTTGGCGTTTCCAACGTTTCCTTTGGTCTCAAACCTGCAGCTCGACATGTACTCAATTCAGTGTTTCTCGCCGAATGCATCAAAGCCGGGCTCGATTCAGCGATCGTGCACGCCGCCCGCATCATGCCGCTCAACAAAATTCCCAATGAGCAGCGGGAGGTAGCGCTCGATCTCATTTATGACCGTCGAAGCGAAGGCTACGACCCTCTCAAGAAACTTCTCGACATCTTCGCCGACGTAAAAGCCGCGGACGTTGTCCGAGAAGACCGTAGTGACTGGACAATCGAAAAGATTTTGAGCCAACGGATCATCGACGGCGAGCGCGAAAACCTCGAGGTTGATCTCGACCGCGCTATGAGCGAAGGCATGGAACCGCTCTTCATCATTAACGACGTTCTTCTCGCTGGAATGAAAGTCGTGGGTGAGCTTTTTGCCACCGGCGAGATGCAACTTCCCTTCGTTCTCCAATCGGCCGAGACGATGAAGACCTCGGTTGCCCATCTTGAGAAGTTCATGGAAAAAGTCGACGATGGCGGGAAAGGTCGCATTGTCCTCGCCACCGTGAAGGGCGACGTCCACGACATTGGCAAGAATCTTGTCGACATTATCCTCACCAACAACGGCTATGAAGTTGTCAACCTCGGCATCAAGATTTCAATTGCCGAGATGATCGAAAAAGCTGTTGAGGTAAACGCCGACGCGATTGGTATGAGTGGACTTCTCGTGAAGTCCACACTCATCATGCGAGACAACCTCGAAGAATTGAACGCTCGAAATCTCTCGAACATCCCTGTGCTCCTCGGTGGCGCCGCTCTCACGCGCAGTTACGTCGAACGCGATCTACGTGAGGTTTATGAGGGGAGGTTGTTCTACGGCAAGGACGCGTTTGAGGGCCTTCGGGTCATGGACCGAATCGGCGACATCAAGCGTGGCAACGAACCAGACGATTTCGATTGGGGTCGAGTCCCGAGTGAAAGCAAGGTCCCAGCACGCTCCGGAACAAAGGTTGTGGCGGCCGCCGAGGACCTTCCCTTGCGATCACCCGACGTTGCCACCGATAACGAAATCTTCACTCCCCCATTCCTCGGGACCAAAGTCATCAAGGGAATTTCGCTCGACGATATTGCTGCCTACATCAATGAAACCGCGCTCTTCCGAAACCAGTGGCAGTTCCGTCCCGAAACCAATGACGGCGTCACGGAAACCGACGAAGAGTTCAAAAATCGCATTCGCCCAACACTGCGATCACAACTTGCTGAGGCAAAAGCCGCCGACATGCTCATCCCGCAGGTGGTCTATGGCTACTTCGCCGTGAACAGCGACGGAGACGACCTGGTGGTCTGGACCGACGCGACTCGGTCGGAAGAACTCACTCGCTTCCACTATCCGCGCCAGCAAGCAGCGCCTTTCATGTGCATCGCCGACTTCTTTCGATCAACCGATGCCGATGTCGACTACGCCGCATTTCACATCGTCACGATGGGCCAACGAGTGAGCGATGTCGCCGCGAAACTTTTCGAGGAGAACCGCTATCAGGAGTACCTGTTGGTGCATGGCCTCGGCGTCGAGATGGCTGAAGCACTCGCTGAGTACTGGCACCGCCGCATGCGCGAAGACTGGGGCTTCGCCCAGGATGACGGCCCATCGCTCGCAGGCCTCTTCCGCCAGCAATACCGCGGCGGTCGCTATTCATGGGGTTACCCCGCATGCCCTGATCTCGAAGACAATGAACGAGTTGCTCAGATTCTTGACGCAGGACGCATAGGCATTGAGGTCAACGAGGACACCGGCTTCCAATACCAGCCTGAGCAAACCACGTCAGCGCTGATTTGCCACCACCCGCAGGCCAAGTATTTCGTTGCCCGCTGAGGCTTAGTTCGCCGAGGACAGCAACGCCCTTGCAACCAAGTCGGTCCCGAATGCTGTGAGAATCGCTAAGTAAAGTAACCCTGTTGCCGCCATTACCGCCGAATACGAACGCTCTTTCAGCGCTAGGCGTGTCGTGATAATCAGACCAATGGTGGTGATCGCGCACATCACCCAGAACCAAGTGAGCAGACCGTTGTAACCGTCGTCGATGGTTCCGTTGATTGCCGAGATCATTCCGGTTGGAACGAGCAACAAGACCACTTCAGGAACCCAGAGCCAACCTGTCCAGTAAACGAGCTCAAGTAGAGCGCCTCGAGCCAGACCCGGCTGCACGAGATACCAGTGACCAAGCAACATTGCATCGGTTGCTGCCCCGAGGAACAGTGCGCCGACGACAAATCGTGAAACCGCAAGCCAAGCAGGCCCGCCGGCTTCGAGACCTGCGGCGACGACACCTACGAACCCGAGGATCGGAGCGATCAGGTCGAGACGAGGATCGAACTCACGAACAGTTACGTCCTTTTCAGCGGCTTCTCGTTCGATGCCGGTCATCGCTGCGACTCGCTCAGTACGGCTCTCGGCCAATGCGACTTGCCCCGATACCCCCGCTTTACGGCGAATGATCGACGAGGCCAGCGCGTATCCCGACGCGAGAACTACGCCCACTGAAGCGACATCGCGCACAACCAACGGCTCGATCACGAAGATTCCGATGTATGCAGCGCCGCCTGCCATGAGCAGGTATGTCCCGCGCATAAGCCATCCGTAACCAAGAGAGACTTCTCTGCGCCGCGTTGTAACCCAGAGGAAGAGGAGCCCACCAGCTGCCCACTGAAGCAGGAGTGAGGCGGCGTCGAAATCAATCATGAGTTGTCACTCTGTCATGCCTCGACAGACACCAATGACCGCTCGGCGTTGGTAATCGATTCTGCACCTGATTCGGTCACCACCATGATGTCTTCAAGACGGAATCCAAATTCGTTGGGCAGGTAGATCCCTGGCTCAACGGAATACGCATTCCCAACGACAAGCGGAGCAGCATTTCCGAGAACGATGTAGGGATCTTCGTGCTCCTCGACGCCAATTCCATGCCCGGTTCGGTGCATGAACCACTCGCCGTAACCGGCGTCGTCGATGATCGAACGTGTCGCCGCGTCGACGGCTTCGGCGACAACACCAGCACCACCCGCATGTCTGCCGGCAGATTCGGCACGTTCAAGAATCTCATACACCTCAGTCATCCGAGCAGTTGGCTCGCCTGTCACGACACAGCGAGTGATGTCTGAGCAGTAGCCGATTCCATTTTCGTCGGCCATGGTTCCGCCAAAATCGCACAGCACAACTTCGTTCGGCCTGATCACTCGAGATGTTGGTTCGTGATGTGGACTTGCGGCGTTCTCTCCCGCGGCAACGATTGCGAAGTTCACCCGATGATGACCGTCGGCCAGAATTCGTCGGCCGAGATCCGCCGAAACTTCTGCTTCTGTTCGACCGATAAGCGGGATCTCGCCCGCTTGCAGTTGGCCGGCAATTTGATCGACCGAGGCAGCCGCTGCTCGAAGAGCGAGAATTTCGGCTGCGTCTTTCACTGCACGCAATGGCCCGATCACCGAAGAGGTTGTGGTGAAGGAAAGGTCAGGACGAGCGTGTTGGAGTTCGACCAGAAAGCGCGCCCAGGTGCGTTCGCCAATTGCAGCGGTTTGAGCAGCACCCACAAGACCAGAAACAATCGCGATCGGGTCGTCGGTTTCTCCCCAAGGGCGAACGGCAAAGAGATCGTCACGAGGCACGACACGAGCGACTTCGAGAGACGGGACAACCAGTGTGGCGTCACCATCGACGGGCACCACGAGCATGGTGAGCCGCTCGAGGGGCATCGCTTCGTAACCGGTGAGCCAAGGAAGGTCAGGCCCTACGGAAAGCAGGCAAACGTCGACCCCATGATCAGCCATTTTTGATCGGACTCGTTCAAGACGATCATTCATCATCATGCCTAGGTTAATGGGCACTCGCATCGAATCAGCGATCACGACAGCACACGATCAAACGGATCATTCGGACGCTCTTCGGGAGCTAGAGACCGCCATTCGCTCCGCTCTTGATCTCGAACTCGTGATCCGTCTCGGTAGAAACCATATGACCATCGTTGCGGTTCGATTCCCTTCGAAAAGTAGTCGACTCGCTCGAGATACCAGCGCCAAAGGTCTGCGACCAGAGGGTTCTGCGACATCGCCAACTTCGAAATTTCAAAACCAATGCCCAGACCCTTCGTGAAGTGATACATCACGAGAGGGTCGTCATTAACTCGATAATCGCCTAGGTCGTCGATCGAGAGGTGCCGCTGGTGCATATTCCACGATGCGAAATTGAATCCGGCGTGACGGAAAATCAGGCTGTTAGGGAAAAACGGCGGGATAAGGTCCCCCCAACGCTGATCAACGAACAGCCCTCTTGCAATGTCGTCGACACAATGTTTCTCCAAACGACTCGCCCACCATTCAGCAAATCGAATGCCTTCCTCGCAAGGACTCACACCGAACATTCCGAAGTTATAGATCCCATGCGCAAGAGTGGATATTTCCTGGTCAACTGCGTGGCTATCGAGGGCCGCCGCATCGAGTAAGTGAGGGGTCAGCAAGACTGAAGCCTCGCCCAAAGCATTCTCAACATCTGAAAGCGGACCGAAAAGAGCGGTATCTGGATCAAGGTAAAGAACCGGTTGTTCACGCTCTAGTAAACGTAGGAGCGCTCGCCCCTTGAGTGCAGTGCACGCCGCAACCACGTCGTACCCGAAAATCCACGAGTCGTGTGCTTCGCCGAGCAGGTCCTCGGAGATAAGAATCTCGTCGAACAAACCGCTGCGTAATCGTTGCCCATGCGGCGAATCCTCGGCGGGAAACGCATCAACAAGGACAAGTGTGAATCTTGCGTCTGGAGCGTAACGCTTGACCGACTCAGCGAGAACGGAAGCTTGCGGCAAGTACTCGAGATTTGCGGAAGTGAAAATCTCAAGCGCCATTCGACACCACCGAAAGGAGCGCAGGGGTTAGTCCCGTGATGTGGAAACGTCCGATGTCACATCTGCGTTTCCGACGGATCTCGTCTCGGATCGCTTCATAGTCAAACCCCATGACGCCATCTTCAACTTGCACCAAGAGACCCTCTGATTCTGCGGCTACAACCACGTTGCCAGACCCAAGGGAGGTGAGCACACAACAGCCGGCTGCCATCGCCTCAAACGTCACAAAATTGAAGGTTTCCTTCCCCTCAACCAGGTTCGCTACAGCATCGATTCGGTTCTCCAAAAGTAACTCCGTCGTGACAGACCGTCCGCCCGGGCTTGGTCGCAGTTCGATAAATGTCACAGAGGGAACAAATTGAGATTCGACGCCGAAGTGAAAGAATTCAAAATCGTCGGCATTCAGTCCTGCATCGGAAACGAAAGCTGTGAATTGATTCCAACCTTTGATCGCTGCAGGATGCCCAACAAATGCAACGCGCACTTTGTCGTTGGCACTACAGGGCTCTCTCAGAGCTCCCTCTCTCCGTATCACGCCGTGTGGAATTACGACTGGCCGGATTGGAAGCGGCGTGGAACCCGACATCGACTGGTCTGCAGCGACTGCAGATGGCGCCGCGAAGGTCCAGTCAACACCATCAAAAAGTGAATGAATACGATTGACGTGTTGCACACGAACAGGTCCATACGCACACAGCTGGCAGGACTGACTCTCAGGAGCCGGGTCTCCACACCAATTCACTCCATTTCGGGTGAGCCGATAATTCTGACAGTGGGCAGAAAAGTCATGAACCCACCAACATGCAGTCGATGGTTGAAGCACCTCTATCGATTCCCGAATTGCTTCTGGCGCATGACCAAGCACCGAGTGCACCACGACGACCACTTCATTCTCAGAAAACTGCTGAGAAAATGCCGCAGCAAATTCGACCAGGGGGAAGGCTGCATCGAAAAGTTCTCCATTGATGCGACACCGGACGAGGAACTCTCTTGGGGATGAAGAACTCAGTGCGAGAAAGAGCCTGTTCGGAAATATCGAAATGTAGACGTCTCCGAGTTCCCGAAACTTCACTTCCTCCTGAGCCGAGACGATCTGAATGCCGCCCACATGCTCGACGTAGTCATCGTGGGCGAATGCTATGACCACCCGTGAACCCGCAATGAGTTGACGATCCAGAATCTCCGTGACGACTTCGGCGCCGGTACGAATCTCCGCACCACTTTCGACTGCTCCGTCGTGGGATTGAAGCGACGACGTCCTCGCGAGAAGTACGCGTTGAATATTGTCCTTAAGGGAGCGTTCCTCATAAATTGCCGCATTGGGAAACCGCCCTTCACGGTGACCTGCCACCACAAAATGAGTGAGCGCGGGAATGGCGGCATTTGCTACGTCGGCATACTTTCGAAGATAGAACTCCGCATCGAACCATTCGTATTCGCCCCGGAGATCCAACGTGCCGCCACGAAGGTCAATTTCGGCGACGTCGAAATCGATCCCGAGGTGCTCTAAATACAAGCCGAGTGATTCCCTCACATCAGCAGCCCATTGCGAATCAGGCGTTTTGTACCCAGGCTGAGCAAAATCAAGCGGATCTACGATCGCTCTTCCTTCGGCCAGCCCGTGGCGAACGTAGTGAGTTAGTGGATCATTGCCGCTCTCAGCAACATCCAAATTGTCGTGGAGATAGCCGCTTGTCGAAAAGGATGGATGGGGGTCAAGTCCAGAGCGCC
Organism: Bifidobacterium breve; assembly: GCA_945862505.1. Classification (GTDB taxonomy): domain Bacteria; phylum Actinomycetota; class Acidimicrobiia; order Acidimicrobiales; family Acidimicrobilacustridaceae; genus Acidimicrobilacustris. The sequence continues at coordinate 5,653 of CAMAYJ010000016.1, read as the reverse complement.
ACCCCTTCTCAAGATAATGATCTAGCGCGTTTAGGGCATCTGGGAATCGTTCGGCCGGTACCTGGGATTGGTAATACGCGAGATCAAACAGTTCTACTCGCCGCACGAGTTTGTTCGCCCGGGTTCGACGCTCATAGTCGGCCACCGAAACAGATTGGCGTTTCTCTTCTCTCCCCCATTGTTCGAAGTGGTTGAGCGGATTGAACCCTTCCCTCCGCACATCAGGATTGTCGGCAAGATAGCCATTCGTCGAAAACTCTGGGTGAGGATCAAGGCCAAGCCGCCAACCCACTGCGGCGTAATGACCGACGAGATTCTTTGGGGACTTGCCATCCAATGCTCGAACCTGTTTTCGGTAGTACCCAGCATCGAAGTACTCAGATTCGCCTGCCACTTAGAGCCTCCATGCCACTCTTTGTTCCTTTTCTACGCTTCTCGCTCATATCGGCCCAAGACTGATGCCACTTCTAGGAAATCACAGCCGCAATCAATGCAGCGAAACCGCGACGGCACTTTCGGCCGCTGCTTGCTTTGCATGAAAACTCGAACGTGTGAGCGGACTCGATTCCACATGATCGATACCGAGTTCACGACCAATCGCGGCGAACATCGAGAATTGTTCCGGAACCACCCAACGATCGACGGGCAGGTGCGTCGAAGTTGGCCGCAAGTATTGGCCAATCGTGACGATCGAAACTCCGATTCCCGCGAGATCGGCCAAGACCGACGCGATCTCGTCGTCGGTCTCGCCCATCCCCACAACCAGACCTGACTTGGTAAGGAGACCGGCGCGTTTCGCTCGGGATAAAACTGCCAGTGAGCGGGCGTAACCGGCCGATGGTCGAACTGCTCGCTGAAGACGCGGAACGGTTTCAACATTGTGGTTGAGAACGTCGGGACGACTTTCGAAGATGAGATCGAGGGCAGATGCCTGACCTCGACAGTCGGAGATGAGAACTTCTACCTGCACATCAGCATTGCGATCGCGAATGGCACGAACTGTGGCCGCCATTGCGCCAGCACCTTCGTCGGGAAGATCGTCTCTCGCAACGGTCGTTACGACAGCAAATTCCAATTCCATGCGAGCTACGGCTTCAGCGACCCTTGCTGGTTCTTGGGGATCGAGTGCCTCGGGTAGGCGCGTGTCGACCAAACAGAACCCGCACTTTCGGGTGCAGCGTTCTCCATTGATCATGAAGGTCGCCGTGCCGTCAGACCAACATTCAGAAAGGTTCGGACATCCGGCTTCTTCGCAAACGGTGACGAGTTGAAGATCTCGCAATGTTTTCTTGAGTTCCAGTGGGCGAGCACCAATACTGATCTTTGCGCGCATCCATTCAGGCTTACGCTCCATCAAATCGATTCCGTCGACCACGCCTGCTTGTGCCAAGCGGCCCTGCAAACGCAGTGACGGACCCGCTCGATGATCGGCCCCCGTCTTCACGGGAAGACCAGCACCTAGGCCACGACTGAAAGGTGACAGATCGTCATCGCCTTCGGTCGAACGACGGATGATGTCGGCCCGGTCGACATCTCGGTCGACTGCCCACATCGCGGTTGCTCGAGTTACGACTGCGTCGATGACATCGGACATTGTGACCTCGATGCCTTCCTGAGCAAGGGAGGTCACGGATTTATCAGCGATACCGCACGGAACGATATGCGTGAACATGGACATATCGGGATCGACATTGATTGCGAAGCCATGCATCGAACGACCGCGAGTAAGGCGAACACCGATTGCGGCGATCTTGCGCGGGTTGTCTGACTCCGGAGCAACCCACACTCCTGGGTACTGCTCAAGCCGACCAACGTGGGTCAATCCGAGATCGTTTAACGCACCGATTACGAGTTGCTCAACCGATCGCACATACGCGACCGTGTCGGCCATTCCCCCACCACGCTTGCCGGGAACTGACAGCACCGGGTAGCCAACAAGTTGGCCAGGCCCGTGATAGGTGACATCGCCACCACGGTCAGTGCGCAGACACTCAGCACCAACCGAAGCCGGCTCAACAAGCACATTGGCAAGATCGGCGTTTGCGCCGAGCGTGTAAACGTGGGGATGTTCAAGCAACAGCAACCAGTCATCGTTGCCATGCTCAAAGAACGCGTGCTGCAGATCTGAGGCTTCGCCGTAAGGAACCGTCCCCAGCCAGCGGACGCGCAACTGAGAAGCACCGACGGTGGGGGCGTCCCCTGCCGTCGTCATGGTTAGAGTTCCGCTTCCCAATCGCGGGTCTCGATGATTTCCTTCACGTCACGAAGGAACGCTGCGGCGTAGGCGCCATCGAAGGCACGGTGGTCCCAGCTCATGGCCAGCATGCCAACGGAATGAATCGCGATGGATTCGCTTCCGTCGATGCCGGCGACCACGACGGGCTTGCGTTGCACACCGTCGGTCGAGATGATCGCGACCTGCGGCTGATTGATAATCGGAAGCACGAGGTGACTACCGAATGATCCGGAGTTGGAAAGCGTGAACGTTCCCCCCGAGATGTCGTCGGCCGACAGTTGCTTCGAGCGGGCGCGTGCGGCGAGATCATTAATGTCGCGAGCAATGGCACGAAGTCGCTTGTCGTCGGCTTCGTGGATAACTGGAGCCAAGAGGCCCGTGAAATCGAGGTCGACGGCAATGGCCAGGTTCACGTAGTTATGGACGATCAGTTCGCCGTCGCCAACCGACGCATTCATATGCGGATAGTTACGCAATGCATCGACGACGGCGCGTGAGATGAACGGCAGATAATTGAGACCGAAACCCTCTTCGACACGGAATGATTCCCGGTGCGCTCGGCGTACTCGTTCGATGTTCTCGTAATCGACTTCGACGATTGTGTAGGCGTGCGGCGAGACCTGCTTCGACATCACCATGTGTTCGCCCGTGCGACGACGAATGTTGTTGAGTGGTTCGACGGTGTCGCCCGTGCCCGATCGAGGAGCGGGCGTCGCCCGACGCTGACCACTGGAAGTCGCAGCTGGAGCAGACGATGCGGGAGTTGTCGACGCAACACCCGACCGAATTGCGAGTTCAACGTCGGAGCGAGTGATTCGACCGTTGGGACCGGTGCCGGCGATTCGAGAGGTATCCAAGCCGTAATCGCTGATAAGACGACGAACGATCGGCGAAAGCACCTGACCGGCGGTTGAGGTCGCAGGCGCAGGGGCCGGCGCTGCAGCCACAACAGGCGCAGGCGGAGGCGTCGGGGCAACAACAGGTGTTGGAGCCGCGACGGGAGCCGGTGGCGGTTCCGGCGCTGTCTCGACAACAGGAGCGACAACGGCAGCCGGTTCGGGCTCGGGTGCAGGCGCCACAGCGGCGGGAGCAGGAGCAGGAGTGCCAGTACCGTCACCAACAACAGCGATCACAGTGCCAACGTCGACGGTGTCACCTTCGGCCACACGAATTTCGGTAAGGACTCCACCAACTGGCGAGGGAACCTCTGAATCGACTTTGTCCGTCGAGACCTCGAACAAGACCTCGTCTTCAGCAACAGAGTCACCGACTGCTTTGAACCACTTCGTGATGGTTCCTTCAGTCACTGACTCGCCAAGTTGCGGAAGTTGAATCTCTGCCATGGAATCCTCCGGATTCAGCCGTGAAGCGAGCGGCCGGTGAGAGCAAGGACGCTCTCACCAAACAATTCGCTCAACGTTGGGTGAGGTTGAATGAACGCAGCGACGTCGTCGACGTCGGCTTCCCAGTTCAATGCGAGGTACGCCTGGCCAAGTTGTTCGGTAACCCAAGGGCCAACCATGTGAACGCCGAGCAATCGACCGCCCGTTCCGTCAGAACGCTTCTCGGCGATGACCTTCACCATGCCCTCGGTTTCGCCGAGGATGAGCGCACGGCCGTTACCGGAATAGCGGTGCTTACTTACGATGACGTCAAAGCCCGCTTCTTTGGCGGACTTTTCGGTGTGTCCCACAAAGCTCACTTCGGGGTGGCAGTAGATGCACCACGGAACCTTTGAATAATCAAGAGGAGTCGGGTCTTCATTCAGCATGTCGCGGATGGCCAGCATGCCCTCAGCAAAGCCGATATGAGCGAGAGCTGGCGTGGCGATGAGATCGCCAACCGCCCAAACGCCAGGCTCACCGGTACGACAATGTTCATCGACAACAACGTGGCCGCGATCGCTCACCGCTACGGCAGTGCCATCGAGTCCGAGGTTTTCCGAAAGCGGACGACGACCAACCGAAACAACGACCATGTCGACATCAACCGACTCGCCCTCAGCGAACTTCACGGTTGTTCCGCCAGCGAACTTGGGGTCGTGCCCCTGCACAGAAACACCGGTGCGCACTGTGATGTTGCGATCCTTGAATGACTTAAGCACTACACGAGTGACATCTTCATCGCAGCCAGGCAGGATCTGCGGAAGAGCCTCAAGAATGGTCACATCGGTACCCAGGTCGGACATCATCGATGCGAATTCGCACCCAATTGCGCCGCCACCAATAACAACCGCAGTTGCTGGCAATTTCTGAATCGAAAGCAGTTCATCAGATGTCAGGACTGTTACTCCATCAACTTCGAAACCGGGAATGGTGCGCGGCACCGAACCGGAAGCGAGGATCACATTGGTGCCATGCAGTTCGACATCACCTGAAGAACCACCGGAAACTTTGACGACGTGACCGGCGTGCAACGTGCCAATCCCGTCATAGACGGTGACCTTGCGCTTCTTAAGAAGACCGGTGAGTCCGCCAACAAGGCCGTCGATGACACCTTGCTTGCGCACTTGAGTCACCGAGAAGTCGAGTACTGGCTCTGACGTCGTTAGACCAAAGGCCGCAGCGCTTTCGATCGCTCGACGAATCGAGGCCGTCTCGAGCAATTCTTTTGCGGGGATGCAGCCGACATTGAGGCATGTGCCGCCCATGCGGTTCTTCTCGATCAACGCAATGTTGAGCCCTGCCGACGCTCCATACAGTGCGGCGGCATAACCACCGGGACCGCCGCCAATGATGACGACGTCGAAGTTCTCGGCCATTAGGACCACCTCTAGGACCACCTCTATCGCGACAACGGGGAGCCTGAGTCTACCGGTACGGCCGCAATGGCTGAACCCAAAGGCTCAGCCCAGTCTCACAGGGCGAGGAATAATTGTGCTGCTGCTGCTGCGAGGATGGCCAAGCCGCAAGCGAGTGCCAAGAGGATCAGTTTCCGGGTGCTCATGAGGTTCTGAGCGTATCGGCCACAGACTCTCCACCCGACCGCCCGATCCCACAGCATCGGGAATACCCTCACCCCTAACGGTTGTGCACCTCCCCATCTCTCATCATCAGGAGTCCTCTTGAAGATCGCTATCACCGGAGCCTCAGGCCTCATCGGCCGGGCACTGACAACGTCTCTTGTCGCAGATGGACACCAGGTCATCCCGGTAGTCCGCCGACCGAATTCTGCAACACCCGATGCAATCGAATGGAATCCGGCCGCCGGAACAATCGAGGCATCCAAGTTTGATGGTGTCGACGGAGTGGTTCACCTCGCCGGAGCAGGTATCGGCGACAAGCGCTGGAGCGATTCCTACAAACGCGAGATTCTCGAAAGCCGCACGAAGGGCACCGAGCTTCTTGCCCGCACACTTGCGTCGCTCTCCGCTCCCCCCTCGGTGATGGTTAGCGGATCAGCGATCGGCTTCTACGG